>CAYNVP010000117.1:0-8077 GCA_964400665.1 uncultured Pirellulales bacterium | reverse complement strand
TGCTGGATGAGGAATTTGCCGGTATCTTTGGCGAGAACCTTACCCGGGAATCTTGTGGCCCCGAAACGGGCAGGAATGCAAACTATGATTTTCGACCTTGGCATCACCAGTAGTTTTTTTTCCAAACTACTGTGAAGTCATAATACAGAGAAGAAGATATGCTGTCAATACCTTCAAGCGATATTTTTAGCGAGAGCTAAATTTAATCAGCGAGTAAACGGCGCGATTATAAGGGACGTCGATGCGGTGCTTGTCTGCGAGTGCCAGGACGGCGCCTGTGAGGGCGTCGATTTCGGTCTTTTTGCCCGCGGCGATATCCTGCAGCGTCGAGGATTTGTGGCCTGCGGTAGCGGGGACGAGCTTGTCGTAGAAGACCTTCAGGAAGCCGTCGGCTGACCGCCAGTGTGTGTGAAAGCCGGCTGCGGTTAAAACTTCGAAGACCTCGGCAGTAATATGGTTCATCAAATCCTTCGTGAAGGTATTTTTGGCCAAATCGCCATAGGGGACGTCGAGGATTGCGCCTAAGGGATTAAGGGCGCAGTTATAAAGCATTTTGGCCCATAGGTCTTTTTCTATATCGGGAACGGTTACGGCGGGGATACCCCCTTCGGCAATTGAATTGGCCAGCGGCTCAACGGGTGCGAGATTGCAGCCGAAAAGCGAGCCGATATGAACCGCGTCGGCGTGGACGGTTATTTCAACCTCATTTGGCTTGTGGCGGGTGAAGCCCGTAATCACGCGAGCGCTGTAAATACGTTCTCTGGGGAAATGGCAGATGAATTTCTCGGCGTTGCCCCAGCCGTTCTGGCAAAGGACAATCTTTGTCGATTCGCTCAGAAGCTGCCGATGACGCGACAGGTCTCCCGCTGCTGCGGCGGAATCGAACGACTTGGTGCAAACGAGGATAAAATCGAAGGCCTGATTTTCAATTTCTTTCAATGATTCATAAGCAGAAAACGCTTCCGGCCCGGCGCGGAATCGACCAAAGATGCCGGTCCTGACAAGACCCGACTTTCGCAGGGCGTCCGTTGTGTCGGCCCTTGCGATAATACAGACCTCGGCCTGCGACTTCAGAAGACAGCTCGCAAGACCCAGCCCGACGGAACCAGCGACATAAATCAGGACTCTCATAGTGACGGTTATTATAAACGAGACGGGCCGCAGGGAAAGATTGAAAAATGATAGTAGATGATTGATAATCGATGACAGTATATAGAAACAGGCATTATACACGTTATCAGGACCAGCAAGTATAAAGTGGATTTACTAAAAAGGCACAGAACAATTTTTCGCTCGCTGCGATACCGGAATTACCGGCTTTTTTTCAGTGGTCAAATCTTATCGCTTGTCGGGACCTGGATACAACAAACCGCCCTGCTGTGGTTAGTTTATCGTCTTACAGATTCGGCTTTTTTATTAGGCGCGGTTGGTTTTTCCAGCCAGATACCGGCTTTTCTGATGGTGCCGCTTGCAGGGGTGCTGAGCGACCGGTGGAACCGCCACCGCATTCTGATAGCGACCCAGACGTCAGCGATGATACAGGCGCTTGTCCTGGGTTTGCTTTTTTTCACCGTAGAAATAAGCGTGTGGCAAATCATACCTTTGGCCGTATTTCTCGGCCTTATCAACGCATTTGATATGCCGACTCGCCAGGCGTTTGTAGCCGAGATGGTGGAAAACAAGGAAGATTTGGGCAACGCTATCGCATTAAACTCCCTGATGTTCAACAGCGCTCGCCTGATAGGCCCCCCGATAGCAGGCATATTGATTGCGGCCACCAACGAGGGGATTTGTTTTATCATCAACGGGATAAGCTTTTTGTTTGTCATAGCGTCCCTGCTGATGATGAAAGTAAAGGTCAAAGAAACCAAACCGAGAACCACGGACGTTTTTCACGAGCTCAGGGAAGGCCTTTCTTACGTCCGCAGCTTCACGCCTATAAAATACATCATGCTGCTTCTGTCGCTGGTCAGTTTGGTGGCAATGCCTTACGTAGTTCTTATGCCGGTTTTCGCAAAGAAGATACTTCACGGCGGGCCGCACACGTTAGGTTTTCTTATGGCCGCCGCGGGAACAGGCGCCCTGGCGGGTGCGATTCATCTGGCATCCAGAAAAAGCATACGCGGGCTGGTGAAAATCATTCCTTTATCCACCGCAACCTTTGGAATGGGGCTTATCGGGTTTTCGCTGTCGCACTTTCTGTGGCTTTCCCTGCCGCTGATTTTCGTAGCGGGTATTGGAATAATGACGCAGATGGCCGCCTGCAACACGGTCATACAAACCATCGTGGAAGATGACAAGCGAGGCCGGGTTATGAGCTTATACGTAATGGCTTTTATAGGCACGGCCCCTTTCGGCAGCTTACTGGCCGGCACCCTGGCAACGGTCATAGGCGCCCCGAATACCCTGATGGCAGGCGGAATCTTATGTGTCCTGGGAGCCGTGATATTCGCAGTCAAACTTCCCGACCTGAAAAAAATGATTCGCCCGGTGTACGTCAAGCTTGGTATCATTCCGGAATTATCTTCAGGAATCCAGGCGGCGGTAAATTTGACCACCCCGCCGGAAAGGTAGAAGATTATTAATTACAGCACGGCTTATGGGTATTTGCAATGGTCGGTGAGAGGCGGTATATCGCGATAGATTTGGGGGCGGCGAGCGGCAGGGTAATGCTGGGGGCTGTCTCGGCTGAGAAACTGCGATTAGAGGAGGTGCACAGATTCGGCAACGGGCCGATTGAGCAGGAAGGGAGTTTACGATGGGATTTTGGAAAGTTATTGGCGGAGGTTAAAGTCGGCATCGGCAAGGCGGTTAAAGAAGCGGGCGGAGAGGTCGCAGGCATCGGCGTTGACAGCTGGGGGGTTGATTTCGGGCTTCTGGATGAAAAGGGCCGGCTTATAGAAAATCCGTATCATTACCGCGACAGCCGGACAAACGGGATAATGGAAAAGGCGTTCGAGCTGATGGCCAAAAGGGAGATTTACGACAATACCGGCATACAGTTTATGCAGTTAAACAGCATCTATCAGCTTTTTTCGACTCGTCTCGGCGTAGGCGGAACGAAAGCCGATTTGGCAGCGGACGGACCAAACTTTCAGAAAGGTTCGGTTTTAAGAAATGTGCCGAGCCGTAGCCGGATGCGATTGGCGAATTCGCCGACTCTGGCAAAGGCAAGACGACTGGTATTCATCGCAGACCTTGTTTCATACGCGCTTTGCGGCAAATGTTACGCCGAATACACGCTGGCAAGCACCAGCCAGCTTATGGATATGCGAACGGGCAAATGGTCGAAGGAGATTTTCAAGACGCTCAATCTGCCGATTGAGATTATGCCTGAGGTTGTGTCACCAGGGACTGTAGTCGGGACTCTAAGAAGCGAGGTCGCAAAGGAAATCGGTTGCAGCCGGATACCGGTAATCGCGGTCGGCTCTCACGATACGGCCAGCGCGGTAGCTGCCGTACCCGCGGACCCGCCAAAAGGCGAGGTCTCGCCAAGGGCGGATGAACAAACCAAATGGGCGTATCTGTCGAGCGGGACCTGGAGTGTAATGGGAGTCGAAACGCCAAAGGCATTAGTCAACGATAAGACGTTCGAGCATGATTTCACCAATGAAGGCGGAGTTGAGGGAACGATTCGGCTGTTGACAAATATAATGGGAATGTGGCCCGTGCAGGAATGCAGGAGACAGTGGCAAAAAGAGGGAGAACGCCTGACTTACACACAGTTGACGGAGATGGCGGAAAAGGCCGAGCCGTTTGCTGCGACGGTGGACATCGATGACGGTAGATTTCTCGCCCCCGGTGATATGCCGGGGCGAATAAATGAGTTTCTGGCACAAACCAGGCAAAAGGAAATCACAAACAAAGGACAAATGGTGCGGGTTTTGCTGGAGTGCCTGGCGATGAAGTATCGTGAGACGCTGGACGGCCTGGAAGAGGTTGTCGGCGGAGTGATTAACCGGCTTCATATTGTCGGGGGCGGCTCGCAGAACGAGCTTTTGAACCAGTTCACAGCCGACGCAACCGGCAAAATGGTGACAGCGGGGCCGGTCGAAGCGACGGCGATTGGCAACATCCTGATGCAGGCCAAGGCAACGGGGCAGATAGAAAGCGTCTCACAAGGCAGAGGACTGGTGCGAAACTCGTTTGAGCTGAAACAATACCGGCCGAAAGAAACAGAGGAGTGGGAAAGACAATACAAAAAAACACAAATAGTTACACACAAGCCGACCGACGAATGATAAACTAACAAAATCGAAGCGTGGTGCGCTCGGCGTGTGTTAGAGAATTGACCGATTCGAGAGGAGTATGTCAGAGTTGCCAAAGACCCAGTGTGCAGTGCAGCTTGTCGGGGCCAATGAGCTTGTCCTGAACAAGTCGAAAGCGCTTACCCCGCCGGGGTCTCATCAGATTGTCTGCCGGGTCGAGGCGGTCGGATTGTGCTTCAGCGATTTGAAATTAGTGAAGCAGTTTTCGGTGCATCCGCGAAAAACGGAGGTAGTAAGCGGAATAGCTCCGGAGGCGCTTCGGGAGATTCCAAGTTATGTTCCGGCTGACAAGCCCACCGTTCCGGGCCACGAAACGGTGGTGCGCATAGAGGCGGTGGGTGAGGAGGTCAAACGTTTCAGGCCGGGCGAACGATACCTGGTGGAGACCGATTATCGCTGGCTTCCGACTGAGCAATCCAACGGCGCATTCGGGTATAACTTCGAAGGGGCACTACAGGAATACGTGCTGATGGACGAGAGGGTAATCACATCGCCGCAAGGCGAATCGATGCTTATACCTGTGCCGCAGCATTTGAGTGCGTCATCAGTGGCGCTGGTGGAGCCGTTAGCGTGCGTGGAGAACTCATACACCGGCGAAGAAAGAAAGCAGATAAAAGCAGGCGGCGAGCTGCTGATTGCCGCAGATGCGGTAGTAACCACAAATGACCTCGCGGGCCTGTTCAGGCAATACGACCGGCCGGGCCGAATAACGTGGTTCTCCCAGTATGAACCGCCAAAGGTTGCAGATATTATTATGGAAACCTGCCCGGACATTGCGCGGCTCGAAGATGCGAGTTTCGATGATGTGATTTACATGGGGAGCAATCCGAACAGGGTGGAGGCCCTGTTTTCGAAGGTTGGCCCGAAGGGGCTTTTTAATATCGTTCTTTGTGGCGGGAGGTTCGGCAGGAACATCGTAGTCCCAATAGGCCGGGTTCACTATGGGGGGATGAGAATCACAGGCACTACCGGCTATGAGCCGACAGATTCTATGAAACACATACCTGACGGCGGCGCAATTCGAAAAGGCAACAAGCTCAACGTTGTAGGTGCAGCAGGGCCGATGGGGACAATGCACGTGATACGCAACATCTGGCAGCGAACCGAAGGGGTAAGCATATTCGCAAGCGACTCCGATGAACATCGGCTGGCGATGCTGGCAAGGGTGGCGGAACCGCTGGCAAAAGAAAACGGCGTCGCATACAGCCAGTATAACCCCGCGAAAGACACGATACCTGAGCCGTTCGATTATGTTGTAATTGTGGCATCGGTGCCGGAGCTTGTCGCTGCCTCGGTGAGAACCGCGGCCAAAGGCGCGATAATCAACGTGTTCGCGGGAATATCATCCACGACGGCTACGAAAGTGGACCTCGACAGCTACATCGAGAAGCAGTTATATTTCATCGGCACGAGCGGCTCGACGCTGGAGGATATGAAGTCGATGCTGGCGCAGATTGAGTCCGGCCGGTTCGATACGAACGTCTCGGTGGCGGCGATCTGCGGACTTGACGGGGTATGTGACGGAATAAAGGCCGTCGAGAACCGTTCGGTCGCGGGCAAGATTGTCGTGTACCCGGCCTGCAAGGGGCTGGGGCTAACGCCGATTACGAAACTGGCCGACAAAATGCCCGACGTCGCTGCGTGCCTCAACAACGGCCTGTGGACCGCCCAGGCCGAAAAGAAACTAATCGAACTATACAGCCAGAATCAGTCATCTTAACAGGTAACTGTCCCCATTTCATTAAGTATTCTTAGAAAAAAGATAGAACGATGAAGACCGAAGCCGAGTGAAATATATTTTTGAGTTCACAGAAAGAATATTATGAACAATACTCGGGAAAATAAAACGAAGGAGAGGAAATTTAGTATTAGCTCAACTGTGATCATAATCTTTCTGTTGAGTTTGGTGGTAATACTATGCTTTCTGCATGTCGAAGATATTACTACGTACGACGAAGCCTTGCATACAACAAAGTGGAATTTGGTACGCGCAAGGTCTGGTGTCAAATGGTTTGAGGGCAAGACCGACAGACTTCCAAGCTGTTTATGTGAGATTAACGCATATGCCCGGAGTAACAAAAATGACCCCAACATTTTAATGACAATACGCTTTTTGGAGAATCTCTCTTCGTCAGGAGGAATTGACAGAGAGTATGATGCATTAAGCGGAGATGGTGGCTGGTTTTATGACCCTAACACAGGAGAAGTAAGGGTTAATCTAACCAAGCCGGTCAAACATTATTTAAAATTTTACTTTGGCAAGGAAAGAAACGAAATTCCTGCTGATTGGTAAAATAGTATCTCAAGCGATTCTATCGAATCCTTGGGCACGTATGTACTCGTACTATAAAAAAATTCATCCGATGCCGAATTTGTTGAAAATCTATTTTTTCAACAACTCCACTGTCCCTAAATAAACGTCGAGGCGTCTTCGAGGAGTTTTCTTGTGAAATCCAGAAACTGTGCGGCGTAGTCGCCGTTGGCGACCTTGTGGTCAACTGAAAGGGTCATATTCATCAGCTTACGGTTTTGATTGTTCGCGATGCAGGTATCGAGAATCCTTCCTATACCGAGGATGCTGCACTGGCCGGGGATAACCACCGGAATAAAGGTCTCTATTCCGAATGCGCCGAGGTTGCTTACGGTAATACAGGCGCCTTCGAGGTCGGTAAGCAATAATTTGTCATTCTGCGCCTTTTCGATAAGCACCCGAGTTTCTGATGCGATTTGTCCGAGGTTCTTTTTGTGGGCGTCTTTGATGACGGGCACGATAAGGCCGCTGGGGGTAGAGACGGCCAGGCCGATATTGATGGTATCGGCCAGTTTTATCGAGTCGCCGACCATTTGACCTGTCATAATGGGAAATTTCTGCAGGGCAATTGCCACAGCACGAATAATAAAATTGTTATAAGAGATTTTAACAGGGCCTGCCTCATTGAGCTTCGAACGCAGTGCAACGAGGTCGGTGACGTCCGCCCTCAAGCTCAGGTAGAAGCAGGGAATTTCTCTTTTTGATTCGACCATTCTTTCGGCAGTTAATCGCTGTTTCTTTGTCATCGGGATAATGCCGCCGAGCTTGACTTCTTCAACGGCTTGAGTTGCAGCAGTTTTCGTTACAGCGGCTTTTTTTACATCTTCCTCTGTGATTTTGCCCGCCGGTCCTGTGCCGGTAACTGTTGTCAGATTGACTCCAAGCTCTTCTGCAAGCTTTTTGGCCCTCGGCGACGCAATCATTCTGGCGGGTATCTCTGATTTCACCGCAGAGTTCGCCGAGACCGTAGAGGACACATTATTTGGTTTTTTCTCTGCGTGCTCTGCGGTCTCCGCGGTGAGAGAATCGAGAAAGCTTTGCGGGACCTGCTCATCCTTTTCGCCGAGAACCAGCATCGGCGCCCCGACAAGCAACGTCTGGCCGACTTCAGCGAGGATAAATTTTACGAAACCATCGGCGGGCGATTCCATTTCAAGGGTCGCCTTGTCGGTCTCTATTTCAAACAGTATGTCGCCCTTTTTAACCGGGCTGCCGACCTTAATCAAACAATTAACGACCGTTCCTTCTTCCATTGTCTGGCCAAGCTGCGGCAATCTAACATCTCTTGCCATTTATCAAACCTCGTATTTTGTATCCGGGACTCCTACCTTCGCAGGAGTGACAATAATAGTTATACCATCGCCTTAACGGCTTCGATTATTGTTTCAATACTGGGAATGCTTGCGTTTTCCAATGGCTCGCTCATCGGCGGCGGCGCATCTACGGCGGAAAGATTGGCTGGCGCTGCATCGAGATAATCAAAGCCGTGTGTGTCGTC
>CAYNVP010000116.1:0-8084 GCA_964400665.1 uncultured Pirellulales bacterium | reverse complement strand
AAGGGCAACTGCGTTGCTGCAGATATGTGTATCCCGACAGATCCGAACCACGCCAATATCCAGAAAGACCTTGAGAAGCTCCTGCCCGAAATTTTAGACCAGAATGAAAACGATATTCGACTGAAGCTGGAAATGCTTGTCCGCGCCTATGACCCCTGCATCTCCTGCTCGACGCATTTCCTCGACGTGCAGTTCGTCCGGTGACAAACCAAACGCCAAAAAAAGATACCGTCGTCATTGGCTTAGGCAATTTATTATTGTCCGACGAGGGTATCGGCGTTCATTTGGTCAGGCGTCTGTCGAGTCAGTCCGCCGAAGGCCCGCTTCGCCCGCGAAGCGAGGCGAGCGAGACCTCGCCTTTAGGCGGGCAGGACAAATTCCCCAAAGTAGATTTCATCGATGCCGGCTCAGCCGGTATGAATCTTCTGCACCTAATAGCAAATCGCAAAAAGGCCATAATCATCGACTGCGCCAAAATGGGTGCCGAACCGGGAACAATGAAGCGTTTTACCCCAGAAGACGTTCAAAGCGTAAAAAAGCTAATTCATTATTCGCTTCACGAGGCCGATATTCTGCAGGTGATAAACCTCTCCAGGCAGCTCGGTGAATGCCCGCAGAAAATCGCCTTTTTCGGCATCGAGCCGGAAAAGCTGGGGCCGGGCCGGGAATTGAGCGAAACACTTTCAGCCAAAATCGACTCTTACGCCGAAAACATCTGTAAAGAGCTTCATTAGAATTCCTGCAATATAAAATAGCCACCGACCGTCTTAAATAATGTTATGCACAAGCCAAATAATAAAAAGATAAGCCCGGCTTTTACGCTCGTGGAGCTGCTGGTTGTTATCAGCGTAATCGCCCTTTTAATGGGGATATTAATGCCTGCGCTCGGCAAGGCCAGGAACGTGGCCAAGAGAGTTTCCTGTCAATCCAATCTTCGGCAGATAGGCGTCGCCTTCAGGGCGTATCTTGACGATAACAGCGACGTAATGCCTCCTGCGTGTGAATATCCCACGCTTATCTCCGACCCGAACGACCTGGGATACAGGCCGCCTATAACAAAATTTTTATTGCCTTTGTTAAAAGAGAAACAAGTGTTTAAATGCCCCGCCGATACTTATTATTATAAAAACTGGGGCTTAAGCTATGAATACTACGCACGAATGTTCAGCGGAAGAGCTATAAGCACAACTCGTTTTGCACGGGACGGCATCAAAGAACGAAATATGCACGTTATGAGCGATTTTGACGCGGTCCATCCGAGAACCAGCCAGCAGCAGGAGCAGGGATTCAGGGGCCAGGAATATATCAAAGGTGAAAAAAATTATCTTTTTGCCGACTGGCACGTAGGTAATCCGAAAAACCAGGACTAAGAATTATGACCAAAAAAAGTAAAACAATTTTGATAGTGATAATAGCTCTGGTTGCCAGCGTGGCTGTCGCGGTCCCGCTGGCCGTCAGGCATTACAGAAAACCGAATTTTGCCAAAATGACCCCTCGTCAGATTAGGGAATATTTCGATTCCAATGAGTTCCGTGACGCAAACGAAGATGTGAGGCGAGAGGTCCGCGGGCAGATGTTCGCCGCGATGCGGACGAGAATGACCGCGCAGGTAAACGGTTATTTCGCACTGCCCGAGGGCGAACAGCGAACGGTTTATCTGGACAAGATAATCGACGAAATGCAGACCCGAAGGGCAGAATTTCTCTCTCGCAGAGACCCCAATCGTCCGCCTGATGCTAATGGCCCGCCGGGATTCGGTCCGCCTGATGCAAATCGGCCGAGATTCGGCCAGCGAAGCGCAAACGGCAGACAGAGACCTCGTATAAATCCTGAAAGGATTAGGGAAAGGTCAAGTGGAATCAGTGCCGATACGAGGGTGAAAATGATTCAGTTTCGCCGAGACCTGTTTAATCGTATGCAGGAACGCGGCATAGAAGGCCCGATGATGGGCCGTCGCGGTCCCGGTCGCGGCTTTGGTCCCGGCCCGGGTGGACCTCCTGATTGAAATTGAGCACCCGTTAATTACACACCTGAGTATAACACTCCACGGGGCCAACTGTTGATTTATAAAGTCCCTTGTCGAAAAAGAATTGTCGTATGCTTGTGCAAAGATGACACTTGCCGGCATAGAGCTTTGCCGGCCTGTAGCCCAGTTTAATCGCTTCATTCAATAATCCCACAGGGCCGGAACGAAACAGCGTTTCAATTATCTTATCGTTACCTGGCTGCCAAGCCCTCCATATTTCAGCAAGAGGCGTTTTACCAACATTGCCGATTACAATCCCGCTGCAGGTTCCACTAAAAACGTTTCCGTAAGGGTCAATATGAACGCCTTTTGCACCGAGAAAAGCATCTCGGCAATTTGACTTTGAAATTTGCTCAACGGTCTCTTTTGCAACAAGCGACGCAATATGCCCCGCCGCCCTGCCTGTAAACCGACAGGGATAATCCTTCAGCGTTTCAACATAGTGGTTATCTCTTTCGGCTGCAGTGATGTTTTTCATCTCGACCGGATTTTCAAGATATTTTTCCCATCGCACAAGAACACGGTCTTTTCCAAGCGATTCTTTCGCGATTTGAGCCAACTGCCTGACCGGCTCAATACCGACGTATTCCTGATGAAAAGGGTCGCAACTGATTTTCAGCCGGTTCATCCCAAGTTCGTCGAGAATTTTTAGCCGGTCCTTTATAACTTTCTCATCGGTCGCCCAAAAGCCGCTTGTCTCAATCATATCAACTGGGCCAAGCCCCGCCTTGTTCGCCTCGCGCAGCACATTCTCAAGATGTTCCCAATACAAAAACGGCTCCCCGCCCGTAATATGAATCTTTGCGCTGTCGCCCGCCAGCTCCTTCAATGACTGCCAGGAACTTATCGCCATCTCGGCCGGCATCAGGCCTCCCTGCTTCGGCGAGCAATTGTAATAACAGAACTCACAGCTCGCGTTACATTTATAAGTCAGCAACAGGCCGGCGCTACGCCAAATCTTGAACTTTTGCGACTCTTTACTTACGTTGCGATTATAAACACTGTCCAACAGCGATTTCATAATAATTTCTCACGCCGGCGAGCATGGTTGTGATATTTCCTGAGATGCACCTGGATGACGGTAATGTCGGCCGGGGTGATGCCTGAGATTCGGCTGGCTTGTCCAAGTGTCTGTGGCTTAAACACCGACAGCTTTTCTCTCGCCTCAACCCGCAGATGCGATATCGTGCCATAATCCAGATTGGCTGGGATTTGCTTGGCGTCCAAACTCTGCAGCCCCGCCGCCAGGCGTTCTTGCTTGACTAAATACCCCTCATACTTGGCATCAATTATCACCGCCTCGACGACATCTTTATTGAAACCGCAGCTTTTGACATAAGCATCTTCATACAGCGTCTGTGAGATAGTATTCCCCGGCCTGCAAAGCTGCTCCCATAAGCTGATACCATTGCTGCTGTTTGTCTTGAGGTATTCTTTCAGTTGCTCAATACCGTTTATTTTTTTCTGGAACCTGTCCCATCTTTTCTCATCGACGAGGTTGACCGATTTGCCTATTGCCGTCAGACGCCTGTCAGCGTTATCCGACCTCAAACTGAGACGGAATTCCGCCCGCGAGGTGAACATCCGATACGGCTCATCCGGAATTCCCATCCCCTCAACACCAAGTCCCTTTGTGAGCAGGTCGTCAATCATAACGCCGACATACGCCCTGTCCCGGCCAAGAACAATCGGCTCGTCCCCCTGCAGGAACCTGGCTGCGTTTATTCCAGCTATTATTCCCTGCCCCGCCGCTTCCTCATAGCCGCTTGTGCCGTTGATTTGTCCCGCCAAAAAAAGGCCGGTGATTCTCTTTGTTTCGAGATTATTCTTCAACTGAATCGGCGGACAATAGTCATATTCAATCGCGTAGCCATAGTGTAAAACCCTGGCCCTCTCACAGCCCGGTAAATTTCTTATCATCTCGTCCTGAACGCTCTTCGGCAGCGACGTGCTTATGCCGTTGCAGTAGATAACGTTTTGCTCCTGCTCCTCCGGCTCTAAAAAAACCTGGTGACGCGTCTTGTCGGCAAAGCGAATGATTTTGGTCTCGATACTTGGGCAGTATCGAGGCCCTGTTGATTTTATCTGGCCTGTATAAAGCGGCGCCTTGTCAAGATTGTCGCGAATCAACTTGTGTATTTCTTCGTTGGTATATGTAATCCAGCACGGAATCTGCAGCCGGTTTATTTTGTCGTTCATAAACGAAAAAGGCGCCGGCTCCTTATCGCCCTGCTGAACCTCTAATTTTTCGTAATCAATCGTGCAGGCATCTAATCGGGCGGGCGTGCCGGTCTTCAGCCGCTTCACAACAAGCCCCAGCCGTTCGAGGCACGCCGAAAGCTCATCAGCCGCTGGTTCACCGCGTCTGCCGCCCTCGAACTGCTCCGGCCCGATGTGCATAAGCCCGCGAAGAAATGTCCCCGTTGCCACTACTATCGTTTTTGTGCCGCATGCCCAGCCGCCTTTGCATCGTACGCCCTCGACGCGGCCAGCCTCCACGATGATATCGGTTGCCATTTGCTCGATGATAGTCAGGTTAGCCGTCTGTTCGAGGGCGTTTATCATAAACTTCTGATACCTGTATTTGTCGGCCTGTGCGCGGGGCGACTGCACAGCGGGGCCTTTCGAGCGATTCAGCATTCTGAACTGAATCCCCGTCGCGTCAATCGCCAGCCCCATAAGCCCTCCGATAGCGTCAACTTCGCGGACAATCTGACCCTTGGCAAGCCCCCCTATCGCGGGGTTGCAACTCATCGCCGCAATTTTGTTTTTGTCGATGGTAATTAGTGCGGTCTTTGCACCGATTCTTGCGGCCGCGTGGGCGGCCTCTATTCCGGCGTGACCCGCCCCAATGACAACGCAGTCGAAGTTATTTGTTCTCATTTGACTGAACAATCGCTACTGCGGATGCAATGGCAAAATTCGCGGTATGAGTGATGCTTACGCTGATTTGCGTGACGCCTAACCTGTCGGCGATTTTTTTCACCTCGCCTGATAATTTAACTTCCGGCTGGCCGGTCGCGGTGTTTACCACTTCAATATCCGTCCAGGCAATTTTGCCTCGCCAGCCCGTGCCCAACAACTTGAGCACTGCTTCCTTTGCGGCAAAACGACCGGCTAATTTCTCAATACTGTTTCTATTCGCCTCGGCGTATGACTGCTCGACAGCAGTGAACACCCTGTCTAAAAACCGACCGCCGTGCCGTTTGACCATATCCTCTATGCGAGGAAAATCAACCAAATCTATACCGTGTGCAACTATCATCCGACTGTGCCCACCCCCTGACTGCGCTGATATTTACCTGTTGGCCATTTTGTAAATTTCCCGCACACAAAAATCCACAAATCTCTCCCTGTCCGCCACCGAGGCCTGCTGCAAAAGGTCAGCATTAAGTTTGTCAAGATATTGACGCATCCTCTCAACCGAAATTCTGGCCTTGACCTGGTTTTGGACCTTCTCAAACGGCTCTACACCTTTCGGCTGATACTCCACAAGCTGCATTATAAAAATGTGACCTGCCGTTTCGATGGGGCCCGCCACCTCGCCCGGCTTCATATTCGCCGCCTGCTCAACCAGCACATCGTAAGGTTTAGCAAGCGATTCCGGGTCGAGTTTTCGCCACAATCCTCCTGCCGAAGCCCTGTGCCCGTGCGAATAATTCTTCGCCAACTGCTCAAAATCCTCACCCAGATTTACACGCCCAACAAGCTGCCCGGCAAGCTCCCTGGCCTGCTCCAGGCGGTCTCTGCTGGGGTCTATACCCTGCAGCTTTGCTGGCTCTATGTCGATGAGGCGAAACTGCAGAACACCGGGCGTTGTGAACAACTGGTCCTTCGTCTGGTTATAAGCCGCCAACATCTCACCATAGGCAATGGGGCTCTCCTTCGGCATCTGCTGTGCGATATAGCTTTGGCTTAGTATCCTGCGTCTCTGATACTGTTCAAACTTGCCCCAATCCATTCCCATCTGTTTCAGCGCCTGCTCGGCTTTGGCGTAGTCGCCGCCGAAATCCGCAACAAATCTCCTGACCTCCGCAATCGCTACTCTGTCAAGCTCAGCATTGATCTGCTCGCCCGCATCTTTTTTCGCCCTACTGTAAAGCAGCGCATCCGAAATATGGACCACAAGCTGCTGCTCAATAACCGGCTCTGCAACCTGTTTGAATTTCTCAAAATCCCCATTCCGAGCCACCTGCGCCAGTCGTTCAAAGACCGGCCCGATTACTTCCTCAGCCGACACTGTCTGGTCGCCTACCGCCAGTGCGAAACCGCCGCTTGGCTCGGGGAGCCCGTCCCGTCTGGCGAGCGGCATCGCAGCAAGCTGTTCGGTCGTATATTTGGGCTTCTCACCACAACCCCCCAGCAGACATATTATTGTCAATATCAAGAACTTCGCTTTACTCATATCAATGATTCTACGAGAAAGTAGAAATATAATCCACAAGAAGCTTTAGGACGTGAGATAACCAAACATTCACTTTGTAAGACAGCGAAGTGGCATCTCACAGGGTAAACAACGACAAACCGCTATCGAGCAGTATCTCACGTCCTAAAGAAGCTGCTTACTGATGCCGATAGATATTACAGGCAAAGGAGTAAGATTATGAAAAAGATATTGGGAATTGGCATGTTTTTGGCTTTTCTTGCGGGTTGTAATACCGACATCGTAACGACCAAACATTTAAAGGCCGTCAAGCCCAAATGCGTTTATATTGAGTCCATCGAAAGCAAGGACCCATACGTGGGCAAGGTGATTCAGGGCGTGCTCGAAAAGGAATTTATTCGCAAGAAAGTCCAACTCTGCGATGCCAACTCGGCCAACATCATACTCACCGGCTCAACGTTCCTGACGACCCGTTCCACCGGCAAAACCGACTGGTTCGGCAGCAAGGAATCAGCCGCCGAATCCGTAGAATCAATAACCATCACCGCAAAGGACCCCAATGGCAATATCCTGCTGACCGCCTCTTACGATAACGACGAGCAGCTTACAGCAAGCAAGCTCGCACAGGAGTTCGGCTCCGCCCTGGCCGGCAAATTGAAATAAAACGGGCTTAGAGTTTGTCTTTGCCTCCTGCACTCACTAATCGTAAAAAATTTTCAAGTCGTAAGTGCCCCCCCCCACAGGGACTTATGGAAAACCGGCCAGAGTATTATCTATTTTCCTCTTGACACTGCCGGCCGGGCTGATACAGTTGGTTGACGATAGAGGGTTTTTATGCATACACCCAAAACCCAAAAAGAAGTCATTGTTCGGCAAAAACACATCTTTCGCCTCTCTCAATCACCAACCACTTACTTGTGCACCTATAATTGCGGAGGGTAATAATATGGCTAAAAAAATAATTATCATTTCCTCTTTCCCGGTATGTATTGTTCTGGCGGCTATTGCTATTGTTTTTGTCGGTATCGGCAGAGGACAGCCAGTAGAAAGCATACCAATCGAATCTGCGCGGGAGCAGATTTTCGGGCTTATCGTGGCAGACAAATGGGCCGAAGCCGACGAGGCGGTTGACAAGCTCATCGCCGATTATTCCGGCAATGCCGACCTGCCTTTTTCAATCACCCTTATCGCAGACACTTATACCTGGCGAAAGAAATACGAGGGGGCAGACCGATTGTATCATGCAGTTCTCGATACATCGCCGGATAGCGCATTAGCAGTCAGGGCCCGATTGGGATTGAGTCGGCTGGAGATTCTTGGTCTTATCGAACAAAAGGAATATGCGGCAGCGAATCAGAGTATCGAATCGATGATAACCGATTTTCAGGATGAGCCGGATTTGGCTATAGCCCTGTTTCATATCGGACAGGAGTTTTTCTGGCAGCGGTTCTATGGCGAGGCAAAGGATGCGTTTGACAGGGGCATTGAAATGTTTCCCTACGGGCCGGCGTCGGAAGAAATGCAGTTATGGTCGGCAAAGGCCGGGGTTTGTGTGCTTATTTACGGTCGAAGGGCAACCGATGAGGAAATCATAACCGAGATAGACAGGATGATTAACGATTTTAATGACGTTTCGGGACTGCCTGAGGCGGTTTACTGGATAGGCAAGGAATA
>CAYNVP010000115.1:0-8095 GCA_964400665.1 uncultured Pirellulales bacterium | reverse complement strand
TGCATTGCCTAGAGCGACATACCGGACACGCTAAGCACACCCACCACACGCAGGGCAATTTGGCCGTTGCGGTCTATCTCGACGGCATACTGTGCATTGACTCGTCCCCACAACGTAACGGTGAAGGTATCGCCTGGACCTACGATATAGTCGGAACCTACAGGAACATTAGTAACGGGCGCAAAAGTTGACACAGGCCTACGGAAAACATCGTAACCGAACTGCATAAGATTTCCGGTCGCGGGACCCGTAACCCTGCCTGACATAAGGTTTTCTATAAATGATATCTTTGCCTCGGTCGGCATTGGCGCCTGCGAACTAACCTTGCTTTCGTCGGGCTTCTCTTCTGCGCCTGGAGATGGGGGTCCTTTTGATGATTGAGCAGACAACAGGTCTTTGACTTGCTGCTGAGAGAGGGCGCCGGGGTCAACGCCGATTTTTTCGAGACCGCTGGTATCAAAGCCGGGGGCCGACTCAGCCGCCATTATGTAACCGGCTGCTGTCGCTATTATCAACCCGATGATTATCTTAATTGAGAATCGACGGCACACAAGGGAAAGAAGGCGGCTTGATATTTCTTGACGAACCTGGCAATCCCTCAATATCGTTCGTTTTACATCCCTCATTTGTTACACTCCTTTGTAACAACCGCTCAGGGCATACTCCGTCCCCGTCGGTTACACCTGATAGTACGATTCAATCCGAAATAAACCGCAGGCAACTTCTAACAAAAAACGACGCGATAGCGACTTCGGCGCGGACAAACAACCTTCCCCACGCCCTTACCCCCACGGCCACCTGCTTTCCCTTTAGCCAACCAAAACGGCTCAAACAGGCATTGCAGACCATTCTTAAATCACCAAAAACAAAGCCGGTTATTATGTCTTTTTTCGACATTCCGTCCCTAATGACTTTACCTTTTTTATGGGACCAGCCGATAAACCAATAACGGGCAGCATAGTAAAGCCCGATGGGGCTGGAAGCGGGTATGTCCGGTTGTTTATGAGGATGGTGTGCCGATTATAATTGGGCGGGCGGCGGTTACTTATGATACCAGCCGAGAAATACAGGCAAATGCACAAATACCTCTGTTCATTATTAGCGATGTTGGCCCTGCTTTGTTTGTCTTTCGTCTCAACAAATGTGCCGTTGAACCACTGGAGTTATGACGCCGTTGACAAGCTAATCGGCCAGGGATTGATTGACGGCTCTATGCTGACGACCAGGCCCGTCTCGCGTTTCGAGATGGCCAGACACGTTGCCGAGGCCGACGAAAAATTCCAACGGCTCGACTCGAAAAACAAGCTTATATCCGACATTCTCGAACGGCTTAAAAAAGAATATAAGCCCGAACTCGCAACGATACTCGCCATCGATGGCGAGCCAATTCAGGACTTTGCAAAACCCATTGAAGACCCTTATATAAAATACGTGTACGCACGCGCAAGGCCGGATATCGAGAACATCCGAGGGGACCAGTTCGACACACACTCCAACTTCCGCGTCGGATTTGCAGCACGAGGGCAGCTTTTTAATATTGCTGCGTTTTACCTTCACCCCGAATACCCCTGGTCGTCCGAACAAACTAACCAGGATGCGAAACTAATCGAGGCATACGGCAAGCTGGCCGTGGGCAAGCTCGAAATCGAAGTGGGCAAGGACTCGCTGTGGTGGGGGCCGGGCTACCATGGGTCTCTGCTTATGAGCAACAACGCCGAGCCGTTCAAGATGGTCAAGCTGTCCACTCCCGGTCCGTTCGAGCTGCCCTGGATATTTCGGGGGCTGGGTCCTTTCAAGGTTGTATGGTTCCTGACGGAATTAGAGGAAGACAGGCCAGTCCCCGAGCCCAAGCTGACCGGTATGCGAATCAATTTCAAGCCGCATCCCGCGGTGGAACTGGGCCTGTCACGCGTTATTATCTTCGGCGGCAAGGGTCGGCCTGCATACGGCTTTGGTGATTACTGGAGAGCTTTTTTAGGCAGGAATGAAAGCTTGCCGGGAGACCGGGACAACGACCAGTTAGCCGGTTTTGACGCATCAGTATTGCTCCCAATCGACTGGCTGATGCCTGCCAAATACGTCAAGCTGTACACCGACTGCGTTGGCGAAGACGAAGCAGGCGGGCTGCCAAGCAACTGGGGAAAATTATTTGGAGCAAAATTCTATGATATTTTCAAAACGGGAAAAACCGACCTAACCATCGAATACGCAAACAATCACGTGCCCGGAAAACCAAACGTTTTTTACAGCCATTCTGTTTATCTGGACGGCTATACCTACAAAGACCGGATAATCGGACATCAAATGGGCATCGATTCGGAAGACCTGTTTCTTAGATTGACTCACTATTTTTCGAGTGACGTCATTTTAGGCATTCAGTATGACAGACAAACAAGCAATCTGTCATCATCGCCAAAACCAAAACTTGACCAAATCCAATGGGACCTGACATTATTCGGCCCCGACAACTGGGATATTCAGGCCGGTTACAGGCACGAAGACGCAAGAGGCGGCGGCTTCATAGACAACGATATTCTTTTCCTGCAGGTTAACTTCGACTTCTAACAAGCTCCGCATCTGAGTCAAACAAGTCAGTTGTCCAGGACGAAAAACACAAAAATGTTGTTTATTGCATTTCGCCTACAACTTTGTTATCATACGATACAACACCCGTAAGGGACGAGCATATGAAAACGAAACCGACGAAAGAAGTCCGGCTTTTGAATGACATAGCACTGGGACTTGCAGAGTCGCTGGACCTGCAGCAGACGCTGCGATATATCCTGAAGTCGCTGGATACTCATCTGAAGCTGCAACGCGGCACGATTACCCTGCTGAACCCCGACACCGAGACCATAAATATCGAGATAGCCCACGGTATCAGCGAAAAGTCAAAAAAGATGGGCATATACAGGATGGGCGAGGGGATAACCGGCACCGTAGTTCAGACGGGCAAAGAGATTGTCGTGCCGGATATATCGAAGGACTCTCGCTTCATCCACAAAACCGGTGCGAGAAAGCCGGCCAAAAGTACACCAATCGCATTCTTCTGTGTTCCCATTAAGCTGGAAGGCGAGACCATTGGCTCGCTGAGTGTCGACCGTCGGGCAGGCAAGACCAATGATTTCGAAGGCCACGTTCGACTCCTGAACATCATCTCAACTATGATAGCCCAGGCGGTGAAACTGAACCGGCTTGTCGAATCCGAGCGAAAACAGCTTCGCGATGAAAACTTCCGGCTTCGCCAGGAATTGAAAACCCGATTTAAAATCCATAATATGGTTGGGCAATCCAACGCGATGCAGCAGGTATATCGGCTCATTGAACAGGTGGCCGACAGCAACGCAACGGTCCTTATTCGCGGCGAAAGCGGCACCGGCAAAGACCTCGTCGCTCACGCCATTCACTACAACAGCCCACGAACGGAGAAACCTTTCATCAAGGTCAACTGCACCGCCCTGCCGGAGACCCTGCTGGAAAGCGAATTGTTCGGCCATGAAAAAGGTGCATTTACAGGCGCAACTGAACGCAAGACAGGCAGATTTGAAAGGGCGCACGGCGGAACCATTTTCCTCGACGAAATAGGCGACTTCCCCGTCAATCTGCAGGTAAAACTATTGCGGGTGATTCAGTTCAGGGAATTCGAACGCCTCGGCGGCATCGAGACAATTAAGACCAATGTTCGAATCATCGTCGCCACCAACAAAAACCTTGAACAGCAGATAAAGGAAGGCGTCTTCCGTGAAGATTTGTATTACCGAGTAAACGTCTTCCCCATCTACCTGCCGCCGTTGCGTGAACGCAAAGATGATATAATGCAGCTTGCCGACCACTTTCTCGAAAAATATGCGGATGAGAACAACAAAAACATCACACGCATATCGACTCCCGCCATTGAGATGCTGACAAGCTATCATTGGCCCGGCAACATCAGAGAGCTGGAAAACTGCATCGAGCGGGCAGTCCTGCTTTGCGATGGAGAGGTAATCCGTTCAGAACATCTGCCGCCTTCGCTGCAAATGATAAAAAAGACCGAGCGGGTTGCCGGTCAATCGCTGCCGGAGATAATCGCCAACAAGGAAAGAGAGCTTATCATCGATGCGCTCAAGAAAGTGGGAGGCCAACAAAGAAAAACCGCCAAAGAACTCGGTATCACTGAGCGAATCCTCGGATACAAGATTAAGAAGTATGCCATCTATCCTAAGCTGTTATCCTGACCCCCAATAATCCAACAATATTGTAGGCAATTCTGGAAGCATCTACTTTATTGTAGCTAATCCCGAGCTGATAGGACCTGTCGACAACATCATATAACTCCTATTAAAACAAAGACTTATATCTTGCACAGCCAATTATCTGCGACATTGGCACATATCTTGCTCCAAAACAATACATGGTAAAAACCAGCCCGTGTAGTGGTTTTGCTAAAGAATAACCAAAAACAAATCATACGGTAGTTGAAAGGAGAATGGCAGTGAAGCTGAGAACGTTGGGCATCCTAAGTATAGAGCTAACGTTATTGACACTTATATCGTGTGCAACGGCAGTAGAGAAAGAGGCAATCAAGTTCGGGTTTTCGGCGGACTACTACGGCAAGTACATCTGGCGAGGACAGAACATCGACGACAAGAGTGTCTTACAGCCGACTATATCTGCCAGCGCGTATGGCTTTACCGGCTCAATCTGGGGAAATTTAGACCTTACAAACAAATCCCAGACCGCCCCTGGCAACGCCTGGGAGTTCAGCGAGTTCGACTGGACCCTCGACTACACCACTGCAGTGTCGAACGCCGACTGGTTAAACTTCTCGGTTGGCACGATTTACTATCGATTCCCCAACACCATTTACGAGCCAACAACCGAAATATATGGCGGCCTGAGTTTAAACATGCCTTTATCGCCGTCATTCAAGTGGTTCCGTGACGTTGATGAAATCAAGGGCAGCTATTTCCAGTTCGGTTTTGGACATACGTTTGAAAAACTGATGGAATGGAACGACAAATGTTATTGTGATTTGCAGTTGGGAGTGAGCTATGGCTGGGCCAATTCGGCTTACAACAAAGGTTATTTCGGCATCGACCACAGCGGCTCCAACGACCTTACCCTCTCGGCTGGACTACCTCTCTGCTTTGATTACTGGACAATCAGGCCGAACATCAACTACGCAACGATACTCAGCGACGATATACGACAGGCCACGGACAAAAGCGACAACGTCTGGTTCGGAGTGAGAATAACAACCTCTTTCTAAATTGGGGAACTGAAATTATGGAAACTAAAGTGATTGTTGACACAATGTGGGTCTTGATAACAGCGATGCTGGTATTCTTTATGAATCTCGGCTTCGGCGCGGTGGAATCCGGTTTTTCCCGCGCGAAAAACTGCGTGAACATTATGTCAAAAAACTTTATAGTGTTCGCAATATCTTCGCTGGGATTTTTAATCCTCGGGTGGGGATTGATGTTCGGCGACGGCAGCCCCTTCGTCGGGTTGAAGGGTTTGTTCTTTGCCAGCGGCGCTGATAACTCACCTGCAACAGGTGAGGCATACAAAGGCGTTTACTCGGCAATATCATGGACCGGCGTGCCGTTGTGGGCAAAATTCTTCTTTCAACTGGTCTTTTGCGGCACAGCGGCGACCATAGTATCCGGTGCAGTAGCCGAACGAATCAAATATATAGCGTTCATCGTTTTTACATTTGCGATGGCAATGCTGATATACCCTGTTGTTGGGCACTGGATATGGGGCGGGGGATGGCTTGCGAAAATCGGGGCGTTCGATTTTGCCGGCTCGACTGTTGTTCACAGCGTCGGCGGATGGGCGGCACTGGCCGGAGTAATAATGCTCGGTCCGCGAATCGGAAAATACGACAACGGTCACATCAAGGCAATCCCCGGACATAACCTGTCACTGGCAACAATTGGAACGTTTGTCCTTTGGTTCGGCTGGTTTGGATTTAATCCCGGCTCAACAATGGCTGCGGACCCCGTTGCAATCAGTCACATCGCTGTAACGACCAACACCGCGGCAGCGGCGGCGATTATGAGCGCAACTCTTGTATCATGGCTGCTGCTGGGCAAACCCGACCTCGGTATGACATTAAACGGCTGTCTTGCGGGCCTTGTCGCAATTACCGCACCCTGCGCCTTTGTAAGCGTGGGCAGCTCTTTGATAATCGGTTTGATTGCCGGCGTATTGGTTGTCCTGGCCGTGATGATGTTTGACCGTCTGCGCTTAGATGACCCCGTCGGCGCCCTATCAGTGCACCTCGTCAACGGAGTTTTCGGAACTATCTGCGTAGGGCTTTTTGCACAAGATAAAATTACCGGCACTGCGACGGGTAATGGCCTGTTTTATGGCGGCGGCTTTAAGCTGCTTGGCGCGCAAATGGCCGCGGTAGTAATAGTAGCGATTTTCGTCTTCGGCGCGTCAATGATAACCTGGGCCATTCTGAAATCCGTCATCGGCATCAGGGTTTCACGAGAAGAAGAATTACGCGGACTGGATATCGGCGAACACGGCAATGAGGCATACGCCGGTTTCCAAGTATTCACTACAGAATAACGAGGTGGTAATACACGGTAAGGAGATTAAAATATGAAGCTGATAATAGCATATATCCAGCCACACAAGCTCAAAGACGTTAAACAAGCACTGTATAAAGAAGAGGTCTATAAAATGTCGGTGACAAATTCTCTGGGCTGCGGACAACAAAAGGGATATCATGAATCGTACCGAGGCGTTGGAATGGAAGTGAACCTGCTTAAAAAAGTCCGGCTGGAGATAGCCGTAAACGAGAACTTCGTCGAGCGAACGATAAAGGCAATAATTGAGGGCGCAAAGACAGGGCAAATAGGCGATGGAAAGATTTTCGTCGTTGACCTGCCCGAATGTATCCGCATACGCACGGGCGAAAGAGGCGGAGAAGCCATCGGGTAGCAGTGAATACAATAATGTATATTTGCACCGTAATATAAACAAAAATGTATATTTTTCTAAGGCCGAATCAGGGATTTTAGTGAACGTAACCTCCTATGTACAAAGACGTTATACAAAAAATGGTTGCTTATATAGCGTTTTGGCACGAGGATTGCATAAATTAACAAGACGGTTATTTTATGTCAAAGTAAGTAAAAAAACATTAGCAACCCAATTTTTCAAGAGGTGGACAGATGACACCAAAACAATTTTTCGAATTTGCCAAGGCGAACAACGCAAAGATGGCGGACCTGAAATTCGTAGACCTTCTTGGCGCCTGGCAGCACTGCACATTCCCGTTAGAAGTGTGGGATGAGGACACATTCGTAGAAGGCGTCGGCTTCGACGGGTCGTCGATACGCGGCTGGCAGGGTATTCACGTATCAGATATGTTGGCCGTGCCTGATGCGAACACCACTGTGCTCGACCCCTTCTTCAAGGAGCCGACGGTCAGTGTAATAGCTGATATTGTCGACCCTGTGACCAAAAAGAAGTACACACGGGATCCGAGACACATCGCCAAAAAAGGGGCAGAGTACCTCAAAAAGACCGGGATAGCGGACACCTGCCACATCGGGCCGGAGCCGGAATTCTTTATCTTCGACGAGGTCCGATACGAGCAAAATCAGCACACGGGGATGTATAGGATAGATTCCGTCGAGGGCGCGTGGAACACGGCAAGATTCGAGGAGCCCAACCTCGGATACAAACCGAGCTTCAAGGGCGGCTACTTCCCTGTAAGCCCCACAGATACTATGCACGACCTGCGAGGCGAGATGGTCTACGAGATGATGAAGGTAGGTATAATCGTGGAGGCACACCATCACGAAGTCGCCACGGCAGGACAAGCAGAGATAGATATGAAGTTCCAGGACCTGGTCAAGATGAGCGACCAGTTTATGTGGTACAAGTACATCGCCAAAAACGTGGCAAAGAGGAACAACAAGACGGTTACATTTATGCCCAAACCGGTATTTCAGGACAACGGCTCCGGGATGCACACGCATTTCTCGCTGTGGAAAGGCAGCAAGCCGTTGTTCTCGGGCAAGGGTTACGCGGGACTGAGCGACCTTGGATTGTATGCCTGCGGCGGGCTTTTAAAACACGCACCGACGAT
>CAYNVP010000114.1:1747-8340 GCA_964400665.1 uncultured Pirellulales bacterium | reverse complement strand
TGGTTATAGCGGGCTGCCGGGGCAGCGGCGTTAACGTGGTTATTGAGGGCGGCGGGCGGTTCCTCCGCTTGCGCTGGAATGATTGGTTTGGTTTCTCTGCTGTCGTACTTGAGGATGTCGGGCCCTTTCGTGCGGAAGTATTCCAGCCAGTTTCTCATGATAGAACCAGCCATATCGATATCTGGCCGGGAATACTCGTCGATTGTTTTACCCCAATAGAATCCGACGTACCCATCGACAGTCTCGCGTGACGCGTCGATGAAGGCATCAAACTCCTCCTCGCTGCACCAGAGCGGAGAAGTCTCCTCGATTACTAACGGTTTTCCGATGTTGTATGCTTTCAGTGTGGTCAGTGCCTTATTAACTTCGCCCTTTTTGGGATAAAAGTGAACGCTAACGAAATCCAGGTTTTTCCCTACCTCCTTCGAGTAAAAGAGCGGCCTGGCATTTGGGAAGGTGTGGACCCAGGGTATTATTCCTACCGTTATCATGTGACGCTTGTCGTGCTTCTGGATAGCCGCGACAAGCTTGCTAACCCAGGCCTGTGCGACCTGCTTTTGAGTGCGTCCCACAAGGTCAAGTGTAATTCGCTGCAGGAAGTGCTTGCCTCCGAACTCGTCACCCAACCAATTTATCTCTTTATCATTCGCACCCGGCAGGAGGGGTTCGTTCATGAGGTCATAGCAGAATACCGCGTTGCTCTTGGCACAGGTCTTTGCGACCGCCTCCCAGAAGAGGGCCTGAACCCTCCATCGCCGGGCCTCATCCATTGCGTCGTACCATCCGGGGACGTCTTTTTTGTGGTAGCAACCCAGCCCCGTAATGTCGAGATAAAGCCCCGTTGTCTCGGCCAGTTCCACAAGGCGACCAAGCTGCTTCAGCGCCACTTCGTTCGGTCTGTCAGCGGCCTCCATGAATTTGGCTAATTGCAGATGGACTCGAACGAGATTGGCGCCGAGATCCTTCATCTCGTTGAAATCTTCCACGACAGTCGCCCACTCTTGCTGCCAGTAGTCCTCGAGCAGTCGGCCAGAATCGTCATGGTCATAGTTGAAGCCCCAGGCGACAAACCTGGAGCCGGATTCAGTACAGACTAACCGGGTACCGTCCTTAGTTAGGTGAATCAATCCCAGTTTGCTCCCGGTCGCTGAACTGCGCAGTCTGGCATTATCGCTGCCCCCGGCCTCCCCGGACAACCCGAACACACCTACGGTTGTCGCCAGGAAAACCACTGTGCATGTAACATGGTGCAGTTTCGTTCTTGTTTTCATGCTTCTTGTCTACCCAACATATGATTATACAGAAAAAATGCATGATATCATTTTATATTGTGTTTAACGTCAAGTCTGGAATTTCCCATATATCTTCATAGACGGTACTCCTGCACGCCACAACAAATCATTCTACCTGAATGATCTGCACCATTTCAATATCTTGGCGGTTCAGGCGGGTCAAACGGCCGCAAATCGGCCACAAATTGGCATGGTTTTTCACGCAGCGTTCCGCGAGCAGGCCGATTTCCTTGACAAAAGGTCAACGGTTTTTTTTGTATAAAATAAGAGTTGAGAGATCCTTCTCTGCTGCGCTACGAAGGACAGGCGGGATTCCGAAACGACATCGGGCCCTCCGCTACGCTTCGTGTCGAACCCGCGTTGCGGTGCTGCGCACCGCGCGTGTTCTCATCCCGTCGAGAAAATCTATGAAAAACCTGACCCCAGATAAAGGCATTCTGGGGTCTTCGCTGCGCTCCGAAGGGTGAGAGACGGGATTCCGAAACGACATCGGGCCCTCCGCTACGCTTCGTGTCGAACCCGCGTTGCGGTGCTGCGCACCGCGCGTGTTCTCATCCCGTCGAGAAAATCTATGAAAAACCTGACCCCAGATAAAGGCATTCTGGGGTCTTCGCTGCGCTCCGAAGGGTGAGAGACGGGATTCGAACCCGCGGCCCCCAGAACCACAATCTGGTGCTCTAACCAACTGAGCTACTCTCACCGGAACGATTTATTATTTTCTATTTTCTATTTATTATTTGCTGTCGCGAGCTGCCGGCCTGGGTTATTATTCTAAAAAACCCATTCAAAGTCAACCTTTCTTAGGACTATCTATTCTGTAAACTTGCCGTAGCAAATCCTGAAAGTCCATTCATCCGAAGGACCTGTTTGTGGCTCGGGGAAATTCACCGCTGCGAACCGGCCGTAAAGCTGCTTTTCGCTGGTGTCATATTTGCTTGAGTCGCGGGTGATAAACTGGTATCTTTAGCGGCTGCCGGACGATAATCTTTTACAAAATACGAGAGTAAACGAGGACTTTCACAGGGAAACCATATATGGCTGAGGCATCGATATGGGTGATTATTCCCGCATATAACGAGGGGCGGGTTCTGGCCGAGGTCATCGGGGAATTGCGGGATTACAACGGCTCTTATCATATAGCGGTCGTCGATGACGGCTCAACAGATGATACAGCTATGGCAGCGAGGAAATTTCCCGTTCATCTTCTTATCCATCCGATGAACATGGGGCAGGGGGCGGCGCTTGCGACGGGGATAGAATACGCACTTGGTCAGAAGGCCGACATTATTGTGACCTTTGACGCAGACGGTCAGATGCAGCCGGCCGATGTCGGGGCGTTAGTAAAGGCGTTAATCGAGGAAAAGCTCGACGTGGCGTTAGGGTCGCGTTTCCTGACGAAGCCGGCGGTTGAGATGCCGGCCGTCAAGAAGATGGTTTTGAAGCTGGGCACGTTTTTTACGAGGTTTACAACCGGTCTGAAAATAACCGACACCCACAACGGGCTTCGGGCGTTCAAGGCCGAGGCACTTCGCAGGTTCGACATCACGCAAAACGAGATGGCCCATGCGTCGGAGATACTTTCGGCAATTGCCCGCAATAAGCTGGCCTACCGCGAGGTCCCCGTTACGATACGATATACCGAATATGCGAAGAGCAAGGGACAGTCCGTCTCAAATGCAATCAATATTTTATTCGAATTGTTTTCAAGGGGAACCAAATGATTGCCATTAAAGTGATTCTGATAGCGATTCTTCTTATAATCCTTCGCGCTTTTCTGGTTCAAAAATCACTGATACTGGTTAAAAGAGCGCTTGCGGTGGTGATGTTTGCGGGCCTGTTGTTTCTGGTATTATTTCCTGATGTTTCGACGTGGTCGGCGAACAAGATAGGCGTGGGACGCGGAGCGGACCTTCTTTTTTACTTTGCCCATCTATTCTTTTTACTTGTGGCAGTCGCCCTGTGGCGGCGATTGATAACACTGAGCGCATCGGTAACGAAGCTGGCCCGTGAGATTGCCATAAGAAACGCGGAAAAGCCCGAGTGAGAAGAGGGGTGAATCGGGCTGACAAGTGATTAGGCAGTCAGGGTGTCTGCTGTTTGTAACGTTTCAATTTGTTACGGAGCTGGTCAGCGAGTTGTTTATTGTCCACGGCCAGCGCCAATTCAAGGGCTTTTTCGGCAGTTTGCACGGCCAAATCCATCTTGTTATCCTTTGAGTAACAAGTTGCGAGTGTATCGAGAACCTCCGGGTCATTGTAGTCGGTCAATTCCGCGGCCCTTGCGGCAAGTTCGATGGCCCTGAGGACATCCTGCTTTTGGGTGTTAGGGTCGGACACTATCGCATAGGCGAGATTGTTATATGCCCTGGAGTTGTCGGGGTCGAGCTTTAGGATTCCGTCGAAATATTTTATGGCCTCATCGAAATTACCCTGCAATAGTAAAACAGCGCCGAGGTTGTTGTGCGCGTCGATATGATTTGGGTCGAGCCTGAGAGTTCGATGATAATAGTCGACGGCCCGGTCGAGGTTGTTTTGCAGTTGAAAAACGACCCCGAGATTAAAGTTGGCCTCAATATGGTTTGGGTCTTTCTGCAATATCTGACGGTAGTGATAGCTTGATTTGCCGAGTTGTCCCTGTGTCTTAAAAGTATTTCCGAGATTAAGACGGGCGTTTGTATAACCAGGATAGATATTCAGGGCCTTGAGGAAACAATTAATCGCCTGCTGGAGTTCGCCCTGTTTTTTGTACTCATTGCCAAGATTGTTATATCCTTTGTAACTGGTAGGCATCGCTTTCACGACGCTTTGCCAGATTGACAGGATACTTTGATAATCTCTGTTGCGATAGATGGTGCGTGTTGTAAGAGCAAAGACAACAGCCGCAGCGATACAGAGGCCCAGCCAGACCGCCGGCCTGCTGAGGATGGCTGGTTTTGAAACACGTCGCAACAGAAGAAAGCCAGCCATGACGGCAAGAGCAACAAGGCCGGCGAGGGACAAATACACCCTGTGCTCGAATATTAAATCCGCAATAGGCACAAAGCTTGACGAGGGGGCAAGTATCGTGAAAAACCAGACGAGAGGATAACTCCAGGTTCGGTTCTTTAGGAATCCCCACAATGCCGCTGCTGCAATAGCTGCAATCAGCAGCATAGACGGCAAAATCATATTCCACACACGTATCACAGGCCAGGAGTAGTAAAGACACAGACGAGCCGGCCAGAAACTGAGCTTTATGTACTTAGCTATCGCGATGAGCTGGTTTGTTGCATAGTCAAGCGGTGTTATCTCTATTGAGAAACCAATTGTATCTGAGGGGTGTCCTGAAGCCATCATTAGAGCAAGGACCCCCCATGTGGCAGCCAGGGCAAGATAGAAGGGCCATCGTTTTTTGAGGGCGGAGGAGAACGAACGAGCCACAAAAGTTCTATCATAAAACAAAACCATAACCGGGGCTGTTACCATTACTTCCTTTGTTGTCATACCGAGTGAGCAAAAGACAACAGACAATATCGGCCAAAAGACGGAATGTTTCGGCTGCATCGACCTTATGGCGGTATAAACAGTGAGGAGGTAAAACAGGCCCATCAGGGATTCGGCGCGCTGGACAATATAGGTGACACTTTCTGTTTGAATCGGATGGATGAGCCAGATTGCCGCGGTTATGCAGGCGAGAGCGGCCGAATAACGGCCGAATGTTTCTTTCAGCCGATTGGTCAGCAGGGTTCTGCGAATAATGCCATACAGTGTAAGAGCAGCAAAAATATGTATCGTCAGGTTAACGAGGTGATACCCCCAAACCCGGTATTCACCGAAGGCGTAGTTTAAGGCAAAAGAGAAGGACAATATGGGTCGGCCCGCAAGGCCGGATTTAACGGGGGCGGCCATCGAGGTGGTAAGGGGCCAGAGCTGCCGAATGTTGGGATTTTCGACGATGTTTGGGACGTCGTCGAAGATGAAAGGGCCGGAGAAGCTGTTGGAATAAGCTACTACGCCAACGATAACGAGCAAAGCGGGCACAAGGCCGCTTACAAGAAGGCCGGCTCTGGGATGGTTTTTGTCGGCCATAGAAGTTGGATTAAAACAACTATGCTTTTTTATTTTTATCAGGCGTCTGGGTTGCTTTAGCGGGTTGCTGTTTTTTGTCGGAGGTGGCCATTTCTGCAAGCGCAGCTTTTCGGGAGAGTTTGAA
Organism: uncultured Pirellulales bacterium; assembly: GCA_964400665.1. Taxonomy (GTDB): domain Bacteria; phylum Planctomycetota; class Phycisphaerae; order Sedimentisphaerales; family Anaerobacaceae; genus Fen-1362. The sequence continues at coordinate 2,857 of CAYNVP010000114.1, read as the reverse complement.
ACGGCCCTGGTCGTCGATGGACAAAAGCTTCACGGGAATCACATCGCCGACCCTGCAAACGGTATCAACGCTCTTCACGTAGCCGTCGCTCAGCTCGCTGATATGGCAAAGCCCCTCGACGCCGGTTACGAACTCGACGAAGGCGCCGAAATCCTTGACGGAGACGACCTTTGACTGTGGATAGATTCGGCCAACCTGCGGGGGCGTGGTCATCGCTTCGATGATTTCCTTTGCCTTGAGGTGGCCGTCGCCGCCGACGCAGCTTATGAAGACGGTTCCGTCTTCCTCGATTTCGATGGTGGTTTGGGTCTGTTCCTGAAGCGCCTTGATGTTTTTGCCGCCTGGGCCGATTATTTTTCCGATAAATTCGGGGTCGATAGTAACGGTTATGAGTTTCGGCGCGTAAACGCTAAGCTCGGCTCTGGGTTTATCGATGGCCGTTGACATAGTTTCGAGGATTTTGAGCCGGGCCAGCCGGGCTTTTTCCATTGCCTCGACCATAATATCGAAGGGCAGACCTTCGGCCTTGATATCGAGCTGGACGGCGGTGACGCCATCGACGGTTCCGGCGACCTTGAAGTCCATATCGCCGTGATGGTCTTCGTCGCCGATGATGTCGGTGAGAAGGACGTGTCGGCCGTCTTCCGCGGTGACCATACCAATGGAGATACCTGCAACGGCCTTTTTAATGGGGACGCCTGCGTCCATCAGGGCCAGTGACCCGCCGCAGACCGAGGCCATCGAGCTCGAGCCGTTGGACTCGGTGATATCGGAAATGACCCTGACGGTATATGCAAATTCTTCTTCGGGTGGCCTGACCTGTTCGAGTGCTTTTTCAGCCAGTGCCCCGTGACCTATTTCGCGTCGGCCCACCCCTCTTATGGGCTTGACCTCGCCGACGGAAAACGGCGGGAAGTTATAATGAAGGGTGAAGTTCTGGGTATATTCATCGAGGAGGCCATCGATAATCTGGGCATCCCTGATGGTTCCGAGTGTGACGCTTACGAGCGACTGTGTTTCGCCGCGGGTGAACAGTGCCGAGCCGTGGACGCGTGGCAGGAGTGCGACTTCGCAGGTGATGGGACGGACATCATCGTAGCTTCGGCCATC
>CAYNVP010000114.1:0-1647 GCA_964400665.1 uncultured Pirellulales bacterium | reverse complement strand
GCCAGAGGCGGACTGGCAGTATTGCTCGATTAGACGGTCGAGCAGTTTGCCTACGGCGATTCTTCTATCGCGTTTAGCCGGAATCAATTCAGATTTGCGCAGTTCTTCGGCAATCTGTGAACGGATATTCGATAGAAGCTGCTGGTCGATTTCCACGATAGTGGGCTTTTCTTTTTCGACGCCGACTTTTTGGCGAAGCTCGTCAATAAGCTCGCAGACGACCTTTACGATTTCGTGGCCGGTTTTGATTGCGTCGGCGACAACGGATTCGGGTAGCTGTTTTGCTCCGACTTCAATCATATTGATGGAATCTTTTCGACCGCCGACCAGGACGTTACAATCAGCTTCATCAAGCTGGGCATGTGTGGGGTTGATGATGAACTGGCCATTGACGCGTCCAACCCGGCAGGCACCGGTAGGGCCTGTGAAAGGGATTTTGCTGATAGTAAGAGCAGCGCTTGCGCCAATCATAGCAGGGACGTCGGGGTCGTTTTCCTTGTCGGCGCTAAGGACGTTGGCAATGATCTGGACTTCGTCGAAGTAACCATCGGGGAAGAGGGGGCGAATGGGCCTGTCTATCATCCTTGCGGTGAGAGTTTCTTTGGTGGAGGGTCTTCCTTCGCGTTTGATGAAGCCGCCGGGGAATTTTCCGGCGGCGCTTTGCTTTTCCCGGTATTCGACGGTAAGGGGGAAGAAGTCGATATCCTCGTTTCGCGGCGGTGCGGATACGGCCGAGACGAGGACGACCGTTTCACCATACCGGACGACGACGGCCGCGTCGGCCTGTCTGGCGATTTTGCCCGTTTCGATGGATAAGATACGACCTGCGATTTCGCGTTCAACTCTGATAAGTTCCGACATAATTTACCTCAATTAACAGTAACGCCGTCGCGTGCAATCGCGCCCGGCGTTTGGTGGGATATTGCACATTATTTCCTCAAGCCGAGACGCGAGATAATTTCCCGGTAACGTTTGGGGTCTTTTTTGTTGACGTATTTTAGCAGGGAGGCCCTTGTGCCGACCATTTTGAGTAAACCCCGGCGTGAGGAATGGTCCTTTCGGTGGAGCTTGAGATGTTCTGTAAGCTCATTAATCTTTTCGGTCAGCAGGGCAACCTGCACTTCAGGCGAGCCGGTGTCGCCCTGATGCGTCTCGAAGTCTTTAACGATTTTTGTTTTTTTCGTTTTTGCCAGCATTCTTCAAACAAATCCTTTCTGTAGTCGTCTAATGAGGCGTTTCGGCCACAATCAGTCCTACGAAGAGCCAAAAGTTGTAAGTGGGGCATTTTAGCAGTTTTGTGCCGGTTTGCAAGAGGCAGAAGGAATAAAAAGTGCGAAAAGAAGAGAAGGGAGTACGGTTCAGATTTGTAGGGGGTTGCGTATATCGTCTTTCGGTTGCGCTGCTCGCGTGGCACGGGCTTCCAGCCCGTGAAGGCACGGCCAGGATGGCCGTGCTACGATTGACGCAACCGATACCCCCGATAACTACATTCGAGGGCAGGCGAGTCGCGCAACCGCAACCGTTCAAAGCAACCCGCGGCGCCAGAGCTACCTACAAACTCGAATCGCACCTCAAGAAAAGCAATTAGCGGGGAGGTTATTTGATAAGTGTGCCGACGGCTATGGTGCCATATTGAGAGAAGTCATC
>CAYNVP010000113.1:0-8538 GCA_964400665.1 uncultured Pirellulales bacterium | reverse complement strand
GTGAAACTGCCCGGCTGGCGATTCGAAGAATATCTCTCCGGCAGAGGTTTCGACGTTCGTATCAACCTTACACGTTCGCTTGAGCACGCCTGCGAGCTTGCGACCGATGCAGCAACAGACGCAAGTTGCGCGATGGTAGTTGTCGTGGGCGGTGACGGCACCGTTCGAGAGGTCGCACACGGACTGGCGGGCAGCAGCAAGCCCCTGCTGATTGTTCCCGGCGGCACGGAAAACCTCTTAGCCAATGAACTGGGGCTCGATAAGTCCCTTCGCACGCTGACCCGGACATTTGAGGCCGGCTTTACGCGCACATTCGATTTGGGAAACGCAAACGGCAGGTGCTTCACCTCGATAGCGGGCTTCGGATTCGACGGCGAGGTCGTAAAAGCCGTTGACCGGAATCGCAAAGGACACATAACATACTTCGACTACTTCTGGCCCCTGTGGCGGACATTCTGGCGATACCGTTTCGATAAAATGCAGGTCGAGGTTGATGGCGAGCAAATTTTCGACGGCCGGGGCCTTGTTTTTGTCGGGAACATTTCAAGATACGCCGTCGGTCTCAACATCCTCGAAAAAGCAAATTACAGCGACGGGCTTCTCGACGTCTGTATTTACAAATGTGCCAGCCGGACACATCTTGTAAAACATTCGGCGGTAACCGTTCTCAAACGACACGGCCGCTGTCGCGACGTCATCTATCGGCAGGGAAAAGAAATCATCGTAACTTCCGACAATCCCGATTTGTCCACAGAAATTGACGGCGACCCCGGCCCCGCAATGCCGGTCAAAATAGCGGTTGTCCCGGCGGCGGTGCAGGTAATGGTGCTTGAAGGCGCCAAACCCGCTGGAATCAGAAAACAGATTCTCAGGGCCTTGCGTTAATGCTCCGCCTGCGCGGGGATAGATTTGACAAACCGCCTCATCTCATCCATAATGACCGCCTGATATGAGAGCGAAAAGTTTCAAGATTGATAAAGTTGAAATCGGGATTAATGCCCCGATGTTTGTGATGGCAGGTCCCTGTGTTATCGAGACGCAACAAATATGTCTCGATATCGCAAAACGTCTGTCTGATATTTCCTCTCGCACAGGATTAGGCGTCATTTACAAGGCCAGCTTCGACAAGGCCAACCGCAGCAGCGTCGAAAGTTTCCGCGGCCCTGGGCTTGAAAAAGGTCTCGACATTCTGGCGGCCGTCAAAGACAAAACCGGCCTGCCGGTTATGACAGATATTCACTTGCCCAAACAGGCCGAAATCGCCGCCGGTACAGCCGACTGCCTCCAGGTGCCTGCTTTTTTGTGCAGACAAACCGATTTGCTCTGCGCCTGCGCCGAAACCGGAAAACCGGTCAACGTCAAGAAAGGCCAGTTCCTCTCGCCCGATGAAATGAAAAACGTAGTGGAAAAGATTCGTCATTGCGGCAACGACAAGATAATCCTCACCGAGCGGGGCACGTTCTTCGGCTACAACCGCCTCGTCAACGATATGACCGCTATCGAATCTATGAAACAGCTCGGCTGCCCCGTTGCCTTCGACGCCACTCACAGCGCCCAGCAGCCGGGCGGCCTTGGCACTGTCAGCGGAGGCAATCGTCAGCTCGCCCCCATCCTCGCAAAGGCAGCAACAGCCGCCGGGGCAAACGGCCTATTCCTCGAAGTCCATACCGACCCCAAAAAGGCAAAATCCGACGCCTCAGTTATTATGCCCATCGACTGGCTTGAAGACCTCCTCACCGATTGCAGGAAAATCTTCAATATCGTAGGCGGGCGGAAAAGTGACTGACCGCGGCAAACATATCTATGGGCCCGTTCCCTCACGGCGGCTGGGCCGCAGCTTAGGCGTCGATATCATCCCATTCAAGACCTGCACCCTCGACTGCATTTACTGTCAATTAGGCAAAACCACCTCAAAAACCGTCCAGCGAAAAGAATATGTGCCGGTGGACGATATACTATCCGAACTGAAAACCTTTCTCGATACCGGGATACAGGCCGATTACATCACCATAGGCGGTTCGGGCGAACCCACTTTGCACAATGGCCTGAACCGGTTAATCGCCGGTATCAAAAAACTGACCCCCATCTCGGTCGCCATTCTGACCAACGGGACGCTTTTTTATTTGCCCGAGGTCAGGGCGGATTGTCTCGATGCCGACGTGATTTTGCCTTCGCTCGACGCCGGCGACCAGAAAACCTTTGAAAAAATTAACCGCCCCCACGACCAGATAACTTTCGAGCGTCTGGTTGACGGCTTGTGTGCTCTGAGGCGGGAATACGAGGGCCAGATATGGCTTGAGGTCTTCTTCATCGAGCATTTCAATACTGATAGCACCCAGGTCGCCAAACTTGCCGAGGCGATACAACGCATCGGTCCTGATAAAGTCCATCTCAATACCGCCGTGCGCCCCACCGCCGAGCAGGGCATCGAAAAAGTCCTCCCCGAAAAGCTTGAAACAATAGCCCATCGGCTCGGCCCTAATTGCACAGTAATTGCTGATTTTGTCCCCAGCCGCTGCGGAAAAGTCACCGACAACATAACACAAACCCTGTTATCAATGCTGAAACGCAGACCTTGTACCCTTGACGACGTCTGCTCGACCTTAGGTCTGCTTCCCAACGAGGCAATAAAATATCTGGCCGGCCTTGAAAAACAGGGAGCAATTAGGTCCGAGAACAAATCAGGAAAAATCTTCTTCACGGCAAGCTGACCCTCGTCTGACCCGCGACATAAAAACTCCGCAGATATCACATATAATCCGTCGATTTATTATCTCACGGGTTAAAGCCGGCCGTCCTATTGGCCGATAAAACTCCTGTAGCGATTTCGACAACAGCGATATTATCACATCCGGTCAAAAAAATTTCTTTCGCTGCTTTAGTCAGCCGAGGAAAGACCGATAAAGAAAGGAGACGGCGTTGTCTCCGATTTTGTGTTTGTGGATTTGCTTTAAGGCCTGGCTGTCGTGAGCAGAGCAAAAAAACAACTCATTCTCAAAAAGGGCAAACAAAAGTTCATATTCCGCTATGACAGCGGCTCCGAGGACAAATTGCTCGATGTTTTCATCGAACAGGCCAAAAGCGGGCGCTGCGACTTCGACTGGTTCGACGCCGCGGTGCTCAGTTTCAAACTCACCCAGTCGCTTATCGGTCAGGCCGACGAACTCATTGGTGATAAAAAAATAAGAGTGAGACAATAAATCTAAAATGAGCGGGGCCCCGTTGCCCGCTCCAATATTTTACTCATGTAACGGATGGACAAATTATGGAAGACAGCGTAATAATTCAGGACTTTCTCAACTACCTCCAGTTTGAGAAACGTTTCAGCCCACACACGGCCAAATGCTATGGCGTCGACCTGCTTCAGTTCGGCGAATTCCTCACCGCCCGCGGCGACGGCAGCCCTTCTCACCCGGATGCGCACGGTGACGCCAAGCTGCTCGGCTCACAGGACTCCGGAGCAGCCACAGCCGTCGCCACTCACGCGAAGCTCGACATCGACCAGCTCCTCGCATTCGCCAACGTCAATGCAATACGCGGCTATATGGCTTCCCTCAACGAGAAGCAATATTCCAAAGCGACCATCGCCCGCAAGCTCGCCACACTTCGCAGCTTCTATAAGTTTCTCGTCAAAAGAAACCGAATAAGCAACAACCCCGTCGCAGGTATCCGAACACCGAAGCAGGAAAAACGCCTTCCCAAGTTCCTCGAATATGAAGACATCAAACGCCTGCTCGAAACGCCCCCTGCCGACTCCTGGCTGGGCGCTCGCGACAGGGCGATTATGGAAACCCTATACAGCACGGGCATCCGGGTAAGCGAGCTTGTGGCCCTCAACCTCGACGACATAGATTTTCTCGGCGAGGTAATCCACGTCAGAGGCAAAGGCAAAAAGGAAAGAATCTGCCCCATCAGCTCCTCCGTCCTGCAAATCATCCAGCACTATATGGAGTTCAGAAACAAACGCGCACAGCATAACGGCAATTTCGACAGCAAGGTCCTGTTCGTCAATAAGCACGGCAAGCGGCTCAGCACACGCAGCGTCCGGCGAAAAATGGATAAATACCTGAAAATGGCAGGTCTCGACCCCGGCATCAGCCCGCATACGCTGCGGCACAGCTTCGCCACACATATGCTCAACCGCGGCGCCGACCTGCGAAGCGTGCAGGAGCTGCTCGGCCATCAGTCACTTTCCACAACTCAAATCTACACACACCTGACCACCAGGAAACTTAAGGACGTCTATTCCGCCGCACATCCCAGAGAAACCGACCAGCACGACCCCGACGTCTAACAGTTCGCACTTGCATATCAGAAAAAAACAAGGGCCGGCTTAACGCCGGCCTTTTTTTTAAATACCCTTCACCATCACCCAAAATCAACAAAGCGAGTATGGCTTGAATGGAAAAAATTTAGTTTGTTTTGTTGTTGTTGCTGCCGATGTATTCGGGGACAAGCTCTTTGATTTTTGCGGCTATTGAATCGTGCTCGCCTTTTCGGGCAAGCTCCACAAGCTCTGTAATTCCTCTTCGGAGACGCTCGCGGTCCATTGGAATGTTTTTCCATATACCGATTTTCGGATGCCTCGTCTCCTGCATATCCTCGCCTTTAATCGACAGCTCTTCAAAAAGCTTCTCGCCCGGGCGCAGTCCCGTAAATATTATCTCGATATCCTCCTCCGGCCGAAAGCCGCTCAGCGTTATTAATTCCCTCGCCAAATCGACTATCTTGACCGGTTCGCCCATATCGAGCACGAAAATCTCTCCACCTTTACCCATCGATGCCGCCTGCAGAACAAGCTGGCTTGCCTCCGGTATGGTCATAAAGTAGCGTTTCATCTCCGGGTGTGTCACCGTCACCGGCCCGCCTTGGGTAATCTGCTTTTTGAAAATTGGGACAACCGAGCCCTCCGAACCAAGCACGTTGCCGAACCGAACGGTAACAAAATGCGTTTTGCTCGTCCTGTTCAAATCCTGCACGTATATCTCCGCGACCCGCTTCGACGAGCCCATTATGCTGGTCGGGTTCACCGCCTTGTCCGTGCTTATCATAACGAAGTTGACCGTGCCGAATTTATCGGCGGCATCGGCCAACGTCCGCGTGCCGACAACATTGTTCTTAATCGCCTCACCGGGATTAAGCTCCATCAACGGCACATGCTTATGTGCGGCCGCGTGAATGACAACCTCCGGCCTATACTTATCAAAAATACTCTCCACCCGACTCCGGTCGGTGATGTCGCATACAACGGCCTCGACGGCTATGTCGGGCCATCTCTCGCGAAGTTCCTGCTCAATATAAAACAATGGGTTTTCGGCCTGCTCGACAAGCAGTAACAATTTCGGCTTGTAGTAACATATCTGTCTGCACATCTCCGAGCCAATCGAGCCGCCGGCGCCGGTAACCAGTATCGTTTTTGCTTTAATGAATGCCTCTATCGAATCGGAATCGAGCTGGACCGCTTCCCTGCCTAAAAGGTCGTTGATGCTGACGTCGCGTATCTGCGAAACCCTGAACCTGCCGGACGCGATATCCGTCATCGAAGGCACAGTTCGGAAGTGAACCTTCGTGCCCTGGCAGACCTGAACCACTCGCCTTCGCTGCGGCACTGTCGCCGAAGGCATCGCTATCGAAACTTCATCGATATTCCTCTCTTTGCAGATTTCGGGCAGCCGCTCCACTTTTCCAAGTACCGGAATGTCGTGTATGCTGATGCCCTGCTTGCCGGGGTCGTCGTCGATAAAACCGACCACCTCGTACTCAGCCACACGCATACGTTGTATTTCCCGCAGAAGCGACTCGCCCGTGTTGCCGGCCCCAACAATCAGAAATCGCTTTAATCTGCCGAGCTCCACCGTGCGAAATTCCTCATAGTAAAGACGTACCGTCATTCGCAGCCCGGCAAGCAGCACAACAGTCCCGAACATATCTATCACAAAGACCGCCTGGCTCACTTCAAATACGTTAGGCAGACCTCTGCGAACAGAGCCCACGTACAGCCCCGCAACCCACAGACCGAAAATAAACAATGTGCTGACAAGCGATGCACGGACTATCCCCATCAAATCTGATATCCCAACATACCGCCACCACCCGCGATACTGCTTGAACAGCCCGAATACCGCTAACTTGACAATGATGAAAAACACCAGCAGAACAGGATACTGTCCTACCAGCCACTTGGCGTTGAACTGCATATTTGAAGCAATAATAAATGACATCAAAAGCGACACGGAGAATACAACGATATGCGCGAACACTATCAGAGGCCTGCGAAACTTCAGCAGAAGATTCGACGAAGACTGGGAAGCCGATTGAGGTGCACTATTATATTTTTTACGTGTATCCGATTCTGATTCAGTCATAACCTAATATCGTCAAACCCACCCCCCTGTATTATCAACACGTACAGTTTTATCGCTCTTTCGTGCCGTCCGTCAAGAAACTACGCTCCAATATCGTCGCTGTTCTCGCTAAGATTGTGACGTCTGCTCTTCGGCTCCACTACCTTGCGCCCTTGTCTGCTCCGGCTCGGTGTAAATCTCCTCCAGAGCCGTGCCGTCCACCCTGTTGCGCATCAGTGCGTAAATTACCGTATTGGACGAAAAGTAAAAACTGATTATGAAAGAGACAACCAGCCCCACTATTATAAGAACCGACAGATATACCAGTAACGCCGCCCCGCGTTCAGATAAGCTGCCCGTCTCGGTCGAGTAAACCAGTAATTGCCCGAAGCTCGGCTCCCGCCAGATAGCCACAATCTTGTCCGGCAATCCCCTGGCGCTATCCAGCCCGGCCCCGAGCCGAAGCCCCGTGTACGTAGCCAACAACAGTAAATACGCGAAAAACCTGACAAAAATATAGCAGATCGCCCCATAAACAAACGCTGTTATGGTATAGAAGCCCATACGCCACGGCTTCGCATAAACATAGTTGAACGACCGGCTGACCGCATCCAGACTGTCCGAACCATCGTATGCAATCGCCGGAAACATCAAATTGAATCCTGCCGCTGTCCCTATCACAACAGCAGCTACAATCGCCCCGGCCAATAGTCCAAGCCAGACAAAAAGCCCGACTATCAGCTCGCCAAGTCCCAAAGGTATATTGCCCAGTACCCCGAGCAAAAATATGCACGCCCCGACTGCTATCACTATCCCCGCCGGAACCAGCGGCACCGTAAAAAAACTCCAGAATTTCTTCAAACTGTATCTCAATGCCTCCGTTACCCCCGGTTTTTCGTCCCTCGCAAACTGCAATGCCGCTATCCGGCATATCGCGCCGCCGCCGATTGAAACGATACATAATTTTATCACGCCGAAAATCGCACAGTAAAAAGGATGGTACCTGACCGCCCATCCCACAGCTCGCAGATATTCCGTGATGTTGTCTAAAACTGCGGTAATTTTCATTGCGAACAAATTTCTCAAAATCCCGTGGAATCTGTCTCGCCCAAAGTGCCACAATGTCGAAAATACGCCCGTCTGCTCCTCCGACTTGCCGTATCTTTCGATATACGACTTGACACTTTGAGGCGAAGTCATAAATATCTGAAGCTCCGTCTCCCGGCCGTTTGTTCCCGGTGTCGCAGCGACCGTTTTCGGAATGTCCATAATCCAGCCCGCCAGCCCTATCGCGGCTATCATTCCGAACGCTATTATCAGCTTGCTCGGCTGTATCGCCATCCGGAAACTGCGGAATATCCTCGGAAACAACAAATTCTCCAAAATCTGACTGGCCTGATTTTCGCTGCCCATTTTGCTCCCTTTCAAAATAGCGCCCTGTCACAGTTCAGTTAATGGTTGTCATTGCGAGTGAAACGAAGCAATCCCTAATTATCACTGATGTTCTCTGACATATTATTATCCTTCGTCTCCCTCCGATTGTCCAGCGTTTTCGGGCAACCACATAGGGTTGCCCCTACGCTCCGTCCTCTGTTTTCCGTCCTCCGTCTTCGGATTTCAATTTGCTGATTATCCTGTACCTGCCATCCAGCCACTGCCCCAAATCTATCAGCTTGCACCGTTGCGAGCAAAACGGATAAAACCCCTCTCGCCCGCTTCGCCCGCGAAGCGAGGCGAGCCGGCCTTGCTCCCGCAAAGCCGCATCGATAACCTTTCCACATACCGGACATCTGTGCCTCATATCGCCCACCAGTTTAACGCCAACACCCACTAATATAAACCATACTCATACCCTGCTGCTTGACACCTTCCGCATCCCCCCGTATATTTGCCCGCAAATACGATATTCTTGCGGAGTAAAACCTATGGCTAAGCAAAAAAGCTGGGAAAAGCGACTCACCGGCTCTCCCGACCGGCTTATGGTCGATTTCGTTGAATCTCTGGGTATCGACAAACGGCTTTACAAATACGATATCGCCGGCTCAATCGCTCACGCCAAAATGCTGGCGCAGTGCAAATTGCTCACAAAAGCTGAATTTACAAAAATTGAAAAGGGGCTTTTGCAAATCGAACGCGAAATTACCGAGGGCAAATTCAAATTTGACAAGACCTACGAAGATATTCATATGGCAAT
>CAYNVP010000112.1:5212-8559 GCA_964400665.1 uncultured Pirellulales bacterium | reverse complement strand
CTGGATTTCGGCCGTCGCGTCGCTCGCAAAACCGCTGCACCCGCACACACTGCTGAAAACACAAAGCCCCCCGAACGTCAGCGGCTCAAGCTGCGCAATGCCGAACGGCTCATATATGCTCTGCCCGAACTCGACGTCGCTGCCCTTGCGAATATCGTAAAACTCCATGTCCTCCGGCATCTTGTTGCCGCATAATTTCCTGCTGAACCCAAACTGGTTGATAAAGATGACCTTGACGTTCTTGCTCTTCGCGTTGAACTCCTGGACCGCGGTGTAGAACGCCGCCTCACCGCCCGACAGGTCAGGCCACCCCTCCCGGTGCGCCACTGGCCAGTTATAACGCGCCTCCATCTCGTAAATATCTCTGTTGCGTCTCGTGCAGACCTCCGTCGATAGCAAATACATCACGGCGCTTTTGCCCGCCCTTCCGAATGCCTCATCGAGGTGTTCAAGTACCCGCAAATCCCGCCAAAGCCCTTTGCTCTGGACCAGCCGTGTCACGTGAGTAAAAATCCAGTCCGGCCTGAATCCCAAAAGATTCTCGCAGTATTGCTGCAATTTTCGTTTCGATACGAGCTTCTCCTCAACGGTTATCCTGTAAGCGGGTATGCCGTTATAAACCACGCTTGTCTTCTCCGATTCGAATTCGGGCGCAAGAAACCTCAACTCTTCCGCAACGAACCTCCCCACCGCTAAAATTACGTCGCAGTGCTTCGACGCCTCGACTAATGGATGCTTGAAATACTGGCTTTGGTCGCCGAACACGTCGTTGACGTAAAGATTCTGCTCGTGCGCCCTGCGGATAACGTTGTAAAACATCGTATCGTGGCCGGGGTGCTCCTCGATAATCTTGCGCATCGTCGCTACCTCGTGCGCGTAAAATGCGGTCTTGTATTCACAGCAGGGCTCAAGCTTCGCCGCCAGCGCCGTCGGCATCCCCATATACTCGTGCGAAATTACGACCGTCTTGTCTGATGCCGCCCCAATCGCCCGCAAAACCGCCATCGCCGCAGGAGCCAGACGAACATACTGCTCGTATTCCCATAGATTCTCATAAAGGTCGCTGCGAATCCCGAACGCCTCGAACATCTGCCTTTTGAATTCATTGACCGGCCCCCTATCCGCCTGCCTGATATCGACAAGCACAACCTCCGGCGAGCTTTTCACCCCCGTCTGGCTGTCAACGAACGTCCGCCTGCCGTAAACAATCCCCACGTTATAGAAACTTTCAATCTTTCGAAACGCCGAGGCATACCCCGTGTTGACCAAACCGTCAAGAGATGAATAAAGAACCTCTCCGTCCTCCCCCAGCCGGTCCAGAACAGAACCCTCGCTGGTAAATAACGGCCCTATAACGATTGAGCGGCTGATACCATCGAGATATGACCGGCAGGTGAACAGCCCCCCCAAAACGGCACCGATGCCGCCCACCTTCGCCGCCGCCTCGTGCGTGACGTGAACAAGAATTTGCCCTCTTCCCATACAAGTCCCTTTCCAGGTGTGTTGCAAAGAGAAAGTCGGACTTCACTCCCCTCCTCTTAAAGTATAAATAACAATGCCTCCCCGCCCAAACCCGCTCTCAGGATTATTCTGTCCGCCTCTACATACTACGATTTGTTAATAGAAATGTTTTTATGGGCCGTTGACCGCCTGCGAAACTCAGAGCTTCCTTCAGCGCAGCTTACTGCGCAAGCCCTTTATCAGACCCGATAGCACCTGTTGCGGAATGTCCGCCAGCTCTGGCTCCGGTATCTGGCTTAGCGCTATACGTTCCAGAATACCAACGACCTTGCCGCCGCTGGGTATTATCGTCATCGCCGTTTGTTCCGCTCGTTCGAGCTCCCCGTCCGCCATTTGACGCAGATATCCGATTATCATCGTTGTAAGCTCCGCCTCGCTAAGCGCCCCCGGTTTTGCAGCTGCCGGCCCCTTCTTGACTCCTGTCCCCTCCTCGGGCGCTTCGGTCTCACCCAGTATATCCTCCCTCAGCCGGACCTCCTCCGCAATAAGTTTCGCTTTCCTGCGCTCCTCCTCGCTGTCCAACGGCGCCAGCCGAAGCTCTTCATCGGCCTGCTGACTGCCCGGAACGTATACCTTGCCCTTACACCCCGGGCACTTGCCCCACTTGCCCCCGGCAGCGTCCGGCGCCTCTATCTTCTTGCCGCAATGCTCACATTGAAAAGTAATCATTTCCTCACCTCTTGTCAAAGCCGCCTTTGTCGTCTGCATTATATTCGGCTGACACGTCCGTTGTAATCCCGCCTCTCGGTGTGAATCTGGACGTCACTTTCATCCGTCTCGGCCTGCAGGCCGAACTCAAGTCCTCTAATATCTCATTGGTCAACGCCTCATAATAAATGCCCCTGTTGCGGTAGCTCTGAATATAAAACTTCAGGGCTTTCAGCTCGATACACATTTTATCCGGACTATATTCAATAATAATCTCGCCGAAATCCGGCTGACCCGTCCGCGGACAAACGCTCGTAAACTCAGGACATCTTATCGTAACCCAGTAATCCCTCCCAGGATACGGATTCGCGAACATTTCCACTTTCGGCTTTTTTTTCATTTCTTAAGTATCGCAAGTAACCAGCGATTTATTATAATATATATACACCCACCAGACAAGAAAGGACCGAAAATGTCGAAGCAAAAGGATAAGGCCGTTGTGCTGCTCAGCGGCGGACCGGATTCGGCCACTACCCTGGCCATTGCCAGAGACGAGGGATTCGAACTGTATGCCCTGACCTTCAGGTACGGCCAGCGACACCAGCGGGAAATTGACGCCGCAAAAAAAATCGCAAAGTCGATGGGCGTTGCCCAGCACAAAATCATCCCAATCGATATGGGCGGCATCGGCGGCTCGGCTCTCACCGACCTCACCATCGAAGTCCCCAAAGACAGGCCCGACCTCGGCAATTTAGACTCGGTCCCGCTCACTTATGTCCCCGCACGAAATACCATATTCCTCAGCTATGCCCTCGCCTGGGCCGAAGTCCTCGGCGCCTTCGATATATTCACCGGCTTCAATGCCACTGATTTCAGCGGCTACCCTGACTGCCGGCACGAATACGTCCAGGCGTTCGAAACCCTCGCCAACCTCGCAACCGTCGCCGGCACTCAGCAGAAAGACCGCCTGAAAATTCATACCCCTATAATCAATATGACAAAGGCACAAACAATCCTCGCCGGTATGAAGCTCGGCGTCGATTATTCCATCACGCACAGTTGCTACGACCCCGACAAGGATGGCCGGTCCTGTGGCCGATGCGACTCCTGCCGACTCCGACTCAAGGGCTTCCACGATGCAGGCCTCACCGACCCCATCGATTACGTCAGAGGCGTCG
>CAYNVP010000112.1:0-5112 GCA_964400665.1 uncultured Pirellulales bacterium | reverse complement strand
AAGGGCTTCCACGATGCAGGCCTCACCGACCCCATCGATTACGTCAGAGGCGTCGTCGTTAATCGCTAAAAAAAGTCGTCCGCCTTACCCGTTTTACTTCGACATTCGAAGCTTGTCCGCCGGCCTGTCCGGCGTAGCGTAAGCGAAGTCGGAAGTTTTAACGACGGCGGATTGAATGTAACGTTTGGAGCATTTGGTAATTTGAATTTGTAATTTGTTTCGAGTTCTCGCCTCGGCGAAGCCCAATGGCGAAGACGGGTCGGATTTAGTGCTTGGGATTTGATTGAGGCCGTAGGCCGAACTGTCATTGGTTGATTTTCAAAATATACCCCCCTGCTTTTTCCCTGCCCGTATCTAAAAATCTTCATTTTCTCCCGCTTGCCCGCCTTAAAAAATAACCGTAACTTCCTTTTATTTAAGGCCTTATGTCTTTTTGCCTTTGCAGCGAAATTGTTAGATATTTATTGAACTTTCGCCTTCTTTTTGGTATAATACCGCCGCACTGGTTCGGCAGTGGGCCAAACCGGCAGATTTAGCGCAGATGCGCAAGATGTGACCCAGCAGGTCGAGGGAGGGACAGCAGTCCCGCGATTCATTAATCAAATTGTAAAACCATAGGGCATTTAGCCCCCTGCATTGCAGGGGGTTTTCCTCATCGGTTAGCCCCCAGTCCTGTGCTGGGGGTCATAACAATTTTGAACTTTGATATGTGATTTTGATTTTTAATGTTTGATTTTTAATTTAATTGGAGAGGAGAGGATATTATGTCTGCTAACTTAACAATACCGATTCCCGTCTGGCTCGACCGTATCTGCGCCTGGCCGGCGATGGCCTATCGAAAACACAAATACGGCTATTCCTTTCGCAAAATTTTCCTCGGCGAGGGCGAATGGACTATTTTGGATGAACGGGATTATTACAGATTTGCAAATTGCAGGTGGTCGCTCGGCGGAAATGGAAAAAAATACTATGCCGTCCGCGGCGCCAAAAATAAAGATGGTGAAATAGAAATCGTCCGCTTGCACCGTCAGATTATGAACCCCAGAGATGGCCTCCTCGTTGACCATCAAAACGGTAATGGTCTGGATAATCGCAGGGCCAACCTCAGAATTGCCACGCAATCTCAGAATATGCAAAACAGGAAAAAAAGAAAAAACTCCACCTCGCAGTATATCGGCGTCTGGTTCGTCAAAGACAAAGGCAAGTGGGAAAGCCGTATCGTCCATAACGGCAAACGCATCTGGCTCGGCTACTTCGACTCCGAAATCGACGCCGCAAGGGCATACGATAGAGCGGCCATTAAATACCACGGCGAGTTTGCTCGGTTAAACTTCCCGGAGTGAAACGGAGATCCCCCCGCCTGCCCTCGACTGCTGCTCCCTTGGTTTTGCTGTCGGGGGGGAAGTTGCACCTTCGGCTTCGCAGCAGGGGAACCAATTCTTCCCTGTCCTGTTTACACTGAGCAGCGTCGACGAGAGCTTTCATGTATCAACAAACAGGGTGTTGCCGACAAATATGCCTGTAAATTTTAATCTTTGACAACAAATCAGGGACCTCATATAAATTTTGTAATTAAACAAGAACGGAATATTCAGCAGGAAAGTTTCGCAAAAATCCCTGGTTTGGGTGGAGTTAATATGAGTGCGTTTGAGCAATCTGGTAATGGCGATAAGCCGGCATTCAAGCACCCACGGCGACCCAGATACAGCGGGACCCACCCGAAGAGCTACCGGCAAAAGTACAAGGAACACAATATCTCGGCCTATCCCCGGATGAAGGAGCATCTGCTTGCAAAAGGCAAAACGCCGGCCGGCAGTCATATCCCCGTCCTGACAGAGATGGTTATCGCCTGCCTGAGACCTAAGCCCGGTGAGACAATAGTTGACTGCACCGTCGGCTACGGCGGCCACGCATCCGAGTTTATCAGGCACATAGGCCCAACCGGAAAGTTGATTGCCCTCGATGTCGATAGCGCCGAGCTCGAACGCACCCGCCTTCGGCTAAGCTATGAGAACGTGCCCGTGAGTTTCCATCGCAGCAACTTCGCCGGTATCGCCAAGGTGCTGAAAAAAGAAAATCTCGCCGGCTGCGACGTCATTTTTGCCGACCTCGGCGTTTCAAGTATGCAAATAGACAATCCCGACCGCGGGATAAGCTACAAATATGAAGGCCCCCTCGATATGCGTATGGATGACCGGCTGAAGCAAACCGCCGCGGATTTGCTCAACACCCTTTGCGAAGAAAAACTGTCTAAGGCCTTTTCGGAGCTGGCCGACGAGCCGGACCACCAAAAAATCGCCCGCCTGCTCGTTGCCCGCCGTGCCGACAAGCCCGTTACACGGACCTCACAACTCGTTGATGTGATTTTTGACGCTAAGGGTATTATCAAGAAAACCTGGCACAAGCTACGTCGCACTTCGAAATCCCCCTCGCTGCATCCCGCCGCCCGCACGTTCCAGGCCCTGCGCATATTGGTCAATGATGAGCTTGGCTGCTTGAAAGAACTTTTAAGAATTGCCCCATACTGCCTGCGTCCTGCCGGCCGAATCGGAATAATCAGTTTTCACAGCGGCGAAGACCGCATCGTCAAAAAGGCCTTTCGTGATGGCCTTAGAAATGGCATATACCAGTCAGCAGCCGTTGACCCCATCGTCCCGCACCTCAAAGAAATCATCTCGAATCCCCGCTCCTCCTCCGCCAAATTCCGCTGGGCTACCCTAAAATAAACGGCCTTGCTCGACTGTCCTGAGCTTGCCGAAAGGCCCGACTCAATTACCCGGAATCAACAGACAACATGCGGCGCACAACGAGCAGCGAGTAATGTGACCTTAGATTTGCGATTGTTGGTTTCCGATTGCTAATTGACAGTAACAACGTGAGGATTTATAGTTATTTTGACATAATCTTTCATATAATATGGAGCCAGAAGCTATAAACTATCAACTCGCAGCGATACCCAGTAGGAAATTGGTAAATGAGTAGAGTTGCCGTGAATAAAAAAATATTGGACTGGGCATTAGACCGCGCTGGTCTGACTTTATCTGATTTAGAGGGTAAGTTTCCGAAATTGCAGCAATGGGTTGATGGTCAGATACAACCTACGCTCCGGCAGTTAGAATCTCTATCGAAATCTACTTTGACACCATTCGGCTTTTTCTTTCTCAAGGAACCGCCAGAGGAACGATTCCCCATACCATATTTTCGAACGAGCGGTGACGAATCGTCTTACAGTCACAGTCCTGATCTTCTAGAGACCATTCATACGATGCAACAACGGCAGGATTGGTACCGTGAGTTTCTTGTCGATCAAGGTATAGACGCACTAACATTTGTGCGATCAGCTCGTCCAGATGAGTCACCTGTATCGATTGGCCAACGAATGAGAGAGGCACTCCGACTGGATATAGGATGGGCTGCTCAAGAATCATCTTGGAAGCAAGCTTTGGGTGTCCTCCGTGAAGCTATGGAAAACGCAGGTATTTTGGTGGTTACCAATAGCGTCGTCGGGAACAATACGCACCGAAAGCTCAACACAGAAGAATTCCGTGGCTTTGTTCTCGTGGACGAATACGCTCCACTAGTGTTTGTGAATGGTGCTGATTTCAAAGCCCCACAGATGTTTACGCTCGCTCATGAATTGGCACATGTATTCGTTGGCAGTAGTGCTGCATTTGATTTGCGTGAGATGTCTCCAGCAAGCGACTCAACGGAACAGGCCTGTAACAGGATTGCTGCAGAATTCCTTGTACCCAATCAACAGATTCGCAAGATATGGCCTTCAATCCGAAGAAACCCTGAACGATTTCAATTACTTGCTAGAGAATTCAAAGTAAGTGAGCTGGTTACAGCTCGCAGATCTTTGGACTTAGAATTGATTAATAAAAAAGAGTTTCTGAAATTCTACTATGACTACCTGAGCGACGAACGACGCAAGTCTGCCCGCCGTAAGGACGGAGGCGATTTCTATGCAACCCAGAATCTACGCGTAGGGAAGCGATTTGCCAGTGCTGTGACGCGTGCGGCTAAGGAAAGCAAAATTCTTTATTCTGAAGCATATCGGCTAACAGGATTGTATGGGAAGACGTTCGAACAATACGCAGCTTCTATTGGTTTCGGGAGGCCATAACGATGGCTCGATCTGTGTATGTTCTTGATGCCAATGTGTTCATTGAAGCCGCGCGTCGATACTATGCATTTGATATAGCACCGAGATTTTGGAACATATTGCTTGAATATTCTGATAATGGTGCGATCGAAAGTATAGATTTGGTTAAGAAGGAGTTGGAAAAGGGAAAAGGGAAAGACGGAGAGGAAGATGAACTTACCGTATGGGCAAACGGTGACTTTAGTCGCGCATTCCGCACAACGGACGAGGAGGATGTTATCGAGACCTATGGGCAGGTCATTACCTGGGTTCAAAACCAACCTCAGTATACAGAAGCTGCTAAAGCCCAGTTCGCTAATGTACCTGACGGATGGCTTGTAGCTTATGCTTTGGCGAAAGGACGTGCGGTTGTCACCCATGAAGTTCTGGCGACCGATGCAAGGAGAAAAGTCCCGATTCCGAATATATGCGAACCATTCAACGTACGTTATGTTGATACATTTGTAATGTTGCGAGAGTTGGGAGTAAGATTCGCATAGTAAATCAACCCAAACACTGTAAAATCCGCATAATCCGCGTCAAAAAATTCTCTGCGCTCTCCGCTGCCTGCCCTGATCTTGTCTAAGGATACGAACGACCTCTGCCTACAACTTGCAGGGGCAGGCGAATTACGAACTGCTAAATCTGGTGCCACCATAGCTATTTTATTGCACAGCATGGCTTGTGCTATTGCGTCAGGCCTGTTGCCAGTCTGGCCGCGCTTCGCTAACTTTTCTTGACAGTTAAGGGCGGATGGCTAACTAATACAGCGTTAAACTGTGTTAATCTGCGTCTAAAAACCTCGCTTCTTGAAGCACTCCATAAGTATATACGCATATACTTATATACTTCAGCTCACAACAGGTCTTTGCGTCTTCGTAACAAAAAAAATCCCAACACACATAAAATGCTCATAGTCCTTTTGATTAATCAAAAGGACTACGGCCTTATTAACAACTGATATTAAA
>CAYNVP010000111.1:3778-8621 GCA_964400665.1 uncultured Pirellulales bacterium | reverse complement strand
TTTTTTGGGGTATAGTGTAATGGTAGCACAACTGACTCTGGATCAGTTAGTCTAGGTCCGAATCCTAGTACCCCAGTACTTCGACTCGTTCACCCTTTGTTCTCACAAAGGGCTTACTCGCTCAGTACAAGTGGTTCGATATGAAGCTGTAAAGCGAACGAGGAGAAGTGTCCTGAGTGACCGAGCAGCAGCGAGGGAGTCGAAGGATGCCAAAATTGTGGTTTGTCTATATCATCGAATGTTCAGACGGCCGTTTTTATACGGGGGTAACGGATAACGTCGAACGAAGATTCCAGCGTCATAAAAAAAGGTCAAGGCATCAGTTTCACGAATAGATTTGGCGTGCAAAAGTTGCTTTATTACGAAAAATTTCCTATTCGGTGTGATGCATTCAGGCGAGAAAGGCAGCTCAAAGGTTGGACAAGAAGAAAGAAATTGGCATTGATTCACGGCAACTTGGATTTGCTAAAGAAACTTTAATGATCAAGGAGAAATAAAGATGCCGAGATATGAACTTGAACATGATAGGGAACGTGACGGCTTGGATGCGGACTGGTATGGAAACAACGCTGCGTTCCGATGTCCTTATTGCCATAAAGTGTTTATAGTAAGTGGCTATCTTGAAAATGGCGAGAGACCGTGCCCGAATCCAAACTGTGGCAGGTCAATCGGTCGTTGCATTGGAGGACGCGAAAGCGGTGGAACCGCAAGTTTGGAATGGTGAGGATAAACTAAACCTACGAATCAGCTTATGGGAAGCAATAAAGTATTTACGTTCACAAGTTAAACTCCGCGATGACAGGCGTGTGGTCGCTAGGTCGGGGTAAAAGGCGGGGTTGCTTGTCGATGTAGCAGTCCGTGCATTTTTCGGCTAATGGTTTGGTGGCCATAACGTGGTCTAGCCGCCAGCCGAGGTTGCGCTTCACGGCGTTTGTCGGCCGATAATCCCAAAAAGTATATTGCCCCTGCTCTTTATTGTGCAGGCGGAAGACATCAACAAATCCCCAATCCATTACCTTTTTCAGCTTCTTATGGACGTCGGGATGGAAACAGACGTGGCCGAGCAGGCCTTCGGGGTCGTAAACGTCGATTGCGTCGGGTGCAATGTTCAGGTCGCCCATCCATAATACCGGGTCGTCTGGTTTGAAATTATTCTCAAAGAAACGGCGCAATCGCCCAAACCATTCGAGCTTGTATTGGAACTTGTCCGATTCAGGCAGATACCCTTGTGGGACATACGTGTTGACGATTATGACGCCGTCGATTTCGGCCTTTATCAGCCGGGCTTCGTCTTTGGGCTCATCGTCTAAGCCGGCCTGCACGTCTGCTATCCCGCTCTTTGCCAGAATCGCCACGCCGTTGTAGCTCTTCTGACCCGCAAAAACATAGTTGTATCCCGCCTCATCAAATACCTCGGCCGGGAAATCCTTGTCCTGGACTTTGGTTTCCTGCAGGCACAGGATGTCGGGTTGTTTCTCATTGAGCCAGTCAAGCACAATCGGCAGTCGCGCCCGCAGTGAATTGACATTGAAGCTCGCTACAATCATCGACATTTATCCTGTCTCATAGTCAGCAAGCTTAACAAAAAACTAATCGTACTCTCGGCACCCTGATTTGCGCTGACGCCGCCGGCGCCAAGACCGTCGCTGCATCCTTTGCTTACCTTATCGTAAAGCGGAATTCCCAAATCATTTTCACCCAGAAACCAGTCAAACGCTTTTTGTCGCAGCTCAAGATACTTTTTATCGCCCATTGCTTCGTATGCGGAGTTTAACATCAGGACTGTTCCCGCCGCCTCGATTGGCTGCTGGTCGAACTGGGCCTTCGGCCCTCCCCGCGGAAGCCACCCCTGACAGCCGACGAAACTGAAATGACCTTTCTCGATTGCAGTCCAAGGGTCGTTCGTGAAGGTATTGGCCAAAAGGAAATCGCAGGTTTTTTTCGCGATTTTCAGATATTTCTCGTTTTCAAGCACCTTCGCAGCCTTGAAAAGCGCATAAGGCAGCATCGCATTATCATAAATGAGAATATCCTCGAACCAGGACCAGTCCGGCCGGGAGTTTTCCTCGTATTGCGTCACAGTTGTCTCAGCGGTTTGTCTCATACGTTCTCGAAGATCATCGGCTTCTGGTATTTGCCTGAGATAGCCGACCAGGCCCAGAATTGAATATGCCATACCACGCAAGGACTGCTTTTCGATAAGCGGCACGGATATATCAATATGCTCTTTGGCTACGGGCACATAAGTCTGTGATGGGGGGCGAGCTAATAATTCACCTAACGCCCACAGTGCCCGGCCAAAAGCGTCATGGTCCGGCCCCCTGGTCATCCACGACCTGTCGAAATCCATAAAGTTACTTACTGTGCCGTCATCGTTGTGCGAGTGCAGGACGAAGGCAAAGTACCTGTCTAATAGTCGCAGGGCTTCGATGTCGTGGTATCGAGCGTAGTATTTGAGTGTGACTATTAAGGCCCTCGCGTTGTCGTCGGTTGTGTATCCCTCTTTACGAAGGGGGGTCGTGAACTTGGCGTGCTCGAAAAGCCCCGTATCATCAGTCAGCCGCTTCAAATGCTCCAGTGACGGCTTGGGGAGAGATACATTTTGTGCTCGATATTTAGCCATTCCTTGCACCTCTGGTAATAATTATCGGTTGTTTGGATGCGAATCTTATGGATATGTTGCAGCCGCGTCAAGCTAATCGATGGTCGTTTCTATTCTGAGTCTGGCAGCTTGGGTTTCGCAGATGAAGGCAGCCGTTCGACCGCTACTGGGACAGCTTCGGCAAAGACGACCTTCCCTGCAACGGCTTGTTGGTCGTCGGTAGCATTATTACTGCCTGTGAGAATTCAGTAGCGTCGGCCGGATGTGCGAATCTGCGTATCGGGATGTCCCAATGGCTGTGCCCACGGCGCGGTAACCGACGTCGGGCTAATCGGTATGCGGCAAAGCCGGAATGGTCTGTCGGTAGAATTTTAAGTGCAGTAAGATTGTTTCGCGGTTTCCTCAGTGCGTCAAAAATACGTTATTTTTAGGATTTTTTCAGAAATTTACGATTTTCTCGTTAACAAAGAGCGTATGAAACGTATAATATACTACCAATGCAGTAGGAATACTGGAGAATATGATATGAAGCTTTCAACAAGAACACGATATGCAATTCGGGCCATATTGCAGTTGGCGGACAATTTCGGCAAAGGCCCTTTGCAGACCAGGATTATCGCTCAGCAGCAGGATATTTCGGTCAAATACCTCGAACAGCTGATGGCAGCCTTGAAATCGGCCGGCCTTGTTACGAGTCAGCGGGGCGCCAAAGGCGGTTATGTTCTGGCAAGAACGCCGGACCAGATTAAGCTAAGCGAAGTATTTGACGTTTTTGAAGGGCCGGTTGTTACCGTTGAGTGTGTTTCGAATGAAAACTATTGTACCAAGGCGGCTGATTGTATTGCTAGGCAGGTCTGGAGCGAGGTACAGCGGGCAGTGAAAAATGTCCTTCAGTCGATTACGCTGGCCGATGCGCTCGACAAGGCGAAAAAGGGCTGGCCGGCAAACTATCAGATATAACCGTTTAATCATAGCACGGGCTTCCAGCCCGTGCAGGCACGGCCAAGATGACCGTGCTACGAAGGAGAAATGTATGAGTGCGATATTTGAGGATATCACCGCTTCAATTGGTTTTACGCCGCTTGTTCGGATAAACAAACTCGGTTCCGGCAAGGCAACGATTCTTGCCAAGCTTGAGTCTCGCAATCCCTGCGGCAGTGTAAAGGACCGAATTGCCTTGTCAATGATAGAGGATGCCGAAAGGCGGGGCTTGATAAAGCCGGAGACGGTAATTATCGAACCGACAAGCGGTAACACCGGAATAGGTCTTGCATTTGTCTGTGCCGCAAAAGGATATGAACTGGTATTGGCGATGCCGGAGTCAATGAGCATAGAGAGACGCAGGATACTTTCTATTTTAGGGGCTACAATCATCCTTACGCCTGCAGCGGAAGGAATGAGCGGAGCCGTTAAAAGAGCCGAACAGTTTCTGGCTGAACATGAAAACTCGTTTATGCCTCAGCAGTTCAAAAATCCAGCCAATCCAGAGATTCATCGTGAAACTACGGCCAAAGAAATCTGGGCCGACACCGACGGTAAAGTTGATATCCTTGTTTCCGGAGTAGGTACCGGTGGAACTATAACCGGCTGCGGTGAGATGCTCAAGCAGCACAACAAAAACCTGAGGGTCGTAGCAGTCGAGCCGAAAGATTCACCGGTGCTTTCAGGTGGTAAACCCGGGCCGCACAAGATTCAGGGCATTGGCGCAGGATTCGTGCCTGATGTGCTCAACCGGGGTATAATCGACGAAGTAATTACGGTCTCAAATGACGATGCAATTGAGACGGCGAGGCAATTGGCGTGCAAAGAAGGAATACTATCGGGAATAAGCGGTGGGGCCAACGTGTGGGCAGCTATACAGCTTTCAAAACGACCTGAATGCCAAGGCAAGGTTATAGTGACGTTTATTTGCGATACCGGCGAAAGATATATATCCACCGAGATGTTCGAGAAGGCATTGTAGCAGGGCTTCAAAATCACAAATATCGGTTTTCCTGGAGAGGACTTTGTTATGACAAGAGGAGAATTGACAGACAAAAAGCTGGAAGGGCTGGTTGCTGAAATCGTAGAAACTTATCACGGCGATTTGGGAATAAACTTTATCGACGCGACCAATCTGCCGGTGCGGGACAGGATTCTTGAAATCCTCGATTTGCTTTTTGAGGTGCTTTTCCCCGGTTTCACCGGCAAAAGAACGATTACAAAGAGCAATATAAACTTTGTGGTAATAGACATCCTCTG
>CAYNVP010000111.1:0-3678 GCA_964400665.1 uncultured Pirellulales bacterium | reverse complement strand
GCAAGGACCGGTATCGACATCCATCCCGGCGCAAAGATAGGCAAAAGCTTCTTTATAGACCACGGCACGGGTGTGGTGATAGGTGAGACGAGCATCATCGGCAACAACGTCAAAATCTATCAGGGCACGACTCTGGGAGCGCTTAGTTTCCCAAAGGATGAGCGGGGCGGGATAATAAAAGGCGGTAAGCGTCATCCGACAATTGAAGACGATGTAACGATTTACGCAGAAGCGACGATACTGGGCAACGTGACAATCGGCAAAGGCGCGATTGTCGGCGGCAACGTCTGGATTAAGGAATCCGTGCCGCCGGGCGTTACGGTTATGACCCCGAACGCCGAACTTGAATATAAAAAGCACAAGACCGGCAGGAACGATAAATGAGCAATCCTTTGACTGAAAAAATCAAAGAGTTAAAAGCCGAGCGCAACGCTGTAATCCTTGCGCATAATTATCAGCCCGGTGAGGTTCAGGATATAGCGGATTTTACGGGCGATTCTCTGGCGTTGAGCGTCAGGGCAGCTGGAACGGACGCGGACGTAATAGTTTTTTGCGGCGTCAGGTTTATGGCGGAGACGGCGGCCATCCTGTCGCCGGGTAAAATAGTGCTTTTGCCCGACAAAAACGCGGGCTGTCCCCTTGCGGATATGATAACAGCCGACCAGCTCAAAGAACTGAAACAGAAGCACCCGGACGCAGTTGTGGTCTGCTATGTGAACAGTTCCGCAGAGGTCAAGGCCGAAAGCGATTATTGCTGCACAAGCGCCAACGCAGTGGAGGTTGTTGAGAGCTTGCCGCAGGATGTAGAGATAATTTTTGTCCCGGACCAGCATTTGGGGCGGTTTGTCAGCGAAAAGACGGGACGCAAGATGGTCTTGTGGCCGGGGTATTGTATAACTCACACTGCGATTACAGAGGACGATATAAGAAACGCCAGAGCGGCCCATCCGGATGCAATAGTGATGGCGCATCCGGAGTGCACAGAGCCAGTAAAGCATCTCAGCGACCAGATACTCAGCACGGGTCAGATGCTTAAATTCGCCGGACAAAGTGAAGCAAAAAGATTTATCGTGGCGACCGAGAAGGGAATAATTCACACGCTGAAAAAGGAAAACCCCGATAAGGAGTTTTTTGTAGCGAGTTCCCGGGCGGTCTGCCCGAATATGAAACGCATTACTTTGGAGAAGGTGCTCTGGTCGCTTGAAGATATGCATTACAGGATAACTGTGCCGGAGGAGATGAGGACGAGAGCGAAAAGTGCGCTGGACAGAATGGTGGCAATTTTACCTGGGAAATAGAAAGGGCTTAATAAATGAGTGATGAAAGAAGGTACCATCTGGAGACACTTGCCTTGCATGCGGGCCAGCAGGTCGATTCAGATACGCGCAGCAGGGCGGTACCGATTTATCAGACATCAAGTTATGTTTTCAAAGACAGCGCTCACGCGGCGAATTTGTTTGCGCTGAAGGAATTCGGAAATATTTATACCCGGCTGATGAACCCGACCGCCGACGTGCTTGAAAAACGCATCGCTGCACTCGAAGGAGGCGTGGGCGGACTGGCGTTAAGCTCGGGACAATCCGCTATTTACGTCAGCATCTTCAATATCTGCGGCGCCGGCGGCCACGTCGTTTCGTCTAACTCGCTTTATGGCGGAACAGTAACGCTTTTCAGTCAGACGTTTCGTAAATTAGGCATCGAAGTTACTTTTGTTGACCCCAGGCAGCCGGAAAATTTCGCCAAAGCGATTAAGAAAAATACCCGTCTTGTTTACATCGAAAGCGTCGGCAATCCCAAAAACGACATCCTGCAATACGATAAAATCGCGGAGATTGCCCATAAAAATGCTATGCCGGTGATATGTGACAACACGGTGACAACGCCGATACTATTCAGGCCGATTGAATACGGCATCGATATCGTCGTTCACAGCTGCACCAAGTTCATAGGCGGTCACGGCACCAGTATCGGCGGGGCGATTGTCGATTCGGGAAACTTCAACTGGGCAAACGGCAGATACCCTGAGCTTACAGAGCCGGACCCAAGCTACCACGGTGTCAAATACGTCGAAAGCTTCAGCAACCTTGCGTATATCCTCAAGGCAAGGGTCCAGTTTTTGCGGGATATGGGTTCGTGTATGTCTCCCTTTAATGCGTTTCTGTTCCTGCAGGGGCTCGAAACGCTGCATTTGCGTATGCCGCGGCACAGCGAAAACGCTTTGAAGCTTGCGCAGTGGCTGGAAAACCACAAGCAGGTAAGCTGGGTGAACTATCCGGGATTGCCTTCGCATCCTGATTATAAGCTGGCTAAAAAGTATATGCCGGCTGGCCAAGGAGCCATCCTGGGCTTCGGTATAAAGGGCGGTAAAGAGGCGGGAATAAAATTTATCAACAGCGTCAAGCTGGCCAGCCACCTTGCCAATATCGGCGACAGCAAGACGCTCGTCATACATCCCGCCAGCACCACGCACCAGCAGCTAAGCGAAGCCGAGCAGCTTGCGGCGGGCGTGACGCCTGATTACGTTCGGGTCTCAGTTGGCACTGAGCACATTGATGATATAATAACTGACTTTGAGGATGCGCTTGGAGCAAGACAGAGATAACGATTATGTGGGAATATACGGATAAAGTTAGAGACCATTTCTTTAACCCGCGAAACGTCGGAGAGATTGAGAACGCCGACGGCGTCGGCGAGGTCGGCTCACTGGCGTGTGGAGACGCGCTGAAGCTGATGTTTAAGCTGGACAAAGACGGCAGAATCAAAGATGCCAAATTCAAGACCTTCGGCTGCGCCAGCGCAATCGCAACTTCTTCAGTGCTGACCGAGATGATTAGAGGTATGACGCTTGAAGAGGCCTCGAAGGTTACAAACAAGGATATCGCCGATTACCTCGGTGGGCTGCCTGAGCAGAAGATGCACTGCTCGGTTATGGGCAGAGAGGCCCTTGAAGCGGCGATTGAGAATTATCGAACCGGCGGCAAAAAGAAACACGAGCTTGAGGGCAAGGTTGTCTGCACCTGTTTCGGCGTCACCGAAAAAGAAATCGAAAGGGTCATCCGTGAAAACAATCTAACGACCGTTGAGCAGGTCACCAATTACTGCAAGGCGGGTGGTGGCTGCGGCGGCTGCAAGGGAGAAATAGAGAAAATCATCGAACGCGTTCAGGACGAAAGGATAAAAGAGAAAGCGGTCGCCTCGCAGGCCAAAGGCAGAAAGCTGACCAATATTCAGAAAATCCAGTTGGTTCAGCAAACGATCAACGAACAGATTCGGCCTGCCCTGCGCGAGCACGGCGGCAACATAGAACTAATAGATGTTGATGGAGATAAGGTAATCGTGGCGTTCAGGGGTATGTGCGCACAGTGCCATCTGGCGGAGTTCACGATAAAGGATGTGGTCGAGGCCCGGCTGCGGGAGTTCGTCAGTCCTGAGCTTTACGTCGAGGAAGACAAACGCTCTGCCGACCAGCCGCATCATCACAGGGGATAATCGATGAAGACTGTTTATTTCGACAACAATGCCACTACGAAGGTGGCCGATGAAGTCCTCGAAGAGATTAAGCCGTATTTTTGTGAGCTTTACGGCAATCCGTCGAGTATGCATAACTTCGGCGGGCAGGTTGGCATCAAAATACGCGAGGCGCGCGAAAAGGTAGCGGTGCTGCTTGGCTGTGACCCA
>CAYNVP010000110.1:0-8778 GCA_964400665.1 uncultured Pirellulales bacterium | reverse complement strand
CGATGTCGAGCCCGACGGTGAAGTACGACCAGCTCTTCTCCGACCTCATCCCCAAGCACCAGGGGGAGGGGACCGACTTCGAGCTGGACTGGAACGACACGATGTGGGTCTCGGCCGGGCCGTTCGTCTTCGACGAGTGGAAGAAAGGCGAGTACATCCGGCGCGTCCGCAACGACAACTACTGGAAGAGGGACCCGGAGACCGGCCAGCAGCTTCCCTACCTCGACGAGGTGATCTTCAGCTTCATCCCGGAGACCTCCGATCTGGTCGGGGCCTTCGAGAACCGTGAGGTGGAGGTGGTGCAGCCGCCACCGGGGACGGCCGTCATCGAGCACCTCCAGGCGCTGGAGCCGGCCGGTGCCGTGGTCGAGGTGCTCAACGGCACGGTGTGGGAGCACCTCGCCTTCGAGTTCGGTCCGGCCCGCCTGGAGCGCAACCCTGACTCGATCAACGAGGACCTCAACTATCGCAAGGCGGTGGCGCATGCCGTCGACCGGGAGCGCATCGTCGACGAGATCCTCGACGAGCAGGTCGTCCCGCTCACCTCGATCCTGGAGCCGTCGGCGCCTGCGATCGCAGGTGATCCCTGGGCCCAGTACGCCTACGACCCCGAGGCGGCTCGCACCTACCTGGAGGCGGCGAAGGAGGAGCTGGGGATCGATACGGTCAGGACGGTGTTCACCACGACGTCCAACTTCGACACCCGGGTGCGCCTCTCGGAGCTGCTGGCGGAGATGTTCGCCGACGTTGGCATCGAGTACGAGAACAGCCTGGAGAACTCGCAGATGTTCTTCAGCGAGACCCGGGACGAGGGTCTGTGGGACCTCGCCTCGTGGGCGGTGCAGGGCCCGCCCGGCTTGTCGGGGGCGCTGGCGCTCTTCGACGTGTTCGACCCCGACAAGGCGCCCCCGGAGGGCCAGAACGTGTACCAGTGGGGGAGCCCCGACTCGTCGGTGATCGACGAGAACACGGAGCGCTACGCCGAGATCTACGACCAGATGGAGCAGACGTTCGATTCGGGTGAGCTGGCGGGCCTGATGCAGGAGGCGGAGCAGATCCTGGCGGATCAGGTGGTCATCATCCCGCTCTACGCCCGCCTGGTGACGGCGGCGGTGTGGGCCGACGAGATCGCCGGTTTCAAGCACAATCCGACCTCGGCCGGCGACGCCTGGAACATCGAGGAGTGGTACCGGGTGGATCTCGCCGAGGAGTGAGCGTCCGGGGGGGCCGGGAGGGGAGCAGCACCGGCGATTCGGTATACTCCCGCCCGCTACGTCGGAGTGGCGGAATTGGTAGACGCGCTAGGTTGAGGGCCTAGTGAGCTGAATTGCTCGTGGAGGTTCGAGTCCTCTCTCCGACACCAAGCCCCGTAAGGGGTTTCGGCGATTCGTGGTTGCGTTCGCCGGACCCCGCTGAAACCCGATTGCAACCATCTTGCAACCATTCCGGTCCCTGTCCTACTGCGGTATCCAGTTGGCCTTGACTTCATCCGACTGCTGGCAGTCCGGGCAGAAGACCTTCATACCGGCCTCGTCCAGCATTGCACGGCATAGGTCGGCACTGATCCTCTCCCCGTTCAACTCAAGCTCAACGGTCATCTGGCGACCGCATCGGTCACACTCGAGGGTCTCTACTTCGGTGACGTTGATCGTCTTCTCTGTGCGAAGCTCGGCCTCCGGGTCCCTCTTGTCGGTGACGTTGATCGTCATATTCTCCGTGCTAAGCGGCATCCCGCTGGCGCGGTCCACGTCGACGATCCGGGTAAACGTCAATGCCGAGTCGGATTCGTCGCGGTGGTCGTGGTCGTATGTGGGCATGAGGTCCTCCGTGTCAGATGTTCCTTCCACTGATCAATGCTGCGACCGTTTCGGCCGCGTCGCGGTCCATGCCCTCGATCACGTGCGAGTAGCGGTCGAGTGTGGTGGCGATGGTGGCGTGCCCGAGCCGTTCCTGCACCACCTTCGGATGAACACCCGACGACAACGCCAGCGTGGCCCACGTGTGCCGCGCCGCCCGATGCGGTGTGAGCGGCGGCACGCCCGCCTCCATGGCGAGTCGCTTGGTCGTCCGGGTGAACCAGTCGGGGTGGATCATCTCGCCGAGGTCGTTGGCGAAGACAAGCCCGAGATCGGACCACGCCGACCCGGCCCGCAACCGTTCCTCGTTCTGTCGGCGCCGATGGTCCCGGAGCACCGCGACAGTTCTCGTGTCGAGTGCGATCACCCTGCGAGACCGGCGCGACTTGGTCTCCCCGAGCCGCAGCACCGGCTTGTTGCGCACCGGCACCACCGTATCGACAACAGCCACCCTGCCGGCGTCGAGATCGAGATGCTGCCAGCGAACCCCGAGCACTTCGCTGCGGCGCATCCCCGTAGCGCACACGAGCACCCATGCCGCGTACAGCCGATGGTCGGCGGCATAGGCGAGGAACCCGCCCAGCTCGTCGGCGGTCCACGTCTCAGTGTCGGCACGTTCGACCCTTGGCAGCTCCACATGGTCGGCCGGGTTCCTGGCCAGCAACCCTTGCCGCACCGCGTCGCTGAGCGCCTTGTGCAAAGTGGCGTGAGTGTTGCGGACAGTCTTTGGCGCCACGTCGAGCGCCTGATAATGGTCAGCGATCATCGCCGGCGTCAGATCGCGCAACCTCACCGGGGCGAGCGGTTCCAACCGGCGCAGATCCCACCCGTAGGCGTCCCGTGTCGTGTCGGCGAGGTTCTGCCGATTCTCGAGCCACCCGGCCAGCCACTCGCCGAGCGTGACCCGAGACGGCGGCACGTACAGACCCCGGGCAAGGCTGGCGAGCAGCTCCACTCTTGCCGACTCCGCGGCCCGCTTGGTGTCGAAACCCGAGTGCCACTTCCTGATGCGCTTGCCGTCCGGGCCACGACCGAGGTCGATCACGACGGCCCACTTCGTCCCCCGCTTGATGACGGTGCCCTTCATCAGATGCCTGCCTTCCCCATCGGCGTGGCGCCGAGTAGTCCGTACTTGTGGCGTGCGCGGGAAACCCAAGACGCTGCCGTGGAACTGGAGACGTGGAACTTCTCACCTACAGCCTTTGTCGGCGATGCTCCGGCCGCAAAGGCTGCCGTGTAGACCGCGGCTACCGCCTCATAGTGCTCACGACCAAGCCGTGGTCTCTCGCCTCGCTCCCAAGCTTCCCTCCACTCGGTCCGCACCTCGTCGCCGCGGTCAATCTGACGTTGGGTTGCAGACTGCACCCGATGTCGCATGTAGTTGACAATCCGACCGATTGGGAGCGACCGGAGAATGGTCCCGGTGATCGGTCCGGTCACGTCGGGCCGTCGAGTGCCGACCCTGATCACTCTCGGCTCGTAGCGGCCGTCGAATAGATCCCACTCCACGCTGATCAGGAATCGCGCCCCGGCGGGCTCGCCTATCTCCTCAATCGGCCAGTGCGTCCCGCTGAGCGGTCGTTCTGGTTTCGTCATATCCCGGAGAATACCGACAAAGTATAGGTTGCGTCAACATCCTTGCATTTGTCCTCGTCAATCCCTGCAAAGGTTTGACAGTCCTCTTGCGTTGGTGCGATGGTCGACACATGACACGAGCAACCGTAGACATTCCCGAGGCGGCCGCCCTGTTGGGCATCAGCCGCAACGCAGCGTATGAAGCTGCCCGATCTGGCGAGCTGGCCGGCGTCCCCGTCATCCGAGTTGGGCCTAAGCGCCTCGTAATCCCCAGGGCCCCGCTCATGAGGGCGCTCGGACTCGAGCCACAAGAGGCCGAGCCCAGCCGATGAACGCCAGACAAGACGAAACCCCGCCGGGGAAGCGGGGCTCCGAACCTTCGCCATCGCTGGGCAGCGACCGAGCTGAGGCTATCACATCGACACCCGTCGATACACCCGACTTCGAGCTGTGGCCGTCCCCGCAGGAGCCGTTGAAGGTGGCACGGCAGATCGCAGCCGGCCGCACCATCGACGGCGTATGCGTCCTCCGGCGGTGGCGTGGCGACTGGCTCGAATGGCAAACAACGCACTGGCAGACGGTCGAGGACGCCTCGATCCGCCAGCTGCTGTATTCGACGTTGGAGCGCGCTGAGTACGTGACACCCGATCCAGCAGTCAAGCCTTGGGCACCCACCCGGCACAAGATCGCCAACGTGACCGAGGCGCTGGGAGCGATCACCCACCTGCCCGACCGGCACCATCCCCCTGAGTGGACTCCGCATCCGTCGAGCCTCGTCACTCCGCGACCAAACGAAGTCATCTCGGCGAAGAACGGCCTTCTCGACGTGACGAAACGCAAGCTGCTTGATCACACGCCCCACCTGTTCAACGTCGTCTCGGTGCCGTTCGACTACGACCCCGACGCGCCACCACCGGAGAAGTGGCTCGAGTTCCTCCAGCAGCTCTGGCCGGACGACCCCGAGTCGATTCGAGCGCTGCAGCAGTTCGTCGGCTATCTGCTGAGCGGCCGCACCGATCTCCACAAGATCCTGCTGCTGGTGGGTCCGACTCGCGCCGGCAAAGGGGTGATCGCCCGGGTGGTTGGTGCCCTCGTGGGCCGTGGCAACGTCGCCGGTCCCACACTGGCGAGCTTGGGTCAGAACTTCGGATTGCAGCCCCTCATCGGAAAGCCTCTCGCGGTCATCTCCGATGCTCGACTCGGATCGAGCACCAGCATGATCGTTGAACGACTGCTCTCCATCTCCGGTGAAGACTGGCTCACCATTGATCGGAAGTACCGCGAGCCCTGGTCGGGCAAGCTCACCACGAGGTTCATCATCATCTCCAACGAACTCCCGCGATTCGGTGATGCCAGCGGAGCCATCGCCAACCGGTTCGTTCTCCTGGCCCTTCGGCGATCCTGGCTGGGTGAGGAGAACCCGAGACTGACGAGCGAGCTGCTCACCGAATTGCCTGGCATCCTCAACTGGGCACTCGACGGCGTCGACCATCTGAATCAGTCCGGGACCTTCGTGGAGCCCGCCTCTAGCCGGGAGGCGATCACAGCCCTGCAGGATCTCGCCTCACCCGTGTCGGCATTCGTCCGCGACGACTGCCAGATCGATCCCGCGTACGAGACCACCAAGGACGAGCTGTGGGACGCATGGCGGAAGTGGTGTGACCGCAACGGCCGGTCCCGTCCGGGGACAAAGGCGATGTTCGGGCGGGACCTCATGGCGGCATACCCGATGATCAGCTCCACGCGGCCCCGAAATGACGCGAGCCGTGTCAATATGTACCAGGGCATCAACGTCAAGCCACAACGGCTGGTCACCCCGACCATCCCCGACCACAGTTCCGAATCCGCCCCGGTCAGGGGTGGTCAGGGTGACCGCGCATTGTCGCTCCAAGATGACGCGGCCGACGACTTCGACGCCGAGACCGGGATGATCGCACCGTGAGAATCCAGCTCGACCTCGGCGCCGTCGTCGCCGGCCCGCCATGGCGCTGCTCGTGTGGCCAGCAGCTCGAAGCCGGCGAGATCGACGGCCACCTGGTCCTGCACCTCCTCGATCGAGCCGCCGCACTGGCAACCGACCCGCCGCACGTCTGCCCGAACCCGACGTTGGCCGCGTGGGCGAGGTGGAGGTGGGCGCGGGTCAAGGACTGGTGGCTGCGTGCTCGATGAACGAGTGGAGCGGGGCCGAGCGTTGGTCGAATACCTCGACGACCACCTGCCGCCGTCGGCCCGCGGTGGAGCGATGCAGCTCGTCCGTGATCTGGTCGCGGCCGCCCCCGGCCCGAGCGCCGAGGCCGGTTCATGCCGCCGGTGCGGCGCACCAGTCACGCAGCAGCCGCGAGGCCGGCGACGCATCTATTGCTCCGACCGGTGCCGTTGGGCGTGGGCACGAAAAGCGCGAAATGCGAGGGTGGTGTGACCAGGCAGCCGGCCGCCCGGAGAGCGCTTCCGCCGGGGAAGTGGTCACCCCCGCCGGGAGTGCTCCCCGGGGCCGAGACGAAAGGAACACCCAATGCCGATATCAGCTCAGGAGGCGGCCGACGTCGCCGCAGCCCGCGGGTTGAGTCTGAGCGACGCAAGAGCACTGCGCGGGCTCGCGGAGAGCGTCGAGGAGGCCGAGAAGTTGGCCGACCGGTTCCGGCGCGAGGAGCACGAGCACGAGCAGGCAGCGAGGATCGCCGACCGAGTGTTGGGATACGACAAGTGAGGCGGAAACTCGACCTCGTCTTGCCGAGCTTGCTCGATCAGATCGAGCTGCCCGCCGGGCTGGCCGCCCTGCTCGACCGGCAAGCTGAGATTGCCGCCATGAAGCGTGAGGTCGCCACCATCCCGTCGGCCGCCGCATTGGTGCTGGCCGGCCGCAGCCCGAAGGAAGCTGCCGCCGAAGTCGCCAAGGCCGCAGCCAATGCCGCAGCCGTCGACCCTCAACCGATCAACGACGCGGCCGACGCGCTGCATCAGAAGGTCCGGGGCTGGGTCACCGAACACGCCGACGAGCTGATCGAAGGCGTGATTCGGGTCAGGGTGGCCGAGGTGCTCGAAGCCGCGAGTGCGGCCGCCGAGGTGCTAGCCGGCTTCGCCCCGATGTTCGACGCCGCCGCGGTCCTGGCATCCGGCAGCGGCGCCGACTTGAAGGCGTGGCAGGGCTCCCGTGAGCTGGCGCAACAGCTCGAGGACCTTCGCCGCGGCTGGCACAAGGTGTACAGGATGGCTGTCGCGCATCCACGACCCGACAGGCCCAGCGCCGAGTGGACGCCATCCCGTCCCGGCGGCGTGCACGTGTGGCGTGACCCCCTGCTCGTCGCCGACCTCAGGGTCCGAGACGGCGTGGCGGCCGACGTGCTCGCGATCGCCCCGCATCGGGGCAACTACCGGTTGTCGTCACCCGGCGAAATCCTCAGGATGACGAAGCGGCATCGCCTTGTTGGGCCGGTCCGGGGCCACCGCGTGTTCGAGTTCGAGCAGCCGGCCACGGACGGCCGCCTCCAGTGACCCGCCGCCGCGGCGTGCAGGTCTTTGGCCTTGCAGAGAGGCCCGAGCACCGGCACCGCGGCATGGAAGGGGTGAGACGATGACGGCCCGGCGGCCGTCCGGTCAGTTCACGAGGCAACGGTCGGCGCGGGTCAAACGGCGGCAGCTCAGGGAGCGCGGCTACTTGTGGTGCAGCATCTGCGGTGGAGAGATCGACCCCGGCTTGCGGTTTCCGCACCCCGGGAGCTGGAGCGTTGACCACGTTGTCCCGATCAGCCAAGGCGGCGCAGACGACGACGGCAACGTCGACGGCAGCCACCTCGCGTGCAACCAGACGAAGGGCGACGGCCGCGGCACCCAACCCGCCGCCATCGAGCAGCGGACACCATGCCGACCCGACCCCGATGCGGAGGCACACCCGATCGAAGGCGGCTGGAGCAAGCACCACTGCCTCACACACGGCGGATGGCTCACCGTCGACCAACACGGCGACCCGGCCGGCGACCCGACCCGATGCTCCAGCGTCCCCTGGTAACAAACCCCCGGGGGGCCAGCCCGCACCCCCCAACGCCCGACCGGCGCAAACGGCCCGCACGCGCTGTCTCTCAGACTCTCGCAGGCAAGGGGGGTGGGGGGGACCCCCTCCGAGGGACCCCGCACAAGGCGGGGGTTGTGCGTCTCTCTCTCCCCAAGAACTGCCAGACCGGTTCCTTGGCTGCGGAATCGCAACAATCAGGCACCATCAGAGGTACGAGACGGTGCACAGGGGTTCTGTGTCCGGTTGAGGGCACGTCACGAGGCGACTCCCAGAGAGGGTCTTGGTGCGCCGGGCAGGGCATCATGCCGACGTCGGGGCTTTGACGCCGAGCGTCTGGTGACAATGACGCGCGATTTCGTTGAATTCCCTCGTGCGGTCCGGCCAGTCCCTCGTTCGCCGTGGATTGTCCTCATGGAGTGCCTTCTCAAGCTCCCAGACGTAGGACAGAACGACCGTGGTGAGCGATTGCTTGCAGGCCACAAGGGCGAACGCCCTACCAGACAGATACTTGGCTTCCCTGTATCTCCAGCATCTGAGGTAGTAGTGAGATAGCTGGCGCCGTGCCTCGTTCACCCTGGCGGCCGGCGAGCCTTCATGGCGATGGTTCTGTGTGAACGCCCACAGCGCGGCCTTGATCCGGGTGGGGTCCGAGAACCAGTCGGTCACCGCGTGAGCGCTCGCAAGGAACTCTGAGCTGGAGTACTCGCGCAGTAGATCGTTTACGAGCTGAGCTTCGATTGCCTTTCTAGCGGCGATGCTGTTCTTCGCGGCAAAGAAGGCAGATACGGCTGCAGCTACCGCAGCGGCGACAGCTACCCACAAGGCGGCAGTGCTGACGGTAGACGTAGTATTTGCCACATCCATATGCCGCAGATTACCAGTGGGCCGCTGCACATGGAGGTGGCAGACGCCACACCATGCGCGCCCACTATCGACGCGCCCACCAGTGTTACAGGCGCGGTATGGCTCGGGGGCGCCGGACCGTCGACTGCAACCCCCCTGGGGCGGTTGGCTGCCCTACATCGCTTTAGTCGCGTACCGTCGGGCGTTGTCGGTGCCCGATGGCCCTGGTCCTGGGCCTTCCCAGCCCCTACTGTTGGCCGCAGTTCCGATGGGAGGCCACATGCTGCGGGTGTTGGCGGTCGCGATGGTTCTGATGGTTTCGGCGTGCTCGGGAGCCGATGAGGCAAGCGTGACAACCGTAGCTGAGCTAGCGACCCCGACAGATGCCGGAGCGTCGACAACCGCTGGTGTCACCTCCACAAGCACGAGCAGCACCAGGGTCGCTGCAGCTCTATGGGATTTCGACTATGAAGTCTGGGTCTACGACGCCTTCGA
>CAYNVP010000109.1:4016-8849 GCA_964400665.1 uncultured Pirellulales bacterium | reverse complement strand
GAGCCGACTATGTCGGCTCAGCACGACCTCAACAGAATCGCCGAGCTTACCGGCCATTTCAACATCCCAACCGCCGTCTGCATCAACAAATACGACATCAATCCTGAATTGGCGGACTCAATCGAAAAAGATGCAAAAGCACGCAACATCAGTGTTTTAAGCAGAATACCCTACGATACGCAGGTAACCAGGGCACAACTCGAGGCCATGACCATTGTAGAATACAGTTGTGGCGCTCTTAAAAAGCAGATTGAATCACTATGGCAGTCAATCCTTCGTATGCTGCACGCTAAAAACAGCAGGGAAAATTAATAATGAAGAACATCAAGCACAAAATTCTGGTCCTCAGCGGCAAAGGCGGCGTAGGCAAAAGCACTATCGCGGCCAACCTGGCCGTGTGGTTGTCAATGGGGAACAGAAAAGTAGGACTACTCGATGTCGATATTCACGGCCCCAGCATCCCGAAACTGCTGGGACTCGAGCAAAAAATCCTGAATCACCAGGACGATAAAATTATTCCTGCCGACTACGAGCAAATGCTCAAGGTGATGAGCATTGGTTTTCTCCTTCGCAGCAAAAACGATGCGGTTATCTGGCGAGGCCCGATGAAACACAACATCATCAACAATTTTGTCTCGGACGTGTCCTGGGGCGAGCTTGATTATCTCGTGGTGGATTGCCCCCCGGGCACGGGTGACGAGCCGCTTTCAATCGCGCAGCTAATACCCGGCATCGACGGTGCGGCCATCGTCACGACTCCTCAGCAGCTCGCCGTCATTGATGTCAGGAAGTGCGTGACATTTTGCAGACAATTGAATATGCCCGTTCTCGGCGTAATCGAGAATATGGCGGGATTCGTCTGCCCGAACTGCGGCCAAAAAACCGAGATATTCACAGGCAAGGGCGGCAAAGAAATCGCTACGGAACTCAATACGCCGTTCTTAGGCAGCATACCGCTGGACCCGTATTTGGCGCTAACCAGCGATATCGGCAAACCGCTTATACGTTCCGATATTCAAAGCCCAACGAAAAAAGCAATGCAGGTTACATTCGAAACCTTACTGAAAAATATCGAAATCCCAAAAACAAAGATGGAGGCAGAAAATAAAATGAAAATCGCAATCCCGATAACGAACGGAAAATTATCCTCACACTTCGGTCACTGCGAACAGTTCGCAGTCGTTGACGTCGATGCCGACAACAAGAGCATCACAAATACGACGATGTTGACGCCCCCGGCGCACGAGCCGGGCGTGCTCCCAAAATGGCTGCACGACCTCGGCGTAAATCTCATAATTGCCGGCGGCATGGGTCAAAGAGCATTACAGCTCTTTAACCAAAACCATATTGACGTCGTCATCGGTGCAACGGACAATGTTCCACAGCAGGTAGTCACCGATTATCTCAATGGCCGGCTCCAGTGTGGTGATAACGTCTGCGATCACTAATCGTCACGGGACACTAATTATGCCGAGACCTCACAATTTCAGACGGGTGTGTCGTCTGCCGCAGAGCAGCTACTTCAAACCAAGAGGAGTCCCTCTATCTGTCCTTCAGCACATTAATTTGACCGTCGATGAGTTCGAGGCAGTCCGCCTGGCCGACCTCGAAGGCCTTTACCACACCGACGCAGCGGAAAAAATGAACGTGTCCCGCCAGACCTTCGGCCGAATCCTCGAATCCGCACACAAAAAAATCGCCGATGCCCTCGTCAAAGGCAAGGCGTTATCCATCGAAGGCGGGCCGTATGAGCTTGACCCCCGACTCGCCGACCTGACAGGACCTCCGCCTCACCGCTTTAGAAAAGGCCGCGGCGGCCCGCGCTTCCGCGGAGGCAGATGACCTTAGCGAAAATCC
Organism: uncultured Pirellulales bacterium; assembly: GCA_964400665.1. Taxonomy (GTDB): domain Bacteria; phylum Planctomycetota; class Phycisphaerae; order Sedimentisphaerales; family Anaerobacaceae; genus Fen-1362. The sequence goes on along the minus strand of CAYNVP010000109.1, from coordinate 6,992 downwards.
TGAATACTCATCCTAATTCGAATCCCGCTATTTTCGCCCCACAGTCCGGGCAGGAAGAATTCTTTACATAGTTCGCAGCTACACGGTAGCCAATTCGCTCGATAAGAAGCTTGCCGCACTTGTAGCAATAAGTATTCTCCTGCTTTGAGCCGGGGACGTTGCCTAAATAGACGTAATGCAAACCCGCCTGTTTGCCGATTTCGTATGCGCGCTGCATCGACGCCGGCGGCGTGGGCACCGAATCGGTATGTTTGTACTGCGGGTAGAACCGGCTGATATGCCAGGGGACATCAGGGCCTGCCTTCGTGACTAAAAAGTCGGTGAGCCGTTTCAGCTCTTCTTCGGAATCGTTTTCCTCCGGCAAAAGCAGCGTGGTCGTCTCAATCCAGATATTTGTGTGTTTGGCAATATATTCGATAGTGTCGAGCACGGGCTGGAGTTTCGCCTTGCACAACCGGCGGTAGTAATCCTCGCTGAAGGCCTTCAAATCCACGTTGATACCGTCAAGCCACTCGGCCGCAAAATCAATCGCCTCTTTTGTCTGGTAGCCGTTGCTCACGAAGACATTTTTCAGCCCATTTTGCTTCGCGAATTTACCGCAATCGGCACACAGTTCCATAAACACAGTCGGCTCAGTGTATGTGTAGGCAATGCTCTTGCAGTCACTGCGCACCGCGGTACTTACGATTTGTTCAGGCGAGATGGCTTCGCCGTCGATAGCTCCTGTCTCCACTATCGCCTGGCTTATCTGCCAGTTCTGGCAAAAGTCACAGCGAAAATTGCAGCCCATTGTCGCAATCGAAAAACTCCGGCTGCCCGGCTGAAAATGAAACAACGGCTTCTTCTCTATCGGGTCCGTATTGGCAGAGACGATCTTGTCGTAGTTAAGCGAATAGAGAATGCCCCCGATATTCCTGCGAACGGCACATCTGCCTGCCTTGCCGTCGGGTATAAGACAATGATGCGCACACAAGAAGCACTGGACCTTCTTGTTTCCCGCCGCCTTCCAGAGCACGGCCTCTTTGAGAGTTTGTTTTGCTGCCACTCAACTCAAACCTAAAAACTCTGCCAGCGTCGCCTATGCCCTGCCGATGCGCCGCAGATAGACCTTGGACTTTTTGAGCCCCATTCTGGACGCCTTTTTCTTTACGGCGTCGGTCTTGCGCTTCAGCTTTTTGGCGATTTTGGATGTTGCGTTGACGCCAAACAGCCGCTTGAGCAGGTTAAGGTCCTTTGTCGACCACTGTCCCCTCGGCGTCCTTTTGGCTTTTCGTTTCTTTGCCATTTGTGTCCCCTTTCACAAAATGTTCCGGGCGAAACCGTCCCCTGATGGTGACTATCTCGCCGATGAATGTAATTTACGTCCGTCACTCGACAATGTCAAGGTTTTTTCGGGTCGGGCATAGAGAAAATACTACCTGCCAATGCAGGAATCGCCGTTCTTTACAGACAGACCGTTTGGAGTATACTTTGGTCGATTATGGCCAACTCGAAGGAAAACTCGTCTGCCGACAGGCAAGATTCAGTCGGCATAGTGAAAACGCAGACAATACGGGTCGTCGATGAGGACAACCCGCTCGAGCTGGCCTGCGGCAAGAAATTAGGCCCCATCGACGTCGCATACGAAACATACGGAAAGCCGGACGCCAACGGCGAAAACACCATCCTCATTTGTCACGCCCTTAGCGGCAATGCCCACGTAGCCGGCTACAATAACCCCAACGACCGCAAACCCGGCTGGTGGGACAATATGGTCGGCCCCGGCAAAGGTATCGACACAAACAAATACTTCGTGATTTGCTCCAATTTCTTAGGCGGCTGCTCCGGAACAACGGGGCCGTCCTCTGTTAATCCAAAAACCGGCAAACCTTATGGCCTCGATTTCCCCATTATCACCATCACTGATATGGTCAAAGTGCAGAAACTGATGCTGGATAAGCTCGGCGTAAAAAAACTGCTGGCGGTCATAGGCGGCTCCATTGGCGGGATGCAGGTCTTGCAGTGGGCGCTTCTTTACCCGGATTTTGTCAGGTCGGTCTTGCCGATAGCAACGACCAGCCACCTCAGCGCCCAGTCGATAGCGTTCGACGCGGTAGGCAGAAACGCCATTTTGGCCGACCCTAATTTCGCCGACGGAAACTATCACGATGCAGAACGGCCCGCAAGGGGACTCGGTATCGCCAGGATGATTGGACATATCACCTACCTCTCCGAAGAAAGTATGCGGGCCAAGTTCGGCAGAAAGCTGCGAACCGCTGACGACTATAAATATGACTTTGATTCGGAGTTCGCGGTTGAGACGTATCTGGATTATCAGGGGCAAAGTTTCGTCGAGCGATTCGACGCCAACAGCTATCTTTACATCACTAAGGCGGCGGACTATTTCGACCTGGCCAAGGATTACGGCTCGCTCAAAAAGGCGTTCGTAAATGTAAAGAGCAGGTTCCTGGTCGTGAGCTTGTCGAGCGACTGGCTTTTCACACCCCAGCAGTCAAAAGCGATGGTCGAAGCCCTTGCCGCAAACCGAAAAGACGTCAGTTACTGCGACCTCACCTCGCCTTATGGCCACGACGCATTCCTGCTGGAAGTCGAGTCGTTAGGCCAGTTTATCTGCTGCTTCCTCAAAGCGACCTACGACCCGCAAAACAGCTTCCCCTGCTCCTGCTATGCGCAGCTGGGCCGCAGCTCTTCCATATTAGAGCAGCCGCACCGCACACGTGTGGATTATGACCTGATAGAATCTCTTATCGAGCCGAACAGCACCGTGCTGGACATCGGCTGCGGACAGGGTGAGCTGCTGGCAAACCTCCTACGCGACAAAAACATAAAAGGCGAAGGCATCGAGCTTGACCAGAACCTTGTCCTCGATTGCGTCTGTCGGGCAATTCCCGTTATCCAGCAGGATGTCGAGCAGGGCCTCCACTTCTACGGCGACAAGAGTTTCGATTACCTGATTCTGTCGCAGACGGTGCAGAC
>CAYNVP010000109.1:0-3916 GCA_964400665.1 uncultured Pirellulales bacterium | reverse complement strand
TTAATCCGGCAGCAGCTAAGTAGCTCCCGCGTGCAAAACCCCAAAGCCGACGCCGTTGCAACTGTCGTCCTTGTCTATGACCATCATTCCACCGTCCTGATGGGGAAACTTACCGAGCTTCAGCATTCACATCTGCTGCAAACGATTTCCTCTATTCACATTCACCTCTCCCGCCACGATTGTCTCGAAGTCATAGTCCTGAAAGGCAAAGTCGGAGAAATCAACCGCGTGGGCGAACAGCTTATAAGCATAAAGGGCGTCAAGCTCGGACGTATTAACATTCTGGCCACCGGGGCACTGTGACTAACCGCTGAAACCAAAAACTCGCTAAAAATGCCCCCGCCTCTGACTCTACGCTTGTGCTTATTTTCTGAATCGCTGTGTTGTTTTTTGTAAACACAAAGCCGGAATTCGACCTAACTTAACAATTTATAGGTCCTAAAGTCGAAAAGGGCAAATTAGCTACCTGTTGCGCGTTGAGAAAAATCAACACACTGCTAAAATATGTCAGCCGTGCATATTTGGCCCACAATTGTATCACATCTATAACTGTATCCGAGCCAAGTTGTTACGCTCATTATCCCACGTCGCTGTCGGCGTTCGCACAAAATGGCACAGCATTTGCTTCTTTAATCTCTTTACCAGTTTAGTATATGAATTGGGCGGTACGCTCAAATACTCGGTGATTAGGAGGAGGAGTTGTATCCGCCCGATTTGAAAATTTGTCAAAATCGGTGTCGCCGGTTCCAACCGGCCGAAAAGCCGATTTTGTTATGCGATATGGGGTCGTTTCCGGAGGAGCGAACGACCCCAGATTTTTTGCGCCGGCGGCATCATTTTTTACTCCGACAATACCTGCTGCCGACAGGTTCGTCTTTCTGTTCTACGTCCCTCGCGACATTTGGGGTCATATTCTTCAATTCAAAAATAAAAAAGTAAAAACTGTGGTATCCCTAAAGAATGGAGTTTTAACTACAGATTTACACCCTACTTCGCCCGGAGAGCCTCCGACTTCGTCCCGATACACTACATCGGGACTACGCCGGACGAGTCGCAGGACAGGCGGATTAGAAGGATCTTTTCACTGCGGAGAAGCAGAAATGTTTTATAATTCAACCCGTGAGATAAAGCACTGGAAGTGGTAAAATATCCGTCGATTTATTATCTCACGGGTTAAAGCCATTATGGAACGGTCGGCATACAGGATAATCGATGCGAATTTCAACCGCGCCCGCGAAGCCATTCGGGTCATAGAGGATTACTGCCGATTCACGCTCAATAATCAATCCCTAAGCATTAGGGCAAAAGACCTGCGTCACAAGCTCTCGTCGGCTGTCGCCCACCTTGGAGACGAGCGGTTGCTTGCCGCCAGAGACACAACGGGCGACGTCGGCATCGGTCAAAAACCTGAAAACGCCATCGGCAGAACCGACCTCAGGGACGCGCTCACTGCCGCGTGCAAACGACTACCCGAGGCGCTTCGCGTGCTGGCGGAGACCATTCGGCCGGCAAATGCAACTCTGGCTGAGCAGATTGAGCAACTGCGCTATGCCGGCTACACGCTCGAAAAAGACGTTGTCCTGTTCGCAGATACGCAGGCGAGGTTCAGCAGCGTTCGGCTGTATGTGATAATCAGCTCGAACCTGCCTGCAGACATCTTCACCCTTACCGAGGAGTGCATCGCCGGCGGAGCGGATTGCCTTCAACTGCGGGCAAAGGGTATCCGTGACGATGCCATCTTTGCAATAGCCGACGAATTTGTGAAGATGTGCAGGGACGAAGGTGTTATAAGCATTATTAATGACCGTGTCGATATCGCCGTCGCAAGCGGCGCCGATGGCGTCCATTTAGGCCAAAACGATATTCCTGTCGAGCAGGCACGCAAGCTCCAGCTTAGTCCGCTGATTACAGGTAAAAGCACTCATTCGATAGCGCAACTCACCTCTGCAATCGCCGAAATGCCAACCTATGTCTCTCTCGGTCCTATTTTCCTGACCCCCACCAAGCCAGATGCAGAACCCGTCGGCATCGATTACATCAAACAGGCATTACCCATTTTGTCAGGCACAGGCATCGGTCACGTCGCTATAGGCGGTATAACCGCTGACAATATCGATACCGTTCTCAGCGCCGGTGCTAAGACCATTTCTGTCTGCTCCGCCGTCGCCGATTCGCCGAACCCAACGCTTGCCTGCAGAAGGTTAAAGGAAAAAATCGCCGCATTTTTCGATAAAAAGTAATTGCGCAACTACTGTTGTCCCCTCGATTTGTCTCGTTGACCATCCAAACCGCTAACATCCGCAATCATCGCTAGGTAAGAAGTTATCCACTACCAATCCGATGCCTTGTTAAGACAGTATGAGCTTACAAGAATCTATCTTTTTACCCAGATTGAAAATCCGGACTCGCACAAGCGATTTTACCCACCTTACACGGTATTGTAAGTTCTTTAATAAGCTTGACTTATCTGATAGCCCTACAAGCCGGATTCTCTCGTTTGTTTATTTGGCAACTAAAGGAACAACTGACCGTCTCGCCCGGTCGAAAGCAAGCTTCTCACTATCAACAAGTTATCCACAAAGCCAAACTAAGGAAAATCCCTGACCATTTCGGTCGTTATAGCACATCACACAAGGCAATATGGAAATTCCTTCGGATACAGTAATTACAATCGTCCGATGTGCACAAACTCTGCTCCGCGGAGTATTTTTATCTTTGAGTTTTTCTATATTTTGCGTTATACGATTGGCCTGAACGTTATCCGGAGCAAAAAATGGCGCAATGCAAAAAGTTTCAAGAACAACTGGAATCGGAGTCCGGGTTTATTGTCGTCGCGGAGCTTGCAGGCGGGCCTAATTTCGACTTTGGCCCTATTGCCAAATTCCTTTCCGCCTACAAAAACGCCGGCTCCGGGCCCATACCCCCCGGCTTCGACTTTGTGGCCATCACCCTGCCCCAAAACCCCAGCGGCACAGCGAACCTGGACCCGGGATATGTGCTCGACCGGCTGCACACTGAGGACCTGCTCGGTGAGCTTGACTGTATTCCTCATATATCCTGCAAAGACCAGAACACCAACGCAATCGTAAGCTCATTAGTCTGCTTTAGAAACGCCCGTATCGAAGCCATACTTGCCCTGACGGGCGACAAGCCCATATCTGCAAAAGGCGTCTTTGACCTCGATTCCATAGGGCTTCTGCAGTTAATCAGAGATATGAACAACGAGGCATACATCAAGGCCAAGCCGCAGGACCTGGACAAGGTTCATCAGTTCTATCCCGGTGCGGCGGTATCGCCTTTCAAATACACCGAACCCTCACAAATGCAGCAATATTACAAGATGGAGAAAAAAATCGCCTGCGGGGCAAAATTTCTGATTACACAGGTCGGGTGGGACTGGAAAAAATCGCAGGAGCTTTTCAGATACTTAGCCGACAACAAGATAAACATACCCGTTCTCGGCAACGTCTATCTTTTGAGCACAACTACGGCTGCGCCACGGCTGATGCACGACGTGAAATTGACCGGCTGCTTCGTAAGCGACGAGCTTCTGGCCAAGCTTTACTCAGAAAAACTCCCCCAGCATATCAAAAGGGCGGCCCAGCAGGTTGCTATGTATAAGGCGATGGGGGCGGCGGGGGTCGATATCGGGGGTGTGAGCGATTTTGATACCTTCGCCGGCATCCTGAAACAGGCAGCAGAAATAGGCGACGACTGGGAACAGTTCAAGGACAATCTCTATTGGCCCGCAAAAAACGCCTTTTATCTGTATGACGATACGGGCAGGCAAAGAGCGTTATCCAAACCACAGAAGAAACTCAAGCACAGGTTCTTTGATTTTATGCATCGGGCCATCCTTGACCCGGACTATCGCGGCTTTCGTGCGTTCAGGCAGGTGATGGCTGCGATGGGAACC
>CAYNVP010000108.1:0-8870 GCA_964400665.1 uncultured Pirellulales bacterium | reverse complement strand
GCAAGACGCACGGCAAAATCGTCATCCCGCAAAAGTATGCGAAGCAGTGACACGGCTTCCTCCCTGGGTGAGGAATTGACCATGGCGTCAATCGCCTCGACGCGGCGGGCCCCTTTTTTATTGTTTGCAATATTCCAGAGCATCTCTCTGCCTTGCCGGTCCCCGAGATAGGACATACAACGTGCGGCGCGGAAGCGGACCTCGAAATCCGAGGAATTGAGAAGCGCGGCAAGTTTGGGTACCGCCGCGTTGCCTATCGCTTCGAGCGCCAGCTCGTCTGCGTTTTTGTTCGGGCCGGAGTCGAGCTTGCGGACGTGGCTGATAATTCTCTTTTCGACAAGCTCAGGCGTTTCCGTGAGGTAGGTGGCCCCGACGAGTTGGATGAATCTGTTTTTTTCGGCGGCATATTTGGCGGGAACCTGCAGTTCGATGCTGCCCGGGGCGAGCGCCCAGGCGGTTTCGTAGCCGAATCGCTCGTTAATTCGATTCCGGATTTGGCTGACGATGCGGTAGTCCGGCCGGCGAAGGGCAAGATTGATTTTATACTCGTCGATAACTGACCCGCCTCCGAGACAAAAGCCGGTCCTGCTGTCGGCTGCGCCCGGGTCTAACGAATCGGTGTATATCGGGCCTTCGGCGGAGGCCAGAGACCTGATGCTGACGCCGAGCTGGCGTGCCTCGTAGAGGTCGGCACCGTAAAGCCAGCCCCCTTCAAGAGAGGTGGTCTGCGTACTTGGCAGCGCAACGACTCTGACGTCGAACCTCTGGCCTTTGGCCGCGGCCGAAGGAATAATACCATCGACAATAACAACGGCAGTATCCGGGCTGCTGATAAGCTCGCTGACGTTGACCTCTCTGCCGGTAAAGTGCTGCAGGATATATTTTTTGAGGTACCTCTGAATCGACTCGGGGCATTCGGCAGAGCCGGTGCCGTTAAGCCCCCCTACCAAGGCATAACCCCTTACCGGTATGGGGTCGGAGGCGAACACCTCAGCCAGCATCCTGATTGTGGGGCCCAATCCCTCGGGATCGGCTGGTAATGTGGTTTTAGTCGCGGGCCTGGCTGTTTCACCGCAGCCGAAGGCAAAGAACAGCGCAAACACAGTTACGACCCACATCAATTTTTGGCGGTCAAATCTCATAAACAAGACACATCCGCTATCCTGCACCGGCTCGGCGTTGACGGCAATTGGTTTTACCTGCTCAGGACCTTCGCCGAGACGAACTCAAATTTCAACTCCCCGCCGCACAGGAATACTACACGGCTTACGGGCTTTCGTCAATCCCCCGGTTCGCGGGAATCTCGATACACTCGTGACCAGACGTTACTCACCGATGATTTGGCAGACGATTGTTCTGGTCCTGGGGCGGGTGTCGAAATCGACAAGGATGATTTGCTGCCAGGTTCCCAGTGTGAGCCGGCCCTCAACGACCGGCACGACCAGTGAAGGCCCCAGCAGAGAAGCCCGGACGTGAGCGTGGCCGTTGTCGTCGTGCCAGGTATCCTCGTGCGCATATCGGCAGTTTACCGGCGCTATTTTTTCAAAGGCGGCCTTTATATCGTGTTTGACTAATCCCGGCTCATATTCGGTTGTCGTGATGCCGGCGGTAGAGCCGATATTGAAAAGCGTTATGGTCCCGTTAGAGACGCCCGATTCTGCGACCAGCCCGGCGGCCCGGCCCGTCACGTCGAGAATATCACAGTTTCCCTTTGTGCGGACCTGGATTTCCCTGGTGATGACCATTTGGTGAATAATAAATGATTCAGATGATTCTGACAAGCAGAAGAAAGCCAAGACAAAGCCCGGCAATCAGGAGTCGTTCGTATCGCGGGTACGCCGGAGCGGGCGGGCTGGAACTACCAGTTATCTGCGAGGTTTGCTTCATGGCAGATATGATAATTGAGGATTGCTGAGGGTGCAAGCCCAGCCGGACTTCGGCGAGGATACCCGGCTGAGAGGTGCGGTCAGTTGAAGGGTCGTGCCGCCCAGGGGAAGGTTTGAAAGGTCTTTTTGTTTTCGGTAATTGTCAACTCGGCCAGCGCTGTATAGTCGGAGTCAAGCCAGCCGCAGACATAGACCAGGCCATAAATACTGCGGCATTTACCCGAAGACAATTGTGTTTCAAGCATAGTGAAAGAGCCGGTCGTAATGAAATAAAGTCTGGAGGGTTTTCTCATGCTGTCTTCTATGAAGAGCTTTGACGGGTCTATGTTTCCGGAGAAGCTTGCAGCCATAATGGTACAATGAATATCGTTGGACTTGTCGTATTCACCGGTCCAGACGCCTTTAACGATGCCGTTGGGATATACAAGCAGGTTAATGGTGCCGCGCGGCCGGCCGTCCTGCTCGACCTGAGTTCTGTAGCGCAGAATATTTGTAAGCCGCACCTGCTGGTCGGATGTGCTCAGCGCCGGTGTTTTGTCGGGCGGCAAAATGCGGGATTCCTCGCTCCAGGGCAGTAACGAGTCAGGGTTGCTCCAGAGGAAGGACGGACCGAGTACTATGAAGGCGGTCACAAGGACCGCGATTAAAGCAAAGAATCGCAGCCACAGGGGATATATGGAGTTTCTTTTCTGTGTGTCGATTTCAAAAGCCACGGTTCAAATCCTCGATTATTGTTATGTTTGCGACCCATTACAACGCTGTGAAGGCAATAAAGTCACGGTCGAGCAAAAAAAACCCACCTGTGTATTATCGCTCGTTTCGGCGCCCGGCTTAACTTCACAGATGTTTGATGTGCGATGTTTTTCGTCCTGAAATGACTGGTGCCGGCCATAAACCGGAAATATGCAATGCGGTGGTTAGTATTCAGTATGAGGGACATTTTATCGCTGAAAATGCGCGAAAAATCACGAAAAAAGGGTAAAACGATAACAAAGCGGTAACATTGCGCGTTATAATAATAGGACTGGATGGACGGGATATTAAGCCGATTGTAAAAGCACGGAGGCAACGGATTTTAGCTTGAGAGGAGTAATTGTGAAGAAGCAACAAAAGTGGATTATCATTGCTGTTATCGCGGTTTTGGTGCTGTTAATCGGCGGCGCAATGATTGTCAGGGCCCGCAAAGGCAAGGGCAGGGAAGAGGTGGTCCGGCTTGAGGAGGTCAGTCGAGGCCAACTGGCAGAACGTGTGAGTGCACCGGGCGAGATTGAGCCCAAGACAACGGTTCAGATAAGCGCCAAGGTGTCGGCACGAATTATAGAGATGCCTTATGACGAGGGAGACGTTGTTACAAAAGGCGACCCGTGCGTCAATCCGCCGATACCGCCTTCGTTACTGATTAAGCTCGATGCGAAGGATTTGGAAAGTCAGCTGCAGCTGGCGGAGGCGAGTCGAAATGCGCAAGTGGCGCAGGTAGAGGTAGAAAAAGCGAGAATTGAAAGCAGCAAGTCAAACCTTGTAGGTCTCGGGGCATCATTGGAGCAGGCGGAAAAAGACCTCGAAAGGAAGAAAGGGCTGTTTGAGTCCACAGACATAAGCAAGGCAGATTTTGACCAGATAAAGTACAAAACGGATGAGGTTACGGCGCAATATGAGTCGGCAAGGCACAATCTCGATGCGTCGCAGCGTAATTTAGTGGTTATGAGGCACAATCTGGAAGCGGCAGAGGCCAGGATTGCCGAGGCGAAGGAGGCGTTGAGCTATACGACAATAACGTCGCCGATAAACGGTGTGGTGACGCGAGTAAACGCCAAGGTGGGAGAGATGGTGATGACCGGGACGATGAATAATCCCGGGACGGTGATAATGGAGGTTTCGGACCTGTCGCAGATGCTGGTTGTGGCACAGGTGGATGAGGCGGACATAGGTGGTCTGGCGGTTGGTCAGGAGGCGGAGGTTGCCGTGCAGGCGTTCCCGGATATAAAGTTCAAGGGTGTTGTTGATAAAATTGCACTCAAGCACAGATTCAGCGACAACCGGACAAGATACTATCGAACGGAGATACTTTTAGACAAAGACCCGAACGTGTCGAAGCTTTATACCGGACTGACCGCGGACGTTGATATTGAAACGCGGAAACACACCGATGTAATCAAGGTCCCCACCCAGGCAATTTTGGCCAGAGATGTTGACGGTCTGCCTTTGGAGGTTCGCGATAATTCGAGCGAGCTGGACAAGGATAAGAAATTTGCACCAGTGGTATTCAGGTATAACGACGGCAAAGCGGTGGCGACGCCGGTAACAATAGGACGGTCCGATTTGACGCATACGATAATTTTGTCCGGGCTAAAGGAGGGCGACAAGATAGTAGTGGGGCCTTATAAAGTTCTCGACAATCTCAGGCACGACCAGAAATTGCGCGACGAACGGGAAGTCGAGGCGGAGAAGAAAGCAAAAGAAAAAAGCAAAGAGACAAAAGCAAAAGGACAAAAGGACAGTAATGACAGCAATGAACCGGCAGGCAAATGATACAAACGGCAGAGTAATAATCCGGCTGCTGGGATTGAAGCGGTTTTATCGCGTCGGGGTGGAGGAGATACACGCGCTCGACGGGATAGACCTTGAGGTGCGGGAGAACGATTACATCGCGGTAATGGGTCATTCCGGTTCGGGCAAAAGCACGCTGATGAACGTTCTCGGGTGTCTGGACAGGCCAAGTGAGGGCCGATATGAGCTTGATGAGGAGGACGTGACAGAGCTTGGCGATGCCCAGTTGGCCAGAATTCGCAACGAAAGAATCGGCTTTGTGTTTCAGTCGTTTGAGCTTTTGCCGCAGATGAACGCGTTGAAAAACGTAGAGATGCCTTTGCTGTATGCGCGAGACGGGTGGTTTGGCAGAGTAACGAAAGCAAAAGGGTCTCTTGAGAGGGTGGGCCTTGGTGACAGGGTCAAACACAGGCCTAATCAGCTTTCGGGCGGAGAGAAGCAGCGTGTGGCGATTGCCAGGGCGCTTGTTTGTAATCCGAGCATATTGCTCGCCGATGAACCAACGGGAAACTTAGACAGCAAGACCAGCGAAACCATACTTGGGCTTTTCGACGAGCTTCACAGGCAGGGTCAGACGATAGTAATGGTGACACACGAGCGCGACGTCGCGCGGCACGCCAAAAGAATAATCCGTATGCAGGACGGACGTATTAGAAGCGATATGACAACGGAGGCCGACGGATTGCACGCGCAAAAGCACAGTGAGCAGGCGTCCGCCCTTGGCCCGCTTCGCCCGCGAAGCGAGGCGAGCGAGACCTCGCCTAAAGGCGGGGAGGAAAAACGATGAGAGGGCTGCTTCTTGCTCCGTTGATATTCGTCCGGCTTGTGTATCAGAGCGCATATCTTGCGCTTGGGCAGATATGGGCGAACAAAACACGGTCGATACTTACGACAATAGGAATAGTGATAGGCGTTGCATCGGTGACGGCGGTCATAGCGGCGTTGACGGGATTAAAGGCGAAGATTCTAAGCCAGGTGGAGACGCTCGGCAGTAATACGATATTCATCCAGCCGCAGCGTCCCGATACAGGTCCCAAAAGCGGGCTGCCCTGGTGGCAAATACGTTTCAAAGAAAGAGAGTTCGATGGCCTGTTAGTGCATTGCCCGTCGGTGGAGGTATTTGCTCGGATGTGCTGGGTCGGACAGTACACCGTCAAATGCGGCGAGAAAGCCGTGCAAAACGTGCAGGTGCGGGGAGTGGAATCGTCGTGGCACCAGATAGAGAAAAGGACTTTGGCGGCCGGCCGGGAACTATCGGTGATAGACGAGGGGCGTGCGGTGTGCCTGATTGAGCCGGTGCTTCGTGACAAACTGGGCCTGGACAGGGAATGCGAAGGTGAATCGATTCGGATAGGATACCGGAATTTCAGAGTTGTCGGCGTTATTGAAAAACCGCCCGACCTCGGTTTTGGTGACGGCGGCCAGGAGCGATACGAAATCATTGTTCCTTTCAAAACGGCGTCGAAGCTCAGCCAGTGGCCCTGGATAATGGCGATGGCGGCAAGCAAGTCAACGGAGGTTTCAGAAGAGGCGGTAGCGGAGATAAAGTTCTTTATGCGCCGGATGCGTGACATCAAGGCGGGCGAGCCGGACACATTCAGAGTCGAGTCGCTCAAGAGCGCTATCAAGACGTTCAACGAAATAGCGATTGTGGTAACGCTGGTTGCCGGCGGGATAGTGGGGATATCACTGCTTGTCGGGGGGGTCGGGATTATGAACATAATGCTGGTATCGATATCAGAGCGGACAAAGGAAATCGGGCTTCGAAAGGCGGTTGGAGCAAAGAGGTCGGCGATACTGACGCAGTTCCTGGTTGAGGCGGTAATACTGTGTTTTGTAGGCGGTTTTGTCGGAGTCGGCGTCGGCAAACTCCTGACTTTGGCGATAGCAAGTATAAATCCCCTGTTGGAAAAGACCTATATACCCGCCTGGGCAATTGTGCTTTCGTTCGCGTTCGCCGGCACGGTGGGAATATGTTTCGGGATGTTCCCCGCGATAAAGGCGGCAAGATTGGACCCGATTGAGGCGCTGAGACATGAGTAGAAGAATATCGCGGATATACGTGTTGTTGATTTTCGCTTGCGTCAGCTTGACGTTCATAATTGCGGGTTGCCAGGTGTTTGTCAGTGAAGAGGAATTTTATACGGTCAAGGTCAAGCCGGAGAAAACAAGAGAGATTGATACGCTGAAGCTGGAGAAAAAGGCGGATGTAAATGAAGCAGTCAAAACAATCAAGCCGGCGGAAGAACAAACAAAGCTTAGCATAGAGCAGTGCAGGGCGATGACGCTGAAGAACAATCTGGATTTGAAGGTTCAGTTGATAGAGCCGGCAATTGCGGCCGAACGGGTAGGCGCGGAAGAGGCAAAATTCGAATCGGCGTTTTTCTCGAACTTTTCGTTCAGCAAGACGAACCAGCCGGTCTCCGCCGATGTCAATATCAGCGGGTCGAATATCGAAAGCGCCACCGTTGATTTGGGAGTGCAGATGCCTTTAAAAACGGGAGGAACGGTAACATTCGACCTCGCGGACAATCGGACAAAAACAAATTTTCTGGGGGCGACGTTCAACCCCTCCTACAGCGCGACGGGGGCGCTGTCGATAAGTCAGCCGTTGCTGCGGGGGGCGGGCAAACGGGCAAATACTCATTCGATAAGGATTATCGAATACCAGAGGCAGATAACCGATGCACAGACGAAGCTGGAGGTGATACGTGTTTTGGCCAATGCCGACCGCGGGTACTGGCGGCTGTATGCAGCAAGAAAAGAGCTTGAGGTTCGTAAGAAGGAATACGAGCTTGCACAGGCGCAGTTGGAGCAAACCCGTCGAATGGTGCGACTCGGTGAAAAGGCGGCCGTGGAGGAGATTCGCTCGGAAGCGGGAGTTGCGGAACGTCTCGACGCGATAATCAGGGCGCAAAAAGAGCTTCAGGACAGGGAAAGGGAGCTCAAACAAATAATGAATGAGGCGGGACTGAGCATCGATTCGCCGACAGCGGTGGTGCCAATGACTGAGCCGGACCCCGTGCGATATGAGTTGGACAAACAGCAGTTGTCGGCGTCAGCGGTCGAAAACCGGATGGAAATGCTGGAGCTGGAGCTTGCAATTGCGCAGGATGTTAGCACAGTGCAATATTACGAAAATCAGGCGCTGCCCCTCGTGTCGATGGATTACACATATAGAATGAACGGCCTTGGGGCGGTCAGAAACGACGCATACGATATGTTGTATGAGAAGGATTTTGAAGACCATATCGTAGGGATGCAGTTGATAGTGCCGTTGGGCAATGAGGCGGCAAAGGGCCGGCTGCTCGAAGCATATTATCGCAGAAGGCAGCGATTGGTCAGCAAGGAGAATCGGCGAATGCTTATAGAAATGGAGGTGCTTGGGGCCGTCGAGCAGCTCGAAGCCAACTGGCAGAGTATATTAGCGAGCAGGCAGAATGCGATTCTGGCAGGCCGGCTTTATGAGGCGGAAAAGCGACAGTTCGCGGCGGGGCTGCGCACAAGCACGGATGTGCTCGACCAGCAGGCGAAATTTGCAAATGCACAAAGTGCAGAGATACGGGCATTGACGGAGTATCAGATATCGCAAGTGGACCTCGCGTACGCGACAGGAACGCTGTTAGGAGCCGCGAAGATTCGCTGGGACCCGGCGCCGCCGGGTCAGCAGACAATCGCCACAAAAGATGTCGTACAAAAATGAAAAATTTGCAGCCGGCAAAACCTATGTGGTGCAAGTGCTTGTCAAACAAGAACTTATAACCAAAAATATTTTTAAAAAAGCAGGAAGAATCGCTTGTCAAAAAACGCAGATAAGCGTATAATGAATAATAATAAGTAAATAGTTCTTTTCTTCCATAGTTTTAGGTTTCCGTGAGACAGCGGAATTTGATAAGTGCGTAATATTTTACCACTGTCTCACAATAGCCGGAGTCGGTTTCGACTCCGGCTTTTTATTTTTTGAGTCCCTTGTCCGAAGGGCTGCATAAAAGAAAAGCCCCCGATAAATCGGGGGCCGAATTTCGGGAGAAGGAACAAAACTCTGAACTTTAGGAAGAGGCCCCTGCACTGATATGGGCCGCCAAAAGGATATGTCTCAGCCGGTCAATATTAAGGTGGTCGAGGTAATCTTCCGTGAAGTCGAGTTTGAATCGTCCTCTGAAGTTCCGGATGCGTCTTTTTAACTCGTCCCTGTCGAGGGCCGCGATTGAGGTCGCTGTCTGTTCAAAAAGCTTTCTTGAATCCATTGGCTCACCTTTATATATATACGACGCCGTCCTGAACTTGGCCTAACGGTTTTGATATCGGCTTGGCGGGGGCGGTCCTTTGGTTGCAATTGGCGTCTTGCGTCAGGGGCGTTTGAAATTGGCCTGTTATTGCGAAAAAAATAGAATGTTTTTTGCGGTATGGTCTGATAATTTTTGATTATGAAGACAG
>CAYNVP010000107.1:0-8876 GCA_964400665.1 uncultured Pirellulales bacterium | reverse complement strand
GAACGCCCAGACCAGCCGCAAACCGACTTCAGTTGTGCGGTTCTTGGGCTCTAAGAAGCCTTCGGATGTGTCGGAATCCTTAATGTTCCACAGCCGGACAAACGGCTCGATGCCGAAATCTGCACCTGAGTTCTTCTTCTGAAGTCTGATTGAAGCCCTGAAACCGCTGCCCTCGTGCTGCGGATTCGTAATAGTGCCGTAAGGAGCATCAATATGACTTCTCTGCCGCCCCCACATCAGAATGTCAAACTCAAAGGTCGTTCCTAATGACCAGTTGCTTTCCGAGGCGAAAAGAATCTCAATGCCCAGCGGTACATAAACGTATTGCGATATTCTTTCATAGCCGTAAGGGTCGTCGGAAGAATCGTCACGTAGATAACGATAGCCGGCACCAAAGTAAGGAGTTGCTCGGGCAACTCTGTTTTCGAAATCGTAGCCGACCAGAGCTCTGAACTCGAGCACGTTGTCATCGATATCCTGGTCCTGATATGGTGTGCCGTCCCAAAGTGCGCCGTCGTAATCGACCTTGCCGTAACTGTACCTGGCGTCGCCTCTGAGCATAATCCCATCCTTGTCATCAGGTATATCTGACTGTAGCTCACGGTAGATTAAAGAACCGTTAACGCCGAACATAACACCTTTGTTTTCCATCAAGCCGGGCTCCGAATACTTATACCAGGAGACCTCAGGTGCCACCTCCCAGGTAATTCGGTCGGGGTCAGCAGACCCGCTCGGCTCCTGGCCGGCTGATACCGTCAGCGCAAAGCTCAGAATCAAAATCACCAGCGATATATACTGCGCCTTGTTGAGGTATTGAGTTGGAGTTTTCATAAATTGTCTCTTTCTAACGAGTAATCCAAGACCGCTTTGCTGTTGCAAACTACGTTACTGCGGTCGTTCCTTGCGGAATAAGGTTAACTTTATCGATAATTCATCGGCACAACCAATATGTCGCTTAAACAGATTAAAGTATAAAATGAAGTGAATCTTCAGATTTGCTACGAAATCGGAGTCCTATAATCTCAAACGAGCGTTCGCGGCAATGCGACCATTTCGTAATAACGCATAATACAAACCGCTTCCGGCATACAACAAAACAATTAGAGGAATTGTGAGTGAGAGGTTTAGTATTTTTTGCACAATCAGGCAGGAGGGATTTTGATGATATCGCGATTATTCTGCGATGGCGAAGACAGATGCGGCCTAAACGGCCATTCCGGAAACCTCGGTCTCGAAGACCATCCTATCGCCTACGAGCCCCTGGATATAAGCGTCATATTTTCGGCCCTGACGGAATTTTGTGATTTTGCCCAAAAGCAGCAATCGCTGTCCCGGCATCACGGTCGAACGGAACTTGGCTGAATCGATACTCGCAAAGCCGATGAATGCCTCTATTCCCAACACCTTATTGACGAAGAAGCTCAATAGCTGGGCCGCCGACTCTATCATAATCACCCCCGGCATCAGCGGCCTGCCCGGTATGTGCCCTCGCACCCAGAACTCCCTGTCGGTCACGTCCTTATAGCCCAGCACAAGCATATTTTCCTTGTCGAACCAAAGCACGCCATCGAGCTGCTGCATCTCGAACTGCTGGGGATTTACCCTGCTGATTGCCTCCTTGTCGAAAACGGGCTTGGCTGACAGGTCTATCTGCGATAAATCGAATAATAGCGGCGGCGGCATCTATCTGCCCTGTGTAAAGGGATTTCACACAATAAATACGGATTAGAACCCTTACTGCAGAGACTGCAGGTTGCGTATCGCGTTCATCGGTTGCGATGCCCCTTTCGTCTATCGTTTGACGTTCAACACAACCAATACCCCCGATAACTGCATTCGAGGGCAAGCGAGCCGCGCAACCGCAACCGTTTAACGCTTTTACAGGCCTTATTTACTGGGTTGACCTTATCTCTAAAACTTTACTGCGGACTTCCTGGGCTGCCTGTTTAATCTTCTGCATCTGCTTGCGAACTCGCGTCCCTGCGGCCTTGTTTCCGCCCTCGGCCTTGCTCAGGTCCTGCTCAATTTCCGCTACTAAAATCTTCAGGTTTTCATATTCTTGCATCTCGATAGTCCTCCAGTTAGGCGGTTAATCGTCCTAATTTTCTGGTTACGAATGTCAGAAACTTAAACTTACAATCGCGTCTTGTCAAAGAAAATCGCTGATTTTGCGAAAAAAAACGCTATCGCCAAAAACCAGCTAATGGCCCAGTTTTTTGGTCAATTCCGCGATTCTCCTGCCCCAGCGGGCACAAAGATTCTCCACCCTCTGGTCGGGCTTGCCTATCGATACCGGGCCGTAGTGGTCGCCCTGCGGGTCGCCCTGGATTACCATACCGCTGATAATCATCGCCTGTAATATGCTCAAAATCGTGGTTTCGTTGCCGCCGCCGACGTTGGCGGAGCTGGTGAAGGCCGCCCCAACCTTGCCGTCCAACTGGCCGTGCTTGACTACCGAATCGTCGATAAGCTGTTTTATCTGCGCCGCCATACCCCCATAATAGGTGGGCGAGCCGACTACTATCGCATCGTATTTAAGCAGGTCATCAACCTTGACCTTATCGACGCTCTTGCAATCAGTAGCCAGGCCCCCATCATTCATCGCCCCGGCCATCATTTCCGCCATTTGCTTGGTGTTTCCACTTCTCGAATAATAAATCACTATTCCCTTCGCCATTACCTTTCCCTTTCAATTTTTATCGTTCTTTAAATGGGCTTTACCCCAATTCAGTTCGGATATGTCTTTCGCTTTAATAAACATAACATTCCCATCGTTGAATAAAACGTTACATCCTTCTTTTCCGTAAATCTCTATGTGATTTTTTACACTGACTAATTCAGGACCTCCAAATTGATTCCAACCGTGCTCTGTTTCAAATAACAAAACTACAGTCGAGGCAGAGTTTGGCTCAACGTTTGGGTTCAATCCGTAATTAGCCCCTTTAATGTCGTACGCATATTTTTTATTCCCTGCAGAATCATTATAATCATATACAAATCTTACTTTTATGGGGGCATTCGCTTCCTCTATCGGGGTGTCAGTAATAGTATAATGCTCTGAAATGCAACATAATACTTCTTTATCTATACCCGTCTTTTCGACCAACAAATCACACCATTTTGAGGGAGTAGGATATAGTCCTTCATTATCCGCAGCATATCTTTTCAAAGCATTATCTAAAGCTCGCAAATTTCTTTGGCAAGGGATTAAAAAAGCTCGACTTTTTATTTTACTTACAACAAAGGGGACTCCCCATAAAATCAGGGCTATAATTATTATAGTTACTATCAGCTCATTAAGCGTATAAGCTTTTTTTCTCGTCTCATTCATACTTGTAACTTTGCCATCTTTTAAACCGCGTGGGCTAAAGCCCACCCTACAACTACAAAGATTACTTCTTAAGCGGTATTATCTCCGGCTTGCCGAAGCCGGGGGGAATTGTAACCTTAAAGACCTTTTCAGCAATCGGCTCGTTGACCTTTGGCGCGATAAACTTTATCTCGTAAATATCATCCTCTGTGGAAACCGTAACCAGCTTGTCAGGCAACATTAACACTTTATCAATCCAAATCTCGACGGATTTGTAATCGTCCTTGTATTGCGAATCGGGCCTGACGGTCAATTTCAGATGTATCAAGTCATTCGGCTCCCCGATGAGATTAACCTCGAATTCCTTTTTCAAATCATCCGTTTTGCTGAAGCCGATTATTGGGAAGTTTCTTTTGGCTAATTCAAAGGCGTCTATCGGCTCATTTGCTCCGGCCAACTGCCTTTTTTGCACCTGCTTAATCTGGTAGTCGATATGAGTCAGCCACTGGCCATCGAAGATATAGCATTCTTTGTAATCCTGCCGAGGGCCGTCGTCCTGCGTAAGGGTATTGAAGTTTATCCGCAGCTTGGAGCCGTTGCCAAATCGGGCGTAGTATAAAGTTCCCGTCCGCAGTGTCTTCGATTCAAGCACCGGCTGATTGAATTGGTATTCCACTTTACACTGGTATGATTCCAGCTTGCTCGCGGCATCCTGCAGGCCTTTGAGTATGTTTTCAACCGAATCGCTATTTGCGTCGCCGGCCTGACCCAAGCTCGGTCGAGGAGAGGAACATACCGCAGGTGTTCCGGCACAAGATGAAACACCGACGACGGTTATCGCGACGACCAAAATTTTCAACATACGGCTGTTATACATCAGCTCTCCCGGAACTTTTGTCGTGCTTATGCTCGATAATCTGGAGTATCTCAGTGATATTTTCAATAATAAAATCAGCGTGCTGTGCGAATTCGCCGGCCCTTTTATGGTTTGCCAAAAGCACCGCTATCGCACCGGCCGCCCTGGCGCAAAGCAAATCGAAAAGGTAATCCCCCACTACAAGTGCCTCCTGCGGCATAATGGCGAACTGCCCACAAAGATGCCGCACGCCGAACGCGTCCGGCTTCACCGGCCCTTCCTCCCGTCCCACAACACCATCGAACTTCAGGTTGTGTTTCTCGGCAACGGCAAATGCGTTATCACGCCTGTTGCGGGTAAGTATTCCTATGAGCACGCCCCTCTTGTGCAACTCATCGAGGGTCTCCCTGGCACCCGGATTCAGCTTCGATTCCGAAACAGCTCTTTCCTCGTGATAATGCAAAATCCCCTCCGCCTCCAGCCGCTCCCGCGGCGTCATCTTCTCCATCAGCTCCAAAATCGGCCCCGCGTCAGGTCTAAAACCTATCTCCCGTCGTATCGCGTCAAAATCAAAAAACGGCTCGGTTATCGTCCCGTCTAAATCGAATATCACCGCCTTTATTTGCATATTTAACAATCCCCACTGCTGAAACCGCAGAGAACGCAGAGTTTTTTATATTTTTTTCTCTGCGGCCTCCGCGTGCTCGGCGGTGAACATCAGGATTTCTTTCGAAGCAGGTCTATCAGATATCGTGTATCTGCGCTGAGCACCCTGTCTTTGCGAATGATAACCCCCGTCGGGCGCACAAATCTTTCGTTTGAGAACTCAATCGCCTTTACCGTACCGGCCTTAAGCTCCTGCAATATCGCAGTCCGAGGCAGTATGCTCACGCCCGAATTTATCTCGACCGCCCGTTTGACCGTCTCGATATTATCGAATTCCATCACAGGCCTTATGGCCACGTTGTATCGATGGAAAATCCCGTCTATCCAGTTGCGAGTGGGGACGCCTTCTTCAAAACCAATAAAACGCTCAAACTGAAGCTGATGAATGTCTATCTCGGATTTGCCGGCCAGTGAATGTTTCACACTGCACGCCAAAACCAGCGGCTCGTCCTCGAACTCATAAACATCCAGCCGCTTATCCATCCTTGGTACCGCCACAAGGCCGATATCCAGCTCGCCCGACAGCACAAACTCATAAATCTTGTCGGCATCGAAGTACTCCACGTGCACGTTGATATTCGGTTTCCTGACCATAAATTTTTTGAGATAAGCGGCCAGCGTGTACATACCGATACTGAAAATGGCCCCGACGTTGACTCTGCCCTGCGCTTTGTCTTTTATCGAGTTCAGCTCGCTTTTTAGCAGCTCGAACCTGTCCACAATATCCCTCGCTGCCTTGTAAAAAATCTCGCCTGCACGGGTCAGTTCGAGCGGCCTTTTTTTTCTGTTCAGCAGCTGGCACTTGTGCTCTATCTCTAGTTGCGCAACCTGCTGCGAAACCGCCGACTGGCTGACAAGGTGCTTCTCCGCCGTCTTCGAAAAACTCCTCTGGTCCGCCAAATCACAAAATATCTTCAGCGTTTCTATGTGCATTATAAGTCCCCTTGATGAACCATATTAACCAAACAACCTTGCACTAACCTGCCTAACGAGTAGTATTACCTCTGGCAGCACTATAAGCTTATTGCCGAACGTCCTTATAAGTTTTGCTTATTCTAACAGATGCCTGGCAAAAAGCAACCAGCCGAATAATCCGGAGAGCTGACCTATGGCCGAACAGGTAAGTACGGGGCTGCCGGGCCTCGATGGCGTTTTGAACTACCTCCGAAAAGGCGACAACGTCGTCTGGCAGGTTGACAGTATCGACGACTTCGCCGCCTTCGTTACACCCTTCGTAACAACAGCCGTCTCGACAGGCCGCAAAGTAATCTATATGCGATTCGCCGGCCACAAGCCCCTGCTCGAACAGGCCCCTGGCATACAAATATTCAACCTCGACGCCAGCGCCGGCTTCGAATCTTTCTCCACCCAGGTCCACAGCATAATCTCTGAACAGGGCGTCGGCGCATACTACGTCTTCGACTGCCTCTCGGACCTGCTCAGCGCCTGGGCAACCGACCTGATGATTGGCAACTTCTTTATGATTACCTGCCCTTACCTGTTTGAGCTGGAAACATTCACCTATTTCGCCATCCTGCGAAACAACCACTCCTTCAAGACCATCGCCAGAATCCGAGAAACGACGCAACTCCTGCTCGACCTCTATAATCTGGAGGGCTCTTTCTACATCCACCCGCTGAAGGTTTGGAAACGCTACTCGCCGACAATGTTCCTGCCGCACCTCCAGCAGGCAGAGCGTTTTGTGCCCATCACAAGCAGCGTTGACGCCAGCCGGCTGTTCACTCGCATATCGGAACAGGGTCTCGAATCAGCCGAAAGAGGGCTTGATTACTGGGACCACCTCTTCATGCGCGCAAAGGAACTCGCAGAGATTGCGGGCACCTCTCTACAAGATAAACAGCAAACAATCGACCACCTGTGCAGGGTAATGATTGGCAGGGAGAAAAGAATCCTCTCGCTTGCCAAAAAACACTTCTCCCTCAACGGGCTGCTTGACATCAAAGACCGGCTAATCGGAACCGGCTTTATCGGCGGAAAGGCCGTCGGAATGTTATTGGCAAACAGCATCGTCTCTTCCGACTCCTCGCTCGGATTAACAGGACATCTCGAACCTCACGACTCCTTCTACGTCGGCTCCGACGTCTTTTACACCTATATCGTCGAAAACAACTGCTGGAAGCTGCTTATGGAGCAAAAGACAAAAGAGGGATATTTCAAAGTCGCGCCCGAGCTGAGAGAACGATTGCTCAAAGGCAGATTCCCCGACCAGGTCCGCGAGCAGTTCCAGCAAATGATAGAGTATTTCGGACAGTCGCCCATCATCGTCCGCTCAAGCAGTTTGCTCGAAGACGCCTTCGGCAACGCCTTCGCGGGAAAATACACCAGTCTTTTCTGCGCCAATCAGGGCAGCCCCGAGCAGCGATATTCGCATTTCGAAGACGCCGTGCGGCAGGTCTATGCCAGCACTATGGGCGACGACGCTCTGGTCTATCGGCTGCAAAGAGGGCTTGACCAGCAGGATGAACAAATGGCGCTGCTCGTCCAGCGTGTCTCCGGCTCATATCGCGAGAACTACTTTTTCCCGGATTTGGCGGGCGTGGCGATGTCCTACAACACCTTCGTCTGGAACCCCACCCTCGACCCCAAGGCAGGAATGCTGCGACTCGTCCTCGGATTAGGCACCCGCGCCGTCGGCCGGGTCGAAGATGACTATCCCCAGACAATCGCCCTCGATGCCCCCCTTCTGCGGCCGCTGGCCGATATGAAGGACGTCCGAAGATTTTCACAGCATTACGTTGACCTGCTCGATATCCAGAACAATTGTCTCGCTTCGCAGCCGCTTCAGGAACTGCTTTCCAAAAACCTCGATTTGAAAATCGACCTCGTAGCTGTTCAGGACCACGAGATGTCCGAAAAGGCAAAGCAGCTCCGGCTCGCCCAGAAGCAGTATTGGGTTCTAACCTTCGAGAAATTGCTTAAGGAAACCGAATTTGTTCCGTATATGCGGGCGATACTCAAATGCCTCGAAGACAATTACCGGTATCCCGTTGACGTTGAATTCACGGTCAACTTCACAAAAGAAGGCCGGCTGATGATAAACCTGCTCCAGTGCAGACCTCTGCAAACCAAGGGCAAACAGCCGACCGTCACAATACCCACCGACGTCAAACCGGACAAACTGCTGTTCTCCTGCCAGGGTTATTTTATGGGCGGAAGCATCTCTCTGGATATCAAACGCATAGTATTCGTCGACCCAAAAGCTTATGAGGCCCTGCCCATCCAGCAAAAATATGACGTGGCGCGTGCAATTGGGACGCTGAACAAGCAAATCACAAGTCGAGACGATACCGGCTTATTACTTCTCGGCCCCGGCCGATGGGGCACTACCACACCTTCGCTCGGTGTGCCTGTAAGTTTCTCCGAAATCAACAATGTCGCCGTCCTCGGCGAACTCGCCTGCGAAGGGACTAATCTTGTGCCCGACCTGTCCTTCGGCACACACTTCTTCCAGGACCTCGTCGAAACGGACATCTTTTACGTCGCAATCTTCCCCTCTCACAAGGGTTTCAGCTTCAACGAAAAATGGTTCGCCTCCCAGCCGAATCACCTCGCACAACTGCTTCCTGAAAAGGACAAATACGCCGACGTGATTAAAGTTATTGACCTCATTAACTCTCCCGCCCGAATCCTCGGCGACGTTATCTCCCAAAAGGTTTTGTGTTTCTGCACCTGAAAAAATTAAAATCCACAACTTCCGCCGTGGACAGCTCCTTCACTCCTTATATTTCTATTAGCCAATCTGATGAAACCTATTAAGATTTAATGCTTTCGGTCACCTAAAACGGCGGCTATAGTATTTGCTCTTTTAAGTTGTTGTCAGATGAGTATACTGGCAACGCGTTTTAACGCAGAATTTGAACCTATTATTGCCCATTGCAGAAGTAAGGAGATTGCTCAAATGAAAGCCAGCTCCGTCATCCAGTCGGTTTATGACCAGGTCATCAAACGTAACCCCGGCGAGTCCGAATTCCATCAGGCCGTAAAGGAAGTATTGGACTCCCTTCAGCCCGTCCTCGATAAGCA
>CAYNVP010000106.1:0-8882 GCA_964400665.1 uncultured Pirellulales bacterium | reverse complement strand
ACGATTCCGGCAAACTGCGATTAGTCAATATCTGGGCGACGTGGTGCGGGCCGTGCGTTATCGAGATACCAGAGCTTGTCAACATAAACCGAATGTATCGCAATAGGGCGTTCGAGATGGTTACAATCAGCGGGGATTTACCAGCTAAAAAAGATGCCGTCCTTGCTTTTTTGAAGGATAAACAGGTATCCTGCACCAATTACCTTTTCAACTCCGAGGATAAAATCAAACTGCTTGAAGCCCTCGACAAGGAATGGGAGGGCGGCATCCCTTACACGGTTATTGTTAAGCCCGGCGGTGAGGTTATTTATCGCCATACAGGTCTCATAAACCCCCTCGAAGTCAAAAAAGCCATCATCGGCTACTTGGGCAGATACTATTTTTAATGCCGCATAGCACATTTTTTTGTCTTTTATGGTATAATAAGCCAAAAGGGGGGGCGCAGAAGCTGCATTTGAAAAGTGGATATGGGGGCGAAAGGCTTCGACCGGATGTCGGAGAGCCGAGCTGCATACCCAGGACGCCGGTTGGCCTGGCTAATCATTCCGGCACTAAATTTAATTGGCAACTACCAGTTGCGAATGGCTGCTTAATTAAGCAACCCGTCCTTTCAGGCATCGCCTGCGGGCCTGATTCGGGCGTAAGACAGCGGGCTGCTCTCGTCGGTGCTTTCGGGCCAGCGGGATAAGACCAATCCCGAAATAGCCGAAGCGATTGGCCGTCGTTTGCCGGCCGCGGAGGCGAAAAAACAAAGATACGACTAAGTATGTAGATGCCCGTCTCAAAGCATACCGGGACGGGGGTTCGAATCCCCCCGCCTCCAATCTTCGTTCGCCGCTCATCGGCGAGCGAAGCGTGTTACGGCGAAGCCCCTAAGGGGCGAAGCCGGACTTTTCGCTGATATATAATTGCGGCGAACTACGCCTTGGCAAGCCAGATTGGGTTCAAGGCCGAAGGCCGGAATCCCCCTTGCTTCCATTCGTTGCGGCCTTCAAAACCGAAGGCCGGACTTGTCAATCTAAGGCATGTTTCATAATAGCCGTCTCATTCACCTGCTCAGGTGTCCTCGCGGCCAAAACATCTCTTGGCGGAATATTGGCCAGTAAATGATAATATTACCGGCTGGTTCTCTCCTTTGTGACAGACCGTGGCCGCTGCTGAAATGGAAGGAGGTTGTCCTATGTTTCATTCTTTCGTGGGATTTATTGAAATTCAGATTAGTCATCAAAAGCTGCTTTAAAAAACCTGCACAATGCGTTATTTATAATGAACAAAAAGACCGTTTTTCAAAAAAGAATATTAAGGAGCGTTTTGTGATGATTCGGCATATTTTTCAGCAAAATAGCGTGCCAGGCACAAAAGACAGGGTTCATTCGCATATAATGACATCCTGCAGGGTGCCCCGGTTTATTCTCTTTGGTCTTTTATCTTTTGTTTCCACGTGTTTTGGCCTTGGTCAGGAGAAATATATGGACAGCACTTTCAGCGAAGGCAGCTTCACGCTGGCACAGAAAGATGAGGTCGCCATCCTCTGTGTCGATTCGCAGGATTACGCAGGAGTAATTCGTGCCGCCAATGACCTTCAGGCCGATATTGCCCGCGTAACGAACCTCACTGCGAAGGTATTAAAGGATGAATCTTCGCTTGGGAAAAACGCGGTAATCATCGGCACGATTGGAAAAAGCCGAATCATCGACCGATTGATTTGTGATGGCAAAGTCGATGCCAATGAGATAGTCGGCAAATGGGAATCGTTTCTTATACAGGTTGTTCCGGAACCGCTGCCCGGGGTCAACAATGCCCTTGTTATCGCAGGCAGCGATAAGAGAGGAACAATTTACGGCATATATGACCTCTCGGAGCAGATTGGTGTCTCGCCGTGGTATTGGTGGGCCGACGTGCCGGTCGAACATAAAGACGCACTTTTTATCAAGGCCGGAATTTACGTGCAGGGACCTCCGGCCGTCAAATATCGCGGTATTTTCCTCAATGACGAGGCGCCGGCTCTTACGAACTGGGTGAGAGAAAAATTCGGGAACTACAACAGTAAATTCTACACCAAAGTTTTCGAGCTTTTGCTTCGTCTCAAGGCCAATTACCTCTGGCCTGCGATGTGGAACAACGCATTCAACGAGGACGACCCCGATAATCCGCGGCTCGCAGATGAATACGGAATTGTTATGGGTACTTCTCACCAGGAACCGATGCTTCGAGCGCAGAAGGAGTGGGACAGACGATATAAAAAGAGCTGGAACTATTACACGGACGCAAACACCCTCCAGAGCTTCTGGCGCGAAGGCATCAGGCGCAACAAAAATTATGAGAGCATCCTTACTATCGGCCTGCGTGGTGCAAATGACACGCCGATGATTCCAAACGCAACCGTGGCCCAGAGTATGGCCCTGCTGGAAGAAATCGTGGACGTTCAGCGCAAAATGATAGCGGAGGAGATTAATCCCGACCCGGCCAAGGTGCCGCAGCTTTGGTGCCTGTATAAGGAGGTTTTGGAATATTATAATCAGGGTATGCGGGTGCCGGACGACGTTACGCTGCTTTGGCCTGATGACAACTGGGGCAATCTCCGCCGGTTGCCGACCGCGGAAGAGCGAAAAAGAAGCGGCGGGGCGGGTGTGTATTATCACTTCGATTACGTGGGGGGGCCTCGTTCCTATAAATGGCTCAATACCACTCCAATCACCAAGGTCTGGGAGCAGATGAATCTTGCGTATGAATACGGTGCGGACAGAATCTGGATAGTCAACGTGGGCGACCTAAAGCCGATGGAATTTCCCATTGAGTTTTTTATAGCTTTTGCCTGGGACCCGCAAAGGTGGCCTAAGGAGAAAATTTCCGAATACACCCGCTTGTGGGCGCAGCGAGAATTTGGGCCGAAATATGCCGAAGACATCACGGATATTATATCAAAACACACAAAATATAACGGCAGACGCAAGCCGGAGCTTCTTGAGCCAACGACGTATTCTCTCGTCAATTATCGGGAGGCGGACAACGTACTGGCCGACTTTAATGCAATCACCGCCAGGGCCGAACAGATTTACAGCAGTTTACCTGAAAATGCAAAAGACGCCTTCTACCAGCTTGTTCTCTACCCGACCAAGGCCAGTGCCATCGTTACGGAACTCAATATCACTGTAGGCAAAAATCGTTTATATGTCGGACAAAAACGTGCAGGCACTAATGACCTTGCACAACAGGCACGTGATTTGTTCAAAGCCGACGCACAGTTGTCAGGATATTACAATCGTGAAATGGCAAATGGCAAATGGAATCATATGATGGATCAGACACACATCGGTTACACGTCCTGGAATCAGCCCCGCCAGAATATTATGCCCCGTGTTGCGGAAATAAGCGTCCCCGCCGAGGCGAATATGGGTATTGCAGTTGAAGGTTCTGAGTCGAGCTGGCCCGGCGCTTCTGGTGAGCCTGCTATACCGGAAATAAGCGTTTTCAGCAGGGCACAAAGAAGATACATTGACGTGTTTAATCGAGGAAGGGCCCCGTTTGAATTCTCGGCAACGACAAGCGAATCCTGGATTGTGCTGAGCGACGCGAATGGAACGGTTGATAAGGAAATACGTTTATGGGTCAGCATCGACTGGGGTAAAGCGCCTGCCGGTGATGCTAACGGCTTTGTGCGGATTACAGTCCCCGATAAAAAGGAGGTAAAAGTGCAGGTCAGGTCATTCAATCCGTCGGAACCCAACAGGGCTTCTTTAGAGGGCTTTGTAGAAGCCGATGGGTGCGTGTCGATAGAAGCGGAGCACTTTACAAAAAAGGTCGATGCCGGCCCCGTCCAATGGGAGAAAATCGAGGATTATGGGAGGACTTTGTCTTCGATGACGGTCTTTCCCGTTACTGCGCAGAGCGTTACGCCGCCGACGGACTCTCCCTGTCTTGAGTATAAGATGTATCTGTTTAATACAGGCAAGGTGGAAGTCGAGGCGATTTTCGCACCCACGTTGAATTTTGCACCGGGCAGGGGCCTGCGTTGTGCCGTATCATTTGACGACCAGCCGCCTCAAATCGTCAATATCGTGCCGCAGAAATATACCGCAGGTGATGGTAACAGGGATTGGGAGAAATCCGTCAAGGACAGCGCCCGCGAGGTCAAATCCCGACATACATTGTCAGAACCGGGCTATCACACGCTCAAGATTTGGATGGTTGACCCCGGCGTAGCGCTGCAAAAGCTCATTGTTAATGCCGGTGGCGTCAAGCCAAGCTACCTTGGTCCGCCAGAGAGTTATTACAAAAGTGCCCTTATTGGACCACAGGATAAAAAAAAAGTTGAAATGAGCCCAAACGCATTAGGTGCATTTGTCACCGGCAACTACCGAAACCTTTTCGTCGAGGCCGGCCACTCTCCGCGGGAGGTAGCTGAGAAAGTAAACGGCGCCTTCCGGCAGCTTTTTTATGGCGAGCCGGACAAGCAGGCGGTTTATTTCCCTGCCGGCACGAACGCCAATGGCCCGCTGGCTTATATCTGTGATACTCACCACAAAGATGTCCGCTCCGAAGGGATGTCTTACGGAATGATGATAGCTGTGCAATTGGACAAAAAACCGGAGTTCGATGCCCTCTGGAACTGGGCAAAGACCTATATGTATCACGATTCACCCAATCATCCTTCCTTCGGCTTCTTCTCCTGGCAGATGAAGACCGACGGCACGCCAATTGATGAAATGCCCGCGCCTGATGGCGAAGAATATTTCGCAACGGCGCTTTACTTCGCCTCCGGGCGATGGGGCAACGGCGAAGGCATCTATAATTACCGGGCCCAAGCCGATCGGCTCCTTGAAGATATGAAAAATCGACAGCTTATCACAGGCGAGACGGTCAAAGGCCCCATAACAGCCGGCAATCTTTTTGATTCCGAGCACAAAATGGTCCGCTTTACGCCGGAAATTTCTAATCGAGAACACACCGACCCTTCATATCATTTGCCTCACTTTTATGAGCTTTGGGCAATGTGGGGTCCGGAAGATGACCGGCCGTTATGGGCGCAGGCCGCTGTTGTGAGCCGGGATTTCTTTGTGAAAACTACTAATCCCGTAACGGGACTGTCTCCCGAATACGCCAATTTCGACGGCACACCCTGGGCCTGTCCCTGGAATGACCAGTCCATTCATTTTGGCCCCGACGCCTGCCGCACGGCTATGAACTGGGCCGTCGATTGGGCCTGGTGGGCAAAAGATATCCGCGAAAGGCAATTAAGCGACCGCATCCAGGCCTTTTTTGAGTCCAAAAATATTTCTCATCACGGAAGTAATTTCACACTCGACGGCAAACAGATTGGCGGAAGACATTCACCCGGACTGGTCGCGGCTAACGCTGTTGCTTCACTTGCCGCCACAAACCCGCGAGCGAAACTGTTTGTCGAGGAATTGTGGAACACACGGGTTCCGTTCGGGCGATTGCGTTATTACGATGGGATGCTGTATATGCTTGGGATGCTTCATTGTTCCGGCCAGTTCCGAATCTGGCCTCCGCAATAAATATCCTGCATTACTTTATTAAAGCGGTTACAAAGGACTTCAATTGCCTGGAATCGATTGTTTCAGTTTTCGTTTGCTTTTGAAGTTCTTTGATGAATTGTATCACAATGTGCGTTAATACTGCGCCGGGCCTGGGGTATGCGGCGACGATATAATGAGGGCCGGGTTTTGACTCACCCTCTTCTTTCTCATATTCTGCTCTTAGGTTGTCGGGCGTGATTAATGAATTGGCGTGCTGGAAGACGACCTTATCCATTGCCTTATATACTTCTTTACTTTCTTTGACTAAGCCATAATAATCAAGAAGCTGGGCAAAGACATAATTGGATGTCGTATAGACGTCCTGGCCCTGTTCTGATTCTACCTTTCCGCCGTCCTGTGTCCGACACATAGCCCAGCCCATAGTGGTCCTGTTATTGGCATAAATTGTCTTGAGGATTTGTTTGGCTCTCTCGGCGGGGATAAAGGGCACTTCTGCCATTGCAATCAGATACCACAAGGCATCGAGCTGATTTGTCCAGACGTCGGTGTTTGTTTTTCCCGTAACGGGGTCATAGCAGGTGATATAATACTGCATCCTGCGGCCTTTTTTGTCTTTCGTGTCCATCCATAATTTCTCGAAGCTCGCAAAGGCCTTCTGAAAACGCCCCTCGTATTGTTTTTTGGCCGTATTGTCTTTCATTAATTCTGCCATTCGAATCATTGCCTGACAGCCGGCCAGAAAAATAGTAACATCGTAAGCATCCACGCCGAAAAGGACCAGATTATCAAAGGTATTCTTTACCTCTTCAGGATTGCCTTCAGGGACGCTGTCTTTATCGATATCAAGCTCCATCGAATGTTCGAATCCGAATTTCAGCGTCTCCCAGTTTCTCTTCAGGAAATCCGTGTCCCCCGTAAACTTGACGTTGCGCAGCACCCTTAAGGCCAGCTTGGGGAAAAGGTCAATCCAATAGTTAATATTATACCAGGCATAATCATTGACATTACGCAGGGCGTGCCCTTTCGGCATAGCACCTACATCATGCGCTACGCTGCCCTTAGTTTTAGCTACATCTTTTATTTGCGTTAGCGACACACCTTCGTATTCTTCCGGATGGTCTCGAAAATGTTTTCTCGCTTCAACAAAGGACGCGTGGTAATGATAAAATCGCGGCGAGAGGTCTTCGTCCAGAATTGAGTCGATGAATCGCTGACAAAGTTCCTGCTCTATATTGCCAAACAGTATCAGCAGCACCATTGAATACCAGTCCACATCCGATGGGTCGATATAAGCGTAATCAAAACATTCGAGGAACCTCGCGGTATCATTACCGTGCTCGTCTTCAACCCAGACCGCGGCGTTTGACAATGGGAAGCTGAATTCGTTAAGAATCAACCTTGTCAGCCGTAACGCACCGGCCCTGTCATTTTTATAGGAAGGGCTTTTCTGTATCTGTTCAAATATCCTGCTTTGGATTGTTTCAGTCCGGCTCAGCCATTCGGGGAAATTATTCAGGGCAAGTTTTGCCATATCCACGGCTCTTGTTTCTTTATTCTTAAAGCTTTTGACGTATTTGCGTTCGAATTTTTTCCCGTCGATAAACCGCTGCTGTGGGAAGTCCAAAGCGAGGGCTATCGGAATCGTTATTGTTTCCTTCGGCTTTAACGTGAACGTAACACTGATTGCAGCGCCATAATCCTGATTGGGTATGGGATTTCTCTTTTCGTAAAAACTGCCGTCGTCATTCAGTAATAAATCCTGTTTTAGCCGGTTCAGGCAGAAATGAGGATGTATATCTATTTTGACGCCGGCCATTTCAGGCACGGCAATCACCATCCTGTCCTCACATTCAGAGCTGCCCATCACCACGCCTCTTATTCCGGCGGAATTGAAATCCTTGTGAATGTGGCCTTTAACCGGCGCCGAGCACACATAAACAGTGTCCTGGTCGGTCGGCTTTAATTCCTTTTCCTGAAGATTTACAAGAGATGGCCTCGGTATGACCAAAGTAATCCGCTGGACTTTATTCGAAGTATTGGCTACCTCATATTCTTCCACGCCAATGGGCGTAAGGGCCTGAGTGTTTCCTGATAACAATGGAGAAACCATTTTTCTCGTCAGGTTTACCTTGTCTAATTTATAAGAAAAGTTCGCCAAAGGCGTGGCAAGAGAAATTGAGGTTTGTTTCTCAGAAATGGGAGGATGATAATAGTTTTTCAATGCGGGCACATCATCAGGGCCTTCCGCCAGCGTGGGATTTTTTGAAGTGAGCATAACAAATTTATCATCGATGCGGATAAAAGGTGCTGAGGCGAATTGGATTGCGTTTTGATTTAACAAAATCAGTCGGCCGGCGTTATTTAGCCGGTTATATAAGCCGTCGGGTGATATGCCTATCGAGCAGGTAGGGGCTCCCTGAAGGAAAATGGTATGTGGGAATTGCAGGGTTTTCGACATTCCCTGAAAATGGACCGTCATTTTGTTTTTGACGTAAATATCGGAAATTTCTTTGCCTGATATTGTAAAAACGTCGCCGATTTTCAAACTGCTTGCCTTTGGCATTCAACATCTCCTCTGTTTCAAAAATAATTATTTAAGCAAAGCTCCTTTACCCTTATAGCAGACCGATAAACGCATAATAAAATGGTAAAGAAGCTCAGGATTTTATATGTTACTAACAATATGACAAGCCGAGAGCAGGCGCCTTCTTAGGGGGCGGCTTAACGGCGGATTCTTTCTGAACGCCGAGCTTTATGGGCAGCTTTGTCTTGGGCGATGGCTTTAATTTCCCGAAAAGCACATCAACCGAGGCCCTTATCGAATCGGGCGTGCCGCTGAAATTGCAGACTACGGCATCGGCCTCCTTTGTCGTGCCTTCAATATATGGAGAGTTGGTTACGACAACGAGCCGGTGTCCCGCCTCTTTGAGCTTTTTGGCAAGCAGACGATTGTTGCCCGCCTTGACGATTCGGGCGTAATAATTGGTCATTACAACGAGGTCTGCCTGTTTGGCTAATTCGATGCATTCGGCAATCTCATCGGAGGTTGCGGCAAAATCGGTATCGACCAGAATCAGGTTAGTCGAATAATTTACCATCGCCTCGCAGAACATATGCTGGTGCATATAGGGGTCTTTGCCGCAAAACTCATAGGGAATACGCTGCTCAATAACCAGCATTTTCTGCTTCGGGTTCAAAGGCAGCATTTTCTTATCGTCCCGCATTACCAAAAGCGCTTTCTTTGCGACATCCCAGGAGAAATCGACAACCGGTTTGCTCAGTGCATACGCCTGCGCCTTCTTCGGGTCCTTTTTGCCTGCGGTTTCAAACAGGCCCTGGTCGTACTTCGTTCTGAGAAGATGCGTTACGGCCTCATCGAGC
>CAYNVP010000105.1:0-8946 GCA_964400665.1 uncultured Pirellulales bacterium | reverse complement strand
GACAGGATTATTGCTGCTGTAGCTCAGTAGGTAGAGCGCGTCCTTGGTAAGGACGAGGTCATGGGTCCAACTCCCATCAGCAGCTCAGTGCAGAAATTCGGGTCGAGGCATCAGCGGATTGCGGGTGGCCCTGACCGGGAGTCGATGATATAGAGGACGTTTAAGCTTGAGGCATCGTTATATCAGGAAACGGGATTAAGAAGAAAGTAACAATGCAGATTGGAGGTTCATAAACCTATGGCTAAGGCAGTATTCGAGAGGACGAAGCCGCATGTCAATGTCGGCACGATTGGACACGTTGACCACGGCAAGACGACGCTGACCAGTGCGATGACCAGGGTAATGGAGCTTAAGGGATTGTGCAAGTTCAAGAGCTACGATGATATTGCCAAGGCCTCGGAATCGCAGGGCCGGCGTGACCCCACAAAGATTCTTACGATTGCGACCGCACACGTCGAGTACGTGACGGAGAACCGGCATTATGCGCACGTGGACTGTCCGGGGCATGCCGACTACGTGAAGAATATGATAACCGGAGCGGCACAAATGGATGGCGCCATTTTGGTGGTCAGTGCATACGACGGCCCGATGCCCCAGACGCGCGAGCACATACTTCTTGCCCGTCAGGTCAACGTGCCGAAGATAGTGGTGTTCCTGAACAAGGTAGACCTTGTGGACGACAAGGAGCTGGTCGATTTGGTTGAGATGGAGGTGAGGGACCTGCTGAACAAGTATGAATTTCCGGGTGATGAGACGCCGATAATTCGCGGTTCAGCGATTCAGGCAATAGATGCAAAGTCGCTGGATGACCCGGCCTGCAAGCCGATTGAGGAGCTGTTAAAGGCGATGGATGAGTATATTCCCATTCCGGTTCGTGAGATTGATAAGCCATTCCTTATGCCGGTAGAAGATGTGTTCAGCATAAAAGGGCGCGGCACGGTCGGCACGGGCAGGGTTGAGAGAGGAAAGGTGAAGGTCGGTGGAGAGGTATCAATCATCGGGCTTTCCAAAGAAATCCGAAAGACAATCGTAACGGGCGTGGAGATGTTCAATAAGACGCTGGACGAAGGACAGGCAGGAGACAATATTGGTTTGCTGCTGCGAGGCGTGGAAAAAAAGGATTTGGAGCGAGGTCAGGTCATTGCCGCTCCGGGGAGCATTACGCCTCACACCAAGTTCGTAGCCGAGGTATATGTGCTGACGAAGGAAGAAGGCGGTCGTCATACGCCGTTCTTCGCCGGTTACAAACCCCAGTTCTACTTCAGGACAACAGACGTAACGGGCGGCGTCAAGGCACTTCAGAGCCGCGAGGGTAAAAGCGCCGAGATGTGTATGCCGGGCGATAACATAGCGATGGAGGTGGAGATTATTTCCCCGATAGCGATGGAAGAAGGACTTCGGTTCGCCATTCGAGAAGGCGGACGGACGGTCGGCGCGGGTGTTGTGACGAAGATTCTTGAGTAACGTGGGGAACAATCGCGGCAGTACATGTGCTACGGCAGGATTTGCGGCGAACAAGAAACGTTTGGTCTGAGCGGAAACTTTGTGTAACCGGATGGTGCAGACAGAAGCATTGTATGGCTAAGAAAAGCAAAAGGGAACAGGTTTGGCTTGAGTGTAAGGAGTGCGGGCATCGCAATTACCGCACGAGCATTAGTGTGGCCGACGGCACTCCCAAGCTGGAACTGAAGAAATTCTGCACGTTCGAGCGCAAGCATACGGTGCACAAGCTGCGGCGTAAATAAGGCGGGTTGGGCAGGCGCAGGGATATAATGATAGGCCAGTAGCTCAATTGGCAGAGCGTCGGTCTCCAAAACCGAAGGTTGGGGGTTCGATTCCCTTCTGGCCTGATGTTCGGCCGGCAGTTTTGGAGGCGAGTCGACAAGACGGTCAAGCGGTCATTCCGCCGGCGGCGGATAAACAGGGTGTATTATGATTTTGAGTGTTTATAAGCGTGGCCAGGGCAGGTATACGCGGATGAGCAGCGCCGCGGGCGGCGCGTTGATAGCCGGGCTCGGATGTTTGCAGCTTTATCGAACGCTCGACGCGGCGGACCTTGGATTGTGGACAGAGACAATGGTGCCTGCGGGATTGTTTGCGGCGCTGGCTATAATAATATTGTGGCTGGTGAACAAGTCGAACGTCGCCGACTTTATGATAGCCGCCGAAGGCGAGATGAAGAAAGTCAACTGGTCGACCAGACAGGAGATTGTCGTTTCGACCGTTGTTGTTATTGCTGTTGTTGTAATCCTGGCAGTGCTTCTGGGTGTCGCTGATTTTATCCTGCAGTTGTCTATTTCCTGGCTCATGCAGTAGGCGATCTGCGGCCAAAGCAGTGAAGAATTATTATTTCAAGTAATTGTTCGGATATTGTGTCGAGGCGTTTTGATGAAATGGTACGTGCTGAGAGTTGCGTCAAATAAAGAGATGAACGTAAAAGAGGTCCTTACTCAGAAGGTCAATGCACAAGCTTTGAACGATGTTATCGGCAGGATAGAAGTGCCTGTCGAGAGGGTCAAGAGGGTGCGTGGAAACAAGCAGAGCGTGCACAAGCGAAAGCTGTATCCAGGTTACGTGTTTATGGAGATGGAGACACAAAACGACGGAAGGGTACCTGAAAACGCATGGTTTGTCATAAAGGAGATACCCGGGGTAGGGGATTTTGTGGGGACTGAAGGTTTGCCAACAGCGATGAGAGATACCGACGTGGCGAAGATGCTGCAGGAGGTCGAAAAGCCGGAGGAGACGCCCAGCATCAAGGTGGACTTCCAGAAGGGAGACCAGATTAAGATACGTGAAGGGCCGTTCGAGAGTTTCGAGGGGACAGTAGAGTCAATAGACCGCGACCGCGGGATAGTAAAGGTGATTGTAGAGATATTCGGGAGAAGCACACCGTTGGATATAGAGTATTGGCAGATTGAGCGGATTTAATTCAACTGAATTAGGCATTATAGCGGTCCGATTTTGAATCCGCCGACAGCGGATAAAGGTGAACGATGGCAAAGGCAGCAGCAAGAGGTGTTAAAAAAGAGGTATTAGTAAATATAAAGTTACAGGCGTCCGGTGGTCAGGCGACGCCGGCCCCGCCGATTGGTCCGGCACTGGGTCAGCACGGCGTCAATATAGGCCAATTTGTCTCACAGTTCAATGAGCGGACCAAAGACCTCAACGGCACGACGGTGCCGGTTGTGATAACGGTTTATAAGGACAAGAGTTTCACGTTTGAGGTGAAAAGTCCGCCGGCGGCTGTTTTGTTGAAGCAGGCGGCGGGCATTGCCAAGGGCAGCGGCGTTCCGAATAAGGAGAAGGTGGGCAA
The DNA here is from genome assembly GCA_964400665.1 of uncultured Pirellulales bacterium. Classification (GTDB taxonomy): domain Bacteria; phylum Planctomycetota; class Phycisphaerae; order Sedimentisphaerales; family Anaerobacaceae; genus Fen-1362. The sequence goes on along the minus strand of CAYNVP010000105.1, from coordinate 5,630 downwards.
GGTCACAGCCGAACAGGTGCGCAAGATTGCCCAGGAGAAGCAAAAAGACCTCAATGCCTACAGTCTGGGGCAGGCGGAGAAGATTATCAGGGGCACGGCCCGGAGTATGGGTGTTGATATTGAAGATTAGGTAAAAGTGAACTAAAGAGGATTCGAGACGTAAAACTATGTCACTCAAAAGCAAGAGATACCGCAAGGAAGCCGAACAGGTCGATGATACGCCGATAGGTCTGGCTGATGCGGTGGCGAAAATCAGGTCTTTTAACTCGATGAAGTTCGACCAGACGGTTGAATGTGTATTCTGGCTGGGTATAGACCCGAAACAGTCGGACCAGATTGTTCGCGGGGCAATATCGCTGCCGCACGGGATAGGCAAAAAGAAGAAGGTGATAGTGTTCTGCGAAGATTCTGATGTGGAAGCTGCGAAGCAGGCCGGCGCGACCGAGGCGGGCTGCGAGGAGCTGGTAAAGAAAATCGAAGGCGGATGGGAGGATTTTGATGTCGCTGTCGCGTCGCAGAAGGTAATGGGGAAAGTTGGAAAGCTCGGCAGGATTCTGGGGCCAAAGGGAAAGATGCCTTCGCCCAAAAACGGGACCGTCACTAACGATATCCTCACTGCCGTGAAGGAATTTGCCGCAGGGAAAGTCGAGTTCAAATGCGACGCGGGCGGCAACGTGCACGTCGTCGTCGGAAGAGTAAGTTTCGATACACAAAAGCTTATCGAGAATATCGATGCGATTATCAATCATATTAAGAAAATCAAGCCAACAAGCTCAAAAGGGACTTATATCAAGAAGGTATGTTTATCCGCGACGATGAGCCCGGGTATTGCCGTTGCTGTTTAGGGCCAGAGGTGCGATTGTTGTTGATGGGATTTGGCGAAGAATCAGGCAGGTGAAAAGATGAGCAAATACGTTAAAGGGCTGCTGCGTGCGGAACTTGAGAAGAGAATTGCTGATGAGCACATCACGGATTTTCTGGTCGTAAGCACCAGCGGAGTGGGCGGCGTTGACAATAACGTGATGCGAGGAGCGCTCAAGGGCAAGGGTATCAAGCTGCTGATTGTCAAGAACGCCTTGTTCAAGAGGGCGCTGGCTAACGCGAGGATGGAAGGGGCGGCATCTCTTTTCACGGGGCCTTGTGCGATTGCTTACGGCGGCGACAGCATGGTGGATGTGGCCAAGGAGATAAGCGAATGGATTGGCAAGGTGCCGGCGATTCATATCAAAGGCGCGTTTCTCGAAGGTTCGGTTCTGGACGAGAAGGCCGCCGAAGGGCTTTCGAAGATGCCGAGCCGGGCCCAACTGCAGGGGATGATTATTATGCTGGCGAAATCGCCTGCGGCAAGATTGGCCGGCGCGATTGTATCGCCTGCGAGCAGGATAGCCGGCTGTATAAAGACGATTGTGGACAAAGGCGAAAACGCGGAGAAGCAGGCCGCTTAATCGGATATGGAAATGAATATAAACGGCCAGGGTGGTTGTCCCCCGCTGCTGTCTTGCGACAGCAAGATGCGGGGGTTAAACGGGGCGGTGTAGCCCCGGCTACCATTTGGCAATTAGTAATATAGGAGCGAAAGAGACATGGCGGACGAAGCAAAAGAGGCGCAAGAGCCGAAGGCCGAACAGGAAACGAAAGAGGCCAAGGAAACGAAAGGAACCAAGGAGGCAAAGAAGTCCAAGGAAGCGAAAAACTGGAGCGCCGATATCAAGAAGCTCGGCGATGCGATAGTAAAGCTGACGCTGATGCAGGCGAAGGAGCTTGGCGACTATCTCAAGGAAGAGCACGGGATAGAGCCGGCGTCCGGCGGAGCGGTTGTAATGGCCGGTCCTGCGGCCAGCGGTGCTGCTGCCGAAGCGGCGCCTGAGAAGACGACGTTTGACGTGATTCTCAAGGTAGTCGGCGACAAGAAGATTCAGGTTATCAAGGAAGTAAGGGCTTTAACGGCACTGGGGCTCAAAGAGGCCAAGGACCTGGTAGAGGGTGCTCCCAAGCCGGTCAAGACAGAAATAACCAAGGACGAGGCGGAGCAAGCCAAGAAGCAGCTTGAAAGCGCCGGGGCAACGGTTGAAATCGCTTAGAGCCAGTAACGGGATAAAAGTCATTGCAGGCGAGGTGAAGCAATCTCGAATGCTCGAAACCGAATAGATAGCCGCGTCGTCTCGGCGAAGCGCCAAGCCGGAACGGGGTAAATCGGGACTCCTCGCAATGACATGGCGTAGATTGTAATCGAAGAAGCGGAATTTGCCGTTTAATCGGGGTTGACAAATGGATGGATTGAAGGTTCGTAATTTCGGCAGGTTGCGGGAGACGGTTGACATTCCTGACCTTGTGGCGATACAGAGGAAAAGCTATGAAGGTTTTCTTCAGAGAGACGTCGCGCCGACGAAGCGCGCCAACAGGGGCCTGGAGGAGCTGTTCCGTGAGATATTTCCAATAGAAAGCTACGACAAGGGGATAATCCTTGAGTATCTTTGTTATGAGCTTGAGCAGCCCCGATACAGTATAACGGAATGTCGGCAATTGCGCCTGACATACGGGTATCCTTTGAAGATAACGTGTCGATTGCGCAGCAAGGACGGGCAGGACATAGCCGAGCAGGCGATATATCTGGGCGAGATGCCTGTGATGATAGGGGGCGGCGAATTCATTGTCAACGGTGCCGAGCGGGTCATTGTCAGCCAGTTACACAGAAGCCCCGGAGTGGATTTTCTCATCGAGAGCAAGGAAGGCGACCGGGTTCTGCACGGTGGCAGAATCATCCCCGAGCGTGGGAGCTGGATAGAGATAAGCGTTACGCACAAGGACGTGCTGGTGGTAAAAATCGACCAGTCGAGCAAGATTCCTGCGACGGTTTTCCTGCGTGCGCTAAGCCCCGATTTGGGAACGACCGAGCAGATAATCCGGCGTTTCTATGAAACCAAGGAGGTTCCCAAGGCCAAGCTGAGGCCGGATACCTGGGTGGTTCGGGACATCGTCGATACCGAAAGCGGCGAGATAATCGTCAAGGCCGGCTCGCAGGTCGGCGACAAGGTGTCGGTTATTCAGCAAAGCGAAATAAAGCGTGTCGAGGTTGTCGAAAAGGTGCGGGATGCGTTGATTTTCAATACGCTTGCGGAGGACGACTGCAAGAGTCATGAGCAGTCGTTGCTGAGGTTTTACGTCAGATTGAGGCCCGGCAATCCACCCAACCAGGAGAAGGCCAGACAGTTTTTCGAGGAGAAATTCTTTGACGTGAACAGGTATCGGCTGGGCAAAGTCGGAAGGTTCCGGCTGAACCGTAAATTCGGGACAAACGACGATTTGAACGAGATGACGCTGAGGCCCGACGATTTCGTCAACACAATGAAATATGTAATCGGTTTGCGGAACAACGAGGGCGAGGTTGACGACATCGACCATCTGGGCAACCGCCGGCTTCGGACGATTGACGAGCTGGCGGGGGGTGAAATTCGCAAGGGGCTTTTGAAACTTCGCAAGACCGTGCAGGAGCGGATGAGCACGACGAAGGACAGCGAGCAGCCCCTGCGGATAGCGGATTTGGTCAATTCCAAAAGTGTTTCGAGCAGCATAAACTTTTTCTTCGGGCGCGGAGAGCTGAGCCAAATTGTGGACCAGACAAATGCGCTGAGCCAGTTGACACATGAGAGGCGGTTGTCTGCACTGGGGCCGGGCGGGCTAAACAGGAGGCGGGCGGGCTTTGAGGTCCGCGACGTGCATATCAGCCACTATGGAAGGATTTGTCCCGTTGAGACGCCTGAAGGGACGAACATCGGCCTTATCAGCTCACTTGCGATATTCGCCACGGTCGACGAATACGGTTTTCTGCTGTCGCCTTATTACAAGGTCCAAAAGGGCAAGGTGACCGACGAAGTTGTTTACCTGCGGGCGGACGAGGAGATGAAAGCGATATTCTCCCCGCCAAGCGCGGTTGACCCACAGACGGGCAAAATACGCGAGGGCATGGCGCTGGCGCGGCAGCACGGAGAGCTTGCACAGGTGTCCAGCGACGAGGTGAGCTTTGTAGATGTTTCGCCAAAGCAGATTGTGGGTTTGTCGGCTGCGCTAATTCCGTTTTTGGAGCACGATGACGCAAACAGAGCCCTTATGGGTTCGAATATGCAGCGTCAGGCAGTGCCACTTTTGACCAGCGAGGAACCGCTTGTGCAGACGGGTATGGAGGAGGTGGCCGGACGGTATTCGAGTATGGCCATTCGCTCGCAGAAGGCAGGAGTGGTTACCGACGTCGATAGCACCAAGGTAGTCATCAATCATACGGACGAGTATAAGCTGGAGAAGTTTTTCGGATTAAATGAGCGGACCTGTCTGAACCAGAGACCAGTCGTCAAGCTTGGCGAGAAGGTTGAGAAAGGCCGAACGATTGCCGACGGCGGCGGCACGGTTGACGGCGTGCTGGCACTGGGCAGAAACGTGCTGGTTGGTTTTATGGCATACGAGGGATTCAACTTTGAGGACGCCATTATAGTCAGCGAGCGATTAGTCAAAAACGACAGCTTCACGAGCATTCATATCAACGAATTTGACGCCGAGATACGCGAGACGCCGCTGGGCAAGGAAGAATTTACCAACGATATACCCAATGTTAGCGAAAAGGCGCTGAGAGGCCTCGATGAGCACGGCGTTGTGCAGGAAGGCACGAGGGTGCAGCCGGGAGACATTCTGGTCGGAAAGGTCGTGCCAAAGGGAAAGACAGAGCTTACGCCAGAGGAAAAGCTTTTGCACGCAATCTTCGGTAGGGCGGGCGAGGATGTAAAAAACGATTCCCTCGAGCTGCCAAACGGTTATGAAGGAGTCGTTATAAAGACCGAGAGGTTTGTGCGGAGAGGGGCTGGAGGCGAAGAGGGCAAGAAGAAGATGGCGGCTCTCATCAGAGAATATGAAAAGGATATGAAGGCCAAGGAATGCGAGATTTTCAGGCAAATGATAGAAGCGATGCACCAGACGTTTGAAGTCGATATTGTCGATCCGTCCACCAGACAGAAGGTCGGCGTCAGCGACGACGACGAGGTAATTTACGAGCAAGTAGAGAACTGGGACATAAAGTGGGTCAGGCCGGCGGCGATGAGGGAGAAGGTTGAGAAGCTCGAAAGCAAATTCCTCGAAAAGATAGGGGCTTTAGAGGAAGAGAAAAAGAAGCGTGTCGAACGGCTGAAGCATGGCGATGAACTGCCAAGCGGCGTGCTGGAGATGGTCAAGGTGTGTGTTGCGACCAAACGGACGATGTCGATTGGAGACAAGATTGCGGGTCGCCACGGCAACAAAGGGGTTATAGCGAAGATATTGCCTGAGGAGGACATGCCGTTTTTGGAAGACGGCAGGCCGCTGGATATTTTGCTCAATCCGCTTGGGGTGCCCAGCCGAATGAACGTCGGGCAAATTCTCGAGACACATCTCGGATGGGCGGCGAAGGTGCTGGGCTTTACGGCGATAACACCCGTCTTCGACGGCGCCAAAGAAGAAGATATCAGGCAACTGACCGAAGAGGCCAACGCTTTGATGAGGCGTCGCAAGGAGGAGCTTGAGAAGACCAATGAGCCGCCCCGCGATGATGAGCTTTTCGTTAACGTCCCCGAGGGGCTGAAGACGCAGTTGTATGACGGCAGGACGGG
>CAYNVP010000104.1:2202-9000 GCA_964400665.1 uncultured Pirellulales bacterium | reverse complement strand
CTGTCTATCCCTGGCAGATAAAAAACGCCGAACCCGCCCCCGAAGACCCGATTATATCACGCTGCGCCCTCCACGCCTCGACAATCGCCTTCACGCACCCCACCACAAACAAAATAGTTCGCTTCGAAGCCCCTCTGCCCGATGATATGGCTAACCTGCTCGATATGCTGAGAAAATACAGAAAAACGTGAAACCGTATTCATTGTCGGCTGGTCGGTAATCGCTCGGCTTTACTAACTTCTCGCCGGAGCGAATCCTTCAACAAATTCCATACCCTCTCTGCCATTAGCTGGTGTCCCGCCGGAGACAAGTGAACAAGGTCAATAGTAGCTCCCTTTGTTGCAAATATATCGGCGAGAAAATGTTTCGGCACCAAAACCACCCCGTACTTCCCTGCCAGACGCCTCTGAATTCGGCCATATCGAATATCTTGCGGGCGTAGAGGCAGCTCGAGCATAACCGTCAGCCCTGCCGATTCAGCCGCCTTCTGAAGAATCTGCGACAAGTTTTTCTCGAAAATGTTGTATGGAGTATTTTCAAAAAGGTCGTTGCCTCCTATCTCGACAAAGACTACTGCGTCCGGCCGGTCAACCTGCCGGGCCTGCTTCAACGCTGAAGTAACCGTTGCGCCGGCTGCCGACAAATCAATCATCTCAACGCCATGCTCATCACGAAATATCTTCGGCCAGGTCCGCTCATCCTTTCCTCCGATACCGGCACTTATTGAATCCCCTATTAAATACACACAATCAAAATCACCCCTCGCCAAACTCGGCTGAAAATGAAATGGCAGCTCAATCAATATCGCTATGACGCAAAGCCCGATTGCCGCACCGCACACTATCTTTTCCATAATCGGATGTGCGTGTAATTTGTACCATAGCAAAAAGAAACGGCACAAAACACTTCCCGCCCAGAGCGCATAAAACCACACAGGAAGCGGCGTTGCAGACAGGACTATCATAAATACCGCTATGACCGGCAGAACATACGAGATGAAAATCCTGACGTTCCTGCCCGGTTTGGCAAGAATCAGGGCAATGACGAGCAGACCTGTGCCGGCGAAAAATGACTCGCCAGCCGCACAAAACCAGACAAACCGGCAAATTCCGTGTCCCCAAAGGTCAATCATCTAATTTGCTTCCAAGAAATGGCAAATGCCGTTGTTTGTGCCTGCCCGACGATTTGAAATGTGTTGTTATTCCTGTGGCAGCCTGGCTAAGTCGGTGTCCTTCCCGGCCAATATCAGAATGTCGTCCTTATAGACAACCGTATCCGGCAGGGGAACGTTCACCATCTCCTCCTTGGCGTTGGCGCCGTCCTCGGCGTGCTCGGCACGAGTGATTGCCACGAGGTTGACGTTGTACTTCTGGCGAAGCTGGAGGTCCCTGACCGTCTTGCCGTTAAACTTTGCCGACGCCTTTACCCTCGCCAAGCTGTAACCCGGGGCAAAATCCAGCCGGTCCTCAATGTGAGGCGCCAGCAGCTTGAACGCCCACCTCTGTGCCGACTCTATTTCGGGGTAAATCACTGCGGTCGCACCCACTTTGGAAAATACCTCGCCGGCGATGGGGTCTTCGGCCCTCGTATAAATCACCGGAACTCCAAGCTGCTTGAGATTTACAACCGTCAGTATCGCCGCCTCAAAACCCTGCCCGTGGGCCTGGCCGATACTGACAATGGCGACGTCCACCTTGTCAACGCCCTGCGCACGAAGCGCCACCTCATCGGTGCTGTCCAATCGAACCGCACAGCTTACCAGGTCCCGCAGCGCCTCGATTTCTTCTTTACCTTTATCGATGGCAATGACCTCCGCGCCGCTTTTCGCCAAATCGATGGCTACCTTTGTTCCGAATCGTCCAAGCCCTATTACCGCAAAACGCTTCACGTTATCTGCTCCTGCATAATAACCGCTTGTCTTACAAGCACTTATACCTTGCCGCCGGCCAAACTGCTTAGCCGACGATAACAACCTCCTCAGGATAACTATACCGGGCGGGCTTCAGGTTAAACGTCATCGACGCAAGCAGCGTCAAAGGGCCCAGCCGGCCGATAAACATTACCGCAATGATAATAAGTTTCCCGGCCGTTGTCAAAGCCGGCGTTACCCCCGTCGTCAAGCCCACCGTCCCCAGCGCGGAAGCCGTCTCAAACATTATATCCATCAGAGTAAAGCCGCTTCGACCTTCGGTTATCATAAGCGTAAAACCGGCAACGAATAAAACTATAATGAACAACAGAGTCACTGCAATCGCCCGACGAACAATTGCAAAACCGACCGACCTTTTGAAAACCTGAACCTCGTTGCGTTTGTTCAGTGTTGCGACTACGGCCATTATTATGACAGCCAGTGTCGTGATTTTAATACCGCCCGCCGTGCCGCCCGGCGCGCCGCCGACGAACATAAGCATTATCAAAACAAGTTTACTCGAAGCTGCCAGCCCGCTTGTTTTGACCGTATTGAATCCTGCCGTCCTGGCCGTGACGGACTGAAAAAAAGACCCGCGCCAATCCCATAACCCGCTGCCCGTGATACGCTCAAATAGCAGGATTGTCAGCATCCCAATGACTATAAGGACCAGAGTAGTCACCAGGACAATCTTGCTCTGCAACTGCATCTTCTTGGCAATCCCGCCTGCAAACAGCGTCGGTGCGCTAAACACCTTCCTTAATACCACCGTTACTCTGCCGGCCGCGACCGCAGCGAGGTCGTAAAGAACGCTGAAACCGAGGCCCCCCATTATTATCAGCGGGCACACAACGACATAAACGGGCCAGCAACGGTTGTAGCTGGCCAGACTGTCGCTGAAAAGTCCAAAGCCGGCGTTGCAAAACGCGCTTATCGAATGGAAAATGCTGCAATACCACTGCCGCTGGATACTGGTTATCCTCCCCGGCACGTCGTCCCACATCCCGAACATACTGACGGCGCCGATAGCTTCGACTACCATGGTCGTGACAAAAATAAAGGCAATCATCCTGCTTATTCGGCCCAACATCTGCTCGCTCAGGATATCCTGCATCGCCGCCGACTCACGGATACCCAAGGCCTGACCCAACAGCAGCGCAAAGACCGCACCGAATACGACGATTCCGAGCCCGCCTAATTGAATAAGCGATAAAATCGTCAACTGACCCATTATGCTGAAATCCGTGCCTGTGTCCCTGACTATCAATCCCGTAACACAAGTGGCGCTGGTGGCCGTAAAGAGCGCATCAACAAAGCCGACTCTTTCGCTCGTCGCAGAGCGGGGCAGCATCAGCACCCCCGTGCCGGACAATATAAGGACAACAAAACTGATAATCAGCGCACGGGTAGGATTCCTGCCGGAAGCCGCAAGGCCCACTGTGGTCCTGCAGACCTTTACGATTACCTGCAGAATAAGGTAAATGCCCACGGCGGTGTGTCGAATCGCATCGGCGCTGTCGTGTTTCCGGGTCGCAAAGAACACCGCTGCCAGCGCGACCAGAAGCGGCGTCTCAAACCAGTTGGCCCGCCAGAATTCGCGAAACGAATCGGAATTAAAAAAACGAAAAACCTTCTCCGCAACGAATACGAAAAGCGAGGCATACAAAGCGGCATAAAGAACGGGTGCGGGCAGCCATTGTTTTCTAAACCCAAATAAAAGGGCAAACACCGCAACTACTACCACAGCGGTGGCTATGTTAACAACGATTAGAAACGTCTCGAATGGCTTATTTTTATAAGCGACGCGCATAAGATAACCGAAGCATTCTACACTCTTATCGGCCAACTTCCAGTAAATTTGCCACTCCCGGCGGGTCTATGCAATGTCCGCCAGCCCCAGCGAATCTCCGAATTTTGTAAGAAGTGCCTGCCTGATGTTCCTGTGCCGGTCGTTGGTCAGCATGGCGTCGGCCGATACAAGCTCGAATGCGCTGCGCCTTGCCATTACAAGTAAATCGTAATCTTCGACGATATTGGCGATTTTCAAATCGGGCAGCCCGTGCTGCCGGGTGCTGAAAAGCTCCCCCGGCCCTCGCAATTTCAAATCGTGTTCGGCTATCTCAAAACCGTCGCTGCTTCTTTCCATCATTTCAAGCCGGCTTTTGGCCGCCTCGTTCTCCGCATCCATATCCGCAAATAAAAAGCAAAATGACTTATCAGTGCCCCTGCCTATTCGTCCCCTCAACTGGTGCAGTTGTGCCAGCCCGAACCGGTCCGCCCCCTCGACGACCATTATCGTCGCGTTGGGGACGTCGACTCCCACTTCCACTACCACCGTCGCCACCAGCACTTTCGTTTTGCCCCTGCGAAAATCCGTCATTATACGCTGCTTTTTTTCGGAATTCATCCGCCCGTGCAAAAGCTCCACCTTAAACTCGCCAAAGACCTCCGACAAAATCCGCCAGCCGTCCGTCGCCGCCTTTATGTCCCCTTCTTCCTCAATCCCGGTTATTCGCGGGTAAACGAAATACGCCTGCTTGCCCGCCCGAAGCCGTTTGCGAATAAGCTCGTATGCCTTGGCCCTGTCTTCCGGTGCGACCAATCGAGTAACGACAGTTCCCCTTCCAGGAGGGCTCCTGCTTATAATCGAAACATCGAGGTCCCCGAAAACCGTCATCGCCAAAGTCCGCGGAATAGGTGTAGCAGTCATAACAAGACAATGCGGTGTCCCCTCTTTGCGCAAACCCGCCCGCTGGTGAACGCCGAACTTGTGCTGCTCGTCAATTACAACCAGACCGAGCTTTTTGAATTCAATGTCCTTTTCCAATATCGCCACCGTCCCGACAATGACATCAATTTGGCCTGTTTTCATCTGCCGTAAAATCTCTTCCCTCTTTTTGCCCGCCAATCCGCCTGTCAGCAGCACCCGCTTCACGTCGCTTTTCCGCAGATACCGCTCGATACTTATAAAATGCTGATTGGCCAATATCTCCGTTGGCGCCATAATCGCAACCTGCGTCCTGTTTGCAACCGCCAATAGCGCAGCGTAAAGCGCAACCACCGTCTTGCCCGAGCCGACGTCGCCCTGCAAAAGCCGATTCATCGGTATTGTCTTTTGCATATCTGCGATGATTTCAGCGATTGCCTTGTCCTGGTCTTCAGTCAGCAAAAACGGGAAACGCCTGCGAATCCTCCGGTCGATTTCCTCCGAGAATTTCATTGCGACAGCCGAGGCGAACCGGTCGTGCCTGTGCCGCCGAAGAGCAAGACCCAACTGCATCAAAAACAGCTCATCGAACTTAAGCCGCCTTTTAGCTTTTGCCAGCTTGTCCTCATCGGGTGGCAAATGTATCCACCGCAGCGCGCCTTCGCGGCCTATCAGCTCTGTTTTTTTGAGAAACTCATCGTCGTAAAACTCGCCGATAACTCGGTCGAGACCATCGAGCACAGGCCGAATTATCTTTTTTATCTGCCCGCTGCTAAGCCCCCCGCCGCCCGTATATACTCCCCCGCTGAAATACTCCCAGGTCTTTTTCGTCCCCTGCTCGACTATTACAAACTTCGGATTGGCCAATTGAATCTGATGCCTGTATTCGTTGACCTTCCCCCACGCCATTATTACCTGCCCCGGCTGCAATTTGTCCCGCAGATACCCCCCGTGAAACCATATTATCCGGCAGATACCTGTATCGTCGCTCACAATCGCCTCAAAAATCGGCTGCCTGCGATACGGCTGATAATCGGTAGATTCAATCAACCCGATGACCGTTGCCGTCTCACCCGCCTTCAGCCGATTTATCTTCGTCGGCTCAGGCGCAAAAACCCAGTCGCGAGGATAGTATTCCAGCAGGTCCCCGACGGTATTAACCCCCAGCTTGGCAAATGTCCGCGCCCTGGCCGGTCCAACACCCTTCAAATACTGCACCGCCATCGAAAGGTCTATATCACCGGCTCGTTTCGAGACAGATGATTCCATAAAGCTCAGCCGATTCGGCCCTCTACTCTTCAAATGCATGCTCGCCGACCAGTTTGACGAATCTGACATCACAGACCACTCGTTCAATGAGTTTATCTTCCTTTTTTATCCCCACAACAAGTTCCTGCACGCCCGTGCCGCCGACCGGCGCGACAATCAGACCGCCGGCACCGAGCTGGTCAATCAATTCCTGCGGCATCTTCGGCACAGCCGCCGTAACCATGATTCGGTCAAACATTCTCTTTTCGGGCCTGCCCTTCGTAGCGTTAGCGGAGAAGGGCCAGCCGGCGCTGCCGTCGCCGATACAATATTCGACGTTCGTAAATCCTAATCGCCCCAGGACCGCCTGCGCCTTGGCCGAGAGCTCCGAGAAACGCTCGATTGTGTAAATCCTCTTCGCCAGCTTCGCCAGAATAGCCGTCTGATACCCGCTGCCCGTGCCGATTTCCAGGACCTCGCAGAAATTATTCAGCCGAAGCTCCTGCGTCATCAGCGCAACGATATACGGCTGCGAAATCGTCTGCCCCATCCCAATCGGGAGCGGACAATCGGCGTATGCCTGCCAACGGTACGACTCCGGCACAAACTCCTCTCGGGGCAGCCGACCCATCACCGAAAGCACACCTGCCTCACTGATATCGCGACCTTTCAGGTCGCGCTCGACCATTTCCTGCCGCCGATTGCCAAACACATTCTCGGAAGCCGTGCCATACATAGCAGTAATAATCCCCGCAACACCACACTTTTGCAAATCAATTCACCGTTGCACATTCCCTTATTGCTACCGCCTGTGGAATTGCTACAATACTATAATTCCGAATTGATTTAAGGAGAACAAATATGAAACTTAAAAAAGCGCTCTTTTATTTGCTTGCAGGCATCCTCGCCGGCTGCGTCCCGTCTCTTCATTCGC
>CAYNVP010000104.1:0-2102 GCA_964400665.1 uncultured Pirellulales bacterium | reverse complement strand
CTCTTTTATTTGCTTGCAGGCATCCTCGCCGGCTGCGTCCCGTCTCTTCATTCGCTGTTCACCGACAAGGACGTTTTCTTCGAACCGCAACTTCTCGGCACCTGGGCCGATGACTCCGAGGAAACCTGGCAATTCACACAAAAAACCGACCCCAACAATTTATACGAAGTCATCTACATCGAGAAGGATGGTAAAAAAGGCCTGTTCACAGGCGCGCTGGGCAAAATTAACGGGATGACGTTTCTCGACCTGTATCCGGGCGATATCCTGACTCAGGCGAACGATTTCTACAAGGCCCATCTTGTTCCCGCACACACGTTCTTGAAAATCGAGCAAATCCGGCCCACTCTTAAAATGCGGGCGATGAACCCCGATAAACTCGGGAAAATGCTGGCCGATGACCCGAATCTCTTAAAACACGAAATCATCGAAGACGACCGCGTCGTAATAACCGCTCCGACGCAGCAGCTTCAGCAGTTTATTAGACAGCATGCCAACGACGAAGATTTGTTCGGCGACCCCACCGACCTGAAACACATCGAGCCAAGTGAGCCGAATGCCCCAGACGCCAACGAGATGCCGGTTTAGTCGAAAGTAAAAACGCAATGACTCAGTCGTTGGACTTCAGACGCTATCTTGTCGATATTGACTCGGTCTCGACTCATCAGCAATCGACCGATTGCCTCGTCATAGGGGCCGGTATAGCCGGCCTTCGCGCCGCCATCGAGGCCGCCCGGCACTGCAATGTTATTGTCGTCACAAAAGGCACCGTCGAGGACAGCAACACCTGGCACGCACAGGGCGGAATCGCCTCAGTTCTCGATAAAGATGACTCTTTCGAATCACACATTGCGGATACCCTGCGCACCGGCTGCGGCTTATGCGATGAAGAAACGGTGGATTTGGTTGTCCGGCAGGGGCCGCAGCTTATCCGCCAGCTTCTCGACTGGGGAACCGCCTTTGACCTCACCGACGGCAAAATCGCCACTACACTCGAAGGCGGCCACAGCCACGCCAGAATCGCTCACGCACACGGCGACGAAACGGGTAAAATCATCGCCCAGACCCTCATCGCAAAGACGCGACAGCAGCGAAATATCAAAATCATCGAGAACTTCTTTACCATCGACTTGCTAACGGCGGACAATAAATGTCTCGGCGTTATCGGCTGGCACAGGGAAAAGGGAACACGGATTATCTGGGCCGCAAATACAATCCTCGCAACGGGCGGGGCAGGCCAACTCTACCGCGAAACCACAAACCCCTCCTGCGCCACCGCCGACGGCCTTGCAATTTGCTATCGTGCAGGCGCAGTCCTGCGAGACCTCGAATTTCTCCAGTTCCACCCGACAACGCTTTACATCGCCGGAGCATCACGCACACTGATTACAGAAACCCTCCGCGGCGAAGGGGCCGTCCTGCGAGATGCCAAAGGCAGGGCATTTATGAAGGATTACAACCCAGCCGCCGAGCTCGCCCCGCGAGACGTCGTCAGCCGGGCCATTCTCGAACAAATGCTCAAAACAAAATCAACCCACGTCTATCTCGACGTCCGCCACCTCGATAAGCAATACTTCACCAGTAGATTTCCCGTCATAAGTGAATTGTGCGAAAGCTTCGATATCGATATCAGCAAAGACCTCATCCCTGTCCGCCCCAGCGCCCACTATATGGTCGGCGGCGTAAAAACCGATAGTTTAGCCAAAACCAGCATAGAAAACCTTTACGCCTGCGGCGAGGTTGCCTCGACGGGTCTGCACGGCGCAAACCGCCTTGGCAGTAACTCGCTCCTCGAAGGTCTTGTCTTCGGCAGAATCGCGGGTCAGGCAGCCCTCAGCCAAAAAGACCGACCACGCACCTCCTGCCAGACAATAATAAAATACGAAATCCCACATTCCGACCGCACCCGTCTCGACACAGCCGACGTCAGAAACTCCCTCCGCGCACTTATGTGGAGAAACGCAGGAATTACTCGAAAAGCCCAGCCGTTAAAAGAAGCCCAGGAAATCATCCATTTCTGGCAGCGTTACGTTATGGATAAGACCTTCGACGCCCCCCAGGGCTGGGAGCTTCAGAATATGCTCACCGTCTGCCTGCTCATG
>CAYNVP010000103.1:0-9109 GCA_964400665.1 uncultured Pirellulales bacterium | reverse complement strand
CAATCTTCTGCCAGGGCCGGTTTCGTATCTCCGGCCAGCCGCTCAGAGACGGGCACAGATAGTATTCGTTATAGCCGTAAGTGCTCGTAATCCATTTCTCGTCGTCCGGCTCACCTAATGGTTTACCCTGAAGACCGTAGCTTCCGAACCGCTGCTCAGGACACTCATAAACACTGCCCTCTTTAAGCCCGCTTTTCAGGTATGGCCAGATGAATCCCTCTTTATGGTCGATACCGTCGGGCAGGACCTTTCCCCACCAGTATCTCCTTTCACTGCTCTCGGTCGGCATTGCGAAACCATCGTAATCCCCCGCATAACAAGTCCAGGCAATACCGAGCTGTCTTACGTTGCTCGCGCAGACAACCGCTTTGGCCTTGCCTCTTGCCCTGCCAAGTGATGGAAGCATCATCGCCATCACCAAGCCGATGATGCCTATCACTAAAACCAGCTCAACGAGAGTAAACGCTCTTATTCGCTTGATAATTCTTTCCTCCACTCATTGGCCAGCAACACAAAATCCGCAAAGTCAACGTCGCCGTCTAAGTCCAAATCCGAGCGTTTCACGCCAATCGGCCCCTCATACAGCCAAGCATCTGCAAACTCATCCAAATCGTATGTGTCTATTTCATTATCTTTTCTGATGTCACCCAGAAACGCCGGCTGATGAAACTTGAACAGGCCGTCATAACCAATCGTGTAGATACTCTCATAAGTAACCGCAGGACTGCTCCCGCAATTGCTGTCTTCGTAGTGAGCGATGACAAAGCCGGCATCATTCGGCTCTTTCGAGACATCCAGAATGTATAACTCGGTATATGTCCCGTTCACCAACGCCGCTCCGACATACAGCTTGCCGTTCGCATACGCCGGCTGATTCGTCAGCCCGCCCACGTCTATACCCGCGCCCGTCTCCCACAATTTGCTCGCGCTGCTGCCATTATCCTGATACGCCTCCACCTTCGTTCGTGAACCGTAATCGTTGATTCCGCCGCTTATATAAATCTTATCACCAACAACCACAGGCATCGCGTCGGTGCGCTCCGTCGGAACCGACCGGATAACATTGCCGTCGGCGCAATCAATCTTGAATAGCGTCGAGTTGTCCTCCTCGCCCCAGAAGTCATAAGTAGCCGCGTATAAGAACCCCTCCTTCGTAACGACTACCCCGCCCCAAAAACCTTCGGGATTTGTGACTTCCCAAAATTGCACGTCGGAAGTGGCCGTCGCGTCGTAAGCGCGTATGCAGCCGCTAAAGTCGGTGCCTATGCTTGCGACATAGACGACTCCGTTACCGTAAGCCGCAGTGTTGCCGCTGGTATTACCTACGACCTGTGACCATACAATATCTCCCGGCTGATATGGATTGCCCGGCTCATTCGCATCGAGGTTGATACAGTAGAATTTACCCGTCCCGGCAAACATATCGTCATAATCCGTAATAAATGCTCGTGCGTGAGGCAAATCAGCCGCTACGCAAACAGATGCGTTTACAACGTTCTGGTCCAGCGGCGTTGTCCAAACCTCTTCGCCGCTGTTGCTATCCAGCGCAAATACCCTCGTGCCCGAGCCAATAAGCACCGTATTATGCTTTGTATCAATACACGGACTCGACCACGAATCCCACGCAGCTTTATCAATCGGCGTCGCCCACAACGTCTCACCCGAGTTGGCGTCGTATGCCACTATCTGGCTGTTTGTATATTCGCTTGATTCATTGTAATACCTTGCGTATGCGTAAACCTTTCTGTCGTAAACAATCGGCCCCGTTGCATTTTCAAACTCCACATAATAGCACGGGTCCTGCGGGTCTTCGTCGGCTACCCATTCAAGGGTATTGACGTCAATCACGTTAGGCCCGTCAACCGAAATCGAACATCGAGTCATCGTATGACCATACCCGGGCCAGTCCTGCGGCCCCGCGTGCACGCCTGTAACAACCGCACACGTCAAAACCACGCTCACCAATCCTTTGGTAACCATAACTCTTTCCTTTCATTCACACAAAGCCGCATCGTTCGTTTTTGCCTTACCGCGAGGCAACAATTCACCCCGTGAGATAACAAATCAGCGAAATCAATCTTTTCCCCGACACCTTATCTCACGGGGGTGAACAAAATAAAAAGGCCGTCGTTCCCGCAAAGGAAACGACGGCCTGTTATTTTCTATTTTTAATTTATTATTTTCTATTTGTCCCGGCACCAGTTTTGGGCGATGATTCAGGTGCCAGCAAAAATAATAAATAGAAAATCATAAATAGAAAATTGGCTGGGTTCCATTCCGCGAGAACTCCGTTCACCCCGTGAGATAACCAGCTTATGCTTTTGTCCGGTTTTTCAAATTATTTATCTCACGGGGTTAACCATTAGCCAACCACAGGCAGGTCTTCTGACTCGCGCCCTACCTCAAGCCGCCTTCCCATCCAGCACTGATTTCCCTTTTCAAAAAATTAGTGCCGAACAGTGGCCTTATTGCTTTCGGACTTTCGAATATGAATCGAAACGAACGCTTACAGCGGCGGGTCCGTCACGGCTTCTAACCGTGTTCCCTTTTAATTAACCCGCGGTCGGTCTATTACTTTTCCAAAGAGCGGTGAACCACATTGGGATTCACCGTCATAAACCCAACGTGGTTTATGGCCTCCCCTCTTCTACCTTTGCTCTACTAACCTTGCAACAAAAAACCGTAAAATTTCTTCAATATTCCAGCTCAAAACCGATCTCGCTATCTCGCCAGGTAAAAAATGATGCCGAAGAATATGAGTATAACAACGACGCAGACGCCTATGGCGATAAAAAACAGCCACATAAACCATCTGTTCTGCCGCGACACGATGAACTTCAGGTATCTGTCGCTGGCCGCAAACGTCCGGCTCATCTGCACTATGCCGTCTGTGTGCTCCTGCGTGCTCTGGTTGATTTTTCCAAGCGCCTGATTGAATTTGTTGAACGTCTCGGTCATCTGGACATCGACATCCGCCGCAGCGGCAAGCTGCCGGTCAATATTGCCGAGTGCGTCCGTCTGCTTCGCCGACTCCGTGGGAATTTTCTCGATAGTCGCGAGCATTTGCTGGTCTTTCAGCAGGTTCGACTTCAATTGCTCGATGAGCTGTTCGGTCAATACCTTCTGGTTCTCGACAGAGGCGGGGAAACTCTCCACTAACCGCGGAAGCTGGTCTATCCGCGCCACAAGGTCTTCGTGCTGGGCGACCTGTCTGCGAAGGTGGTCGTTAATGCCGCTTAGCTGTTCAATTAAACTGTCGAAACCGGCCTGAAGCTTTTCAATCGATTCGCTTTTGCCGCGCACGGCAACGGCTTTAACGGCAGACTGTTCAGCGCCGCCTGTCGCGGCGTTGTCCACCATCAGCCCCTCGTCCGATAGATGAGGCGGAACATAGTCGCCGTGGGCCGCCTCTCGGCGGCGACGAAGCCAGTTGCCAAAACGTAATAATAATCCCTGCACACCCATCCTTTCCCAGCTGCGGCTCGACGCCTTCGCTCGCCTCCCGACTCTCCTTCGGCTTGCCAGGGCGGACACGGACCATGCCGGCCAAGACGAGTCAGAAACCCTTAATCACTTCGCAGGTTGAATTATCCCATATCCCGCCTGCGTTGCCAAGACCTCATTTTATCCCCGGCAATAAAACCGGGAATTGTTCGCGGCTCGTGGCCTGCGTTTAAGCAAATGTCTGGTGTTCGATAAAAGAAAAGGGCTTCGCTTTATTGCAAAACCCTTTTGTTCGGCATATCAGCGGTGCACTATTGCGGAACGACGCTGACGGCACAGGGGCCTTTCTTGCCCTGGCCAACCTCGTATTCCACCTTCTGGCCTTCCTTCAGGTCGGCATAGCCGCCCATCTTAATCTCCGAGTGATGGACGAACAGGTCCTCGCCGCCCTCGTCGGGAATAATAAAACCGAAACCTTTTTTGCCGTTAAACCACTTTACTGTACCTGTACTCACTTCTGCTCCTTTGGCCAAAATCGGCCTCAAACATACCATGCCCCTCACATTATTTCTAAGCGCATACTCCCAAGGGACGCAGGAATACGCTAAACTTGGCTGCCATTGTATCACAAGACGGTATATAATCCAGACAAAAATCAATAAATTTTAACGGTCCAAACGGGGCAGATACCCCCGATAATTCGTCGCCGGACACAACGGCCGATAATTATTCGGCAAGCCGACCTAAAGGTAAAGGCCAAACCAGCCGATTTGGCACAAAGGCGAACTGCTCTTATAATTTATATAGATTCCTGCAACACCCCGCCAGGATGGCTGGATACCAACTGCATCGCCAGGCTGGAGAGGAGGTCGGCTCTTGGGGAATAAAGGGCCAACCAGCAAGGTAAATTTTTCAAGAAACTTGAGGGAGAGCCGCAAGTGTATTCGATACTAAAATCCAGGGGGAAAGCTCAAACAGTGAAAATCAATTTCGCAATGAAAAAGGGGCTCCGAGCAGGGTCGGCTTTGATAGAGCTTATGCTGGCCATTACTATTTTGATAATAGTCCTCTTGGGCACTTCAACATCGTATGTTACAGGAAGGCGGTATATTGTCAGCCAGCGACACTATCAGGCAGCTGCTCAACTGGCCTCTCAGAAAATCGAAGAGACCAAAGCGGTCGGCTACTCCGGCCTGGCCGAGGGTGAGGAGGACGAAGAGTTTCCCCTGTACGGGCTTACCTATCACAGACACGTTAAGATAGAGCTTACCGGGGTGCCTTCGGCGAATGTGCCCAAACCCTGCAAAAAAGTCGCCGTGACCATAACGTGGGTGGGAATGGCCCAAGACTCGCACGAAGCGAAAATCGTTACTTATATAGGTCCATAAAATATGCGAAAACAATATGCAAAAATCAGGACACTCGGCAGGAACAGGAGAGCCGCGGGACTCATGCTGATAGAACTGGTAATCGCATTTTCCGCAGCGTGCATCGTATTCTTCGCCATGGCAATCATTATGGTATTCGGACAAAGGTCGCTGAACCGCGGATTGCAGCAGGCGAACCTGCAAAGAGACGCCTCATACGCAAATTTGAAAATCAAGCAGTCGATAAAAGGCGCCACCCAGGCCCAGCTTGACATGGACGGCAACGGCGTCACGATATATCACGGCGCGGGGTGGATAAGATTCTGGTTTCTTCCCGGTCAAAAGGACCTGCGATACCAGCTCGACGGAGAAGATGAACAGACGCTGCTCGATGGCGTTGTTGAACAGGCCGATTTTAACGTCGATGGCAGCAAGGTCATTGTGGGCCTTGAGCTGCTCGACGGCAACTGTGAGGCCCGCTTTGTATCAACGACAATGATGCGAAATTACTCGGCTGGACTGTAATGGAGGATAAAATCATTATGCTTAGAAAAGAAAAAGGCGCTGTTCTCGTGGCGGTGATAGTAGTCGCCATCATCTTCACAATTATAAGTCTTGCCGTCCTTACTTTGGCCGAACAGGAGGCAATACTCGGCAGAATCGACACCGACAAAACAAGGGCCTTCTATCTGGCCGAAGCCGGACTGGCGAAACTGTCGGAAACCCTCCAAAAACCGGTGACACTGGATAAGGTGGACAATACTCTGCAGGGGTCGATTGAGCAGAACAACTACCTCGTCGTACTTGACACCAACAGCAGCCCCTGCTATGCGATTTCAAAGGGTTCATCAGGCACTGTCCAGAAGAGAATTCGCGTGCGGGTGAATTTCCTGGCGGCTCCTTTTGAAAATGCCGTTTATGCCATGAACTTCAGCGGAAGCAATTGGTCTTTTCAGCTAAGAGGCACCGGAAATCCTGTTGCAAGCGGGAGTGGAGAAAAGGGCGGAAAAGACATAATCAGCGGAAACATGGTTGTGGACGGAGACGTCTTTATGTATGGGGAAAGCCAGGTCAATCCTGCGCTCGCGCCAAACGTATGGAATCTGCAAGGCGATGTCGGCGCAACCGGAAACATTTCCGTTCTGGGTAGTGCTCATATATCCGGCTCAACCAATCCGAACGCGGAAGAACCCGACCCGATTAACGTAATAGCAATGGACTACGCAAATAACAATACCCATAACGTCGCTCAAATCTTCCAGTCAGCCGGAGTTTCTTCAGGTTACCTGCCATCGGGCAATGAACTGCGAAACGTCTTTGTGAAAAACCCTTCTGACAGAAGCGACGAATGCGCCTCTACGACGGGGGACGACTATTTCCTCGAGCCATCATCTGTTTCGGGCGGCGGAAGCCAAAAAGATGCCCCAACTCCGCTTCACCTGGGCACCGACAGAATCTATTATGTTGACGGCGACGTGTGGATACACAGCAAGCCCACATACGGCTTCAACATAGATGGAAAAGTGACAATCGTGGCGACGGGTAATATCCACATCTGCGACAATACGAAATACGCGGACTCCGGCAGTATGCTCGGCCTTGTGGCACTTGGCAAATATGACAGCTCGGGTAACCGTATAAGCGGAGGCGATATCTTTTTCGGCGACCCGCGCTACGGAACAATGTACACCGTCGCCGGAATGATGTTTGCTGCCAATGACTTCCTTTACAACAGCGACCCCGTAAGCCGTAAATCGGCAGAACCAACGACGGGATTTATAGTCAATGGCTCCTTTGCAGCGATGAACCAGGTTGTGGTTGAGAGGGACTGGTACAATGCAACAAGCAGTAGCTCGGCCAAAGCGGCCCGATATAACTCGCAAACAGACCAATGGGTTGACAGCGTGACAGGAACAATTCTGACCTCAACGCAAATTTCCACCCTGAGGCATTATCAAATGATAATCAATTACGACGAAAGGGTTCGAAACCCGGAGACCTGCCCGCCCGGACTGCCTCGCGGCGGCACCAGGATTTTTGCCGGCTTCTCAAACTGGGAAGAATTATAAGCGGCTCGACGGTATTTGCCGGCCGAACCTTTTAACGGCAGCATTGGAGAACTGAAGGAGAACCGAATATGTATAGACGAGAAAAAGGCGCTATTCTCGTGGCGGTGATAATAGTCGCCATCATTTTTGCCATCATAGGTCTCGGCATACTAACCCTCGGCGAACATGAGGCAATACTCGGCAGAATCTACACCGACAAAACAAGGGCCTTCTATCTGGCCGAGGCCGGACTTGCCAAACTGTCGGAAACCCTCCAAACACCGGTCGTACTCCAAGACATCGATAACACTCTGGAGGGGTCACTTGAACAGGGAAGCTTCAGCGTTGTCCTCGACACCAGCAGTTATCCCTGTTACGCGATTGCAACGGGCACATCAGGCACGGTCCAGAAAAGAATTCGCGTGCAGGCAACCTTCCTCGCCGCACCCTTTGAAAACGCTATCTATGCAATGAACTCTTCGGGAGCAAGCTGGGCCTTGCAGCTAAGAGGCACCGGCAATCCTGTCGCAAGCGGGAGGAAGGAAAAGGGCGGAAAAGACATCATCAGCGGCAACATCGTCGTAAATGGAGACGTTTATATGTATGAGCAAAGCCGGGTCATCCCTGCGCCTACGCCAAATACCTATGGCCTAAACGGTGACGTCGGTGCGACCGGCAGTATTAATGTCGTCGGAAGCGCCAGCATATCAGGTGCAAGAAACCCGAACGCCGACGAACCCGACCCGATAGATTTAACGGCGATGGACTACGAAAATAACAATACACACAATGTGACACAGATATTCGAGGATGCCGGTGTTTCACAAGGATACCTGCCTGTGGGCAACGAACTGCGGGACGTCTTTGTCAAGAATCCTTCCGACAGAAGTGCCGAATGCGCTGGCACGACGGGGAATGACTATTTCTTCGAACCATCCTCAGGATTCGTATTTGGAAGTCCGAAAACAGGAGATACTCCTATCAACGCCGGCAACGACAGGGTCTATTATATTGACGGTGATTTGTGGGTGCACAGTTTGCCGACGTATGGCTTTAAAATGAATGGAAGGGTGACTATAGTTACGACGGGTAACATACATATTTGCGACAACATGGAATATGCAAACGAGAACAGCCTGCTCGGGCTGGTGGCCCTCGGCAAATACGACGATTCGGGCAATCTAATCAGCGGAGGCAACATCTATTTCGGCGACCCGGTTCAGGGAGTAATGGGCATCTTCTCGGCAATGATGTACGCAGGCAACGATTTCCTTTTTAATACCGACCCTATTACCCGCCGGTCTGCCGAACCTGATACGGGATTTACGGTCAATGGCTCCTTTGCCGCAGCGGGACAGGTAAACGTCGAGCGGGACTGGTACACCATGGGCAGCGGCCGCTCTGCCGAAAACAAGCCCGCACGATATGACAGTCAAACAGGTACGTGGTTGGATGCAGACTCAGGCGCGGCGCTGAACGCAACTCAGATTTCTACTCTCAGGCATTATCAGATGATTGTCAATTACGACGAAAGGGTTCGAAATCAGGAAACCTGCCCGCCCGGACTGCCTCGCGGCGGCACCAGGATTTTCGCCGGCTTCTCAAACTGGGAAGAACTGTAAACGAAAGAATCGCACGGGCACCCGACTGCCGCATTGCAGGGCCAGGCAGGCAAAATTCACCCCCCGACAGTTCATATCGCCTTTGCCGCACCTCGCGTCTGCTATCCGGTCTTCAGGACAAAGGCACGCGGTGTTTGTGGTCCAGGAATCCCTCCAGTTTCCTGGCGCGGACGGGGTGCTGAAGCTTTCGTATGGCCTTGGCCTCGACCTGCCGGACGCGCTCTCGCGTGACCTTGAAGATTCTGCCGACCTCTTCGAGTGTATAGGTGTAGCCGTCCCCGATACCGTAACGCAGCTTGATGATTTCCCGCTCGCGGTAGGACAGGGTCTTGAGGATATGGTCGATTCGCTCCTTGAGCATTGACTGCGTCGCAGTTGAAACGGGGGAATCGACCTCGCTGTCTTCGATGAAATCGCCGAAGTTGCTGTCTTCGCTGTCGCCGATGGGCCTGTCAAGCGATATCGGGTGACGGGACATTTTCATTACCCTGCGCGCCTCCTCGATGCTCATCTCGGCTTCTTTTGCGATCTCCTCAATGGTAGGTTCTCTGCCCAAGCGCTGTGTGACCACCTTGCCGGCTGTTCGCAGCCGGCTTCGCCGATGACCTTGGCCGGTACGCCGGCGACG
>CAYNVP010000102.1:0-9115 GCA_964400665.1 uncultured Pirellulales bacterium | reverse complement strand
AGGTTCTCATCCTGGAGACAGGGGTTCGACTCCCCTTGGGGGTATTTTGACCGGCGTAGTCGGTCAAAATGGAGCCCCCGCGTCTTGCTGTCACAAGACAGCAGCGGGGGCGGTCAACTACTCTACTGTTCAACTTTCGATTATGATTGAGCCAGTTTCTGATTCCGTTCCGAAATCGATTCCTGATGAGCAGTATATGCGAATTGCCATCGACCAGGCGAGAATCGCCGAGGAGAATGGCGACGTGCCCATAGGGGCGGTGATTGTTCACAAAGATACCATAATTGCAAAGGCATATAATCAGCGGGAGCAATTGCAGGACCCGACGGCCCACGCGGAAATCATCGCACTTACCCAGGCGGCCTCGGCCCTCGAAAACTGGCATCTCGACGACTGCACAATCTACGTTACTCTCGAACCCTGCTGTATGTGCGCCGGCGCTTTGGTTCTGGCCCGTGTTGACCGGCTGGTCTATGGCTGCGATGACCCCAAAACCGGCGCTGTAAAAAGCTTGTATAATATAGTGCAGGATACTCGTCTCAATCATCGCGTCGAAGTTACAAGCGGTATATTGGCCGACGAATGCAGCGAGTTGCTGCAGGGTTTTTTCGCCCGGCGGCGTGACAATGACAAGAACAATCAATAGCTGCTTTCAGCCGGCTTTACCAGTAATGATGCACTAATTCGCGGATGTGGTGGTCGTAGGTTGCACGTACTTTGGCCATAACCTCCTCAGAGAGAGGAGGGAAATCCGCAGCGGTGCAGTTTTGTTCGACCTGCGCCGGCCGCTTGGCGCCGGGAATGGCGCACGTTACGGCATCGAACATCAGAATCCATCGCAGGGCAAATTGCGTCATAGTCATTTTCGAAGGACATATGGCTTTAAGCTCATCAACGGCCTTCAGGCCGGTCTCGTAATCGACGCCGGAAAACGTCTCGCCCTTATCGAAGGCCTGGCCTTCGCGGTTGAAATTCCGATGGTCGTCGGGCGCAAAAGCAGTATCGGATTTGAGCTTCCCTGTAAGCATACCTGAGGCCAGCGGCACTCGGGCCAGAATACCGACTTTACGCTTTTTGGCCTGCTCGAAGAAAAGTTCGGCGGGCCGCTGGCGAAACATATTAAAGATGATTTGCACGGTTTGAACGTTAGGGTACTCGATTGCCTTGAGTGCTTCTTCGACCTTTTCGACACTGACGCCGTAGTAGCGGATTTTACCCGCCTTGACCAGCTCATCGAGCGCCCCGAACACCTCCGGCATATAATAGACCTGAACGGGCGGACAATGTAGCTGAAGCAAATCAAGGGCCTCTGTATCGAGGTTTTTAATGCTGCGCTCGACGAAGGCCGTTAGGTTTTTACGGTTGTATCCTTCCGGCGTGTGCGGGTTTAATCGTCGGCCTGCCTTGGTGGCGATATGGATGGTCTCGCCGTGTTCTTTACGCAGTTTCGCCAGCAGACGTTCACTCCGGCCGTCGCCGTAAACATCTGCGGTATCGAAAAAATTGACGCCAAGCTCTATGGCCCGATGCAGGGCGGCCAGAGATTCGCTGTCTTCGACGGGGCCCCACGACCCGCCAATCGCCCAGCAGCCGAAACTGATTTCGGAAACCTTCCAACCCGTGTGTCCCAGCTCCCGATATTGCATAAGTTCATCTCCCCTTAAATTGAGAAAACTGTAACCCCTGCAATTCCCTCAATAGCAATTTCAGTGACTATTATCCGCAAAATCGGTTTTTAAATTATATGCTCTTGGCCTTCGGCTTTTTTGCTATCAGCCAGAACAGCAGGATTAAAACGCCCAGAATCAATGCGCTTAAAGAATCACTCAGATACCACTTGGCAGGCATTGCTGTTTCCTTTCCTGTCATCCAGCAGACCACGCCGAGCAATACCGACGCCACGCCTGAGAATGGCACCAGCACTCCGTATTTAATAGGTCGAATCGCCAGGATGATAAAGTAGATTCCTGTCCCCGCGTATGTGGCGCACATCAAACGAACCATATAAACAAACAGCGGTGAATCCGGCAGCGTTTCTACTCCAAAGAATTCGGTAACGGGTTGCCAGCTTTCGACGGGCGTGAATATTCCGGGTATCACCAGAAGACACGCTATCCCCGTCACCCACAAAGTGATTTTCAACAATGCCATTTTCGTCCCCTTTCAAAAAATTACAAGCTCGAGCTACTTACTGAGTTTTACGGCAGTTCCGTATACTAAAAGTTCCGCGGCGCTGCCGATGACACTGGTAGTCATATATCGAACGTTGATTATCGCGTCCGCTCCCATCTGTGCTGCCTCGGCAACCATCCTGTTGGTGGCTGCTGTGCGGGCCATTCCCATCATCTCTGTGTATTCAGTCAGTTCACCGCCGAGAATTAACCTGACTATGGCCGACAGGTCCTTACCAATCCAGATGGCAAAGACCGTATGGCCCTGGACCAGACCCAGAATCTCGCGCGTTGCTCGGCCTGGTACTTCCGCCGAATTCAACAGGAGAACCGAGTTGTCGGGCTCGGCTTGCAGTGACATCTGTGCTTTTGCCTGCTTTGTGGTCTGTTCAAGGGCCAGTGTCACAAGGACGACAAGGATTCCACCCAGAAGGCAGAAGACCGCTGTCCTCAGCCACAAGGGCACAACGGGGTCATCGGCCACTATCACATGCCACGGCACCCCGGCAAAAACTGTTACGAACAGTCCCACGACGAACGCCAATGAACCAATTTGTCGTACTGTTTTCATGGTTTCTCCTTAGACATAAAAATCTGATTATTGGCTACATACTTTTAATTGTCTCGCTCAGCTCGGCGATGCGAAGCTCCAGCCGTTTTTCCTGCGACGCCGGGACAAAGGCGAATATAACATTTGAACCGAACTGTCCGAGGCGGTTAAGAAGCAGACTTCGCAGTGGCAGTTTTCTTTGCCCGTTGCCAGAACAGCAGGATTAAAACGCCCAGAATCAGGGCGCTTAAAGAGTCACTCAGATACCACTTGGCAGGCATTGCTGCTTCCTTTCCTGTCATCCAGCAGACCACGCCGAGAAATATGCTTGCAAGGCCTGAGAAGGGCACCAGCACGCCGTATTTCATAGGCCGCAGGGCCAGGATGATGAAGTAGATTCCTGTCCCCGCGTATGTGGCGCACATCAAACGAATCATATAAACAAACAGCGGTGAGTCCGGCAGCGTCTCTACTCCGAAGAATTCGGTAACAGGTTGCCAGCTTGAGACGGGCATGAAAATTCCGGGAACCGACAGCAGGCATGCAATGCCGGTTACCCACAGACTGATTTTTAACATAGCCATTTTCGTCCCCTTTCAAAAAATAGGATTTACAATCATTTAGATTTTATTGACTTGCTTAATTCGGCAATTCTAAGCTCCAGCCGCTTTATATGCCTCTTGATAGTGTTGCGGTGTATCATCTGCCAGGCGAAAATCTTTATCAGCACAACGCCCTCGAAACAGCAGATGAAAATGACAGCGAACATTATCTGGTCCCTGAGCCGGTCGGTGTTGAAGAACTGGATACCGCTGTAAACGGCCCCGGTAATGAAGATAATAGCCCAAAGCCACACAAGAATCACTACAGAAAGCATCCTTCTGTTATAAAAGTCGTGGAACATTGAGCACAGTGACAAGTCGTCTGAATCATTGTTTGTTGTCTTGATTTGTTCATCGTTCATTTTTTATCTCCTAATTTATTTAGAATTATAATTATCTTTTATTTTAGCGCATTAAGCAATTAGTATGCACCTGAAGAAAGAGTCCCTTTTATACAATAAGTAAATAGCGGGTTCTGCTTGATAATTCTTTATAAATAGTAAATAATCAATAATCAATAAAAAATGGCTCCGGAGAGATGACCGAGGAAGGATATAAAATTTCGATCAGGACGAATAATCGCTTACTAAAGAACAGGATTAAAAATGAGCAATGGTTTTATGAGAGTCAGGGATAGAGATTTTTACCTTAATGACGAAAAAATAACCTTGTGCGGCTATGGTATCAGCTCCTGGTTAAATCTCGAACATTTTATGCTCGGCATTCCCGGCACAGATTCGCAAATCCGAACTGCAGTTGCTGTCGCATACGGAGAAAAGAAAGCAGAGATATTTTGGAAAAAGTTTTATAAGTCAATGGTTGACGAGGATGATTTTGCATTTTTAAAGGGCCTTGGAATTAATACACTCAGAATCCCGTTTAATTACCGACTCTTCGAAAACGACCAGCAGCCGTACTCATATATCGAGCAGGGATTTGAAGAAATTGACAGGGTATTGCGATTATGTGAGCAATACAAGCTCTATGCCGTTTTGGACCTTCACGCCGCCCCGGGCGGACAAAATCCGGATTGGCATTCTGATAATGCTGTAGGAGAAAGTCTGTTTTGGGAATACGCTGATTTTCGTAAGCGAACCATATCGCTGTGGAAATATATTGCGAAACGCTATGCATCCAACAGATGGGTGACGGGCTTCGATTTGCTGAACGAACCAGTTGTGCTGATTCAGGATAATGGAATTGTGAATCAGTTTTTTACAGACCTTATTAGTGAGATTCGCAAGGTAGACAAGAACCATCTTCTGTTTGTCGAAGGCGATATGTACGCCGCCAGGTTCGAGTTATTCGAGCCGTTTGAGGACCCGAACGTCGCGTGCAGTTTTCATTTTTACCCGTTTTTGCACCAACACTTATATACGAAGCAAAACCAGGAGGAAAAAATTGAACGTACTCTTTTTAAAAACGTCTCTTTAAGGGATATATTTGAAAGACTGAAACGGCCTGTATGGTGTGGAGAGACGGGGGCCTTGTATAATTATGGCGACAGGGCCCGGCATGAAAGCATGCTCAGCGATGTCCTTGAAATTTATAAAAAATACGGAATATCATGGTCTGTCTGGACGTATAAAGATGCCCGCAGTATGGGCACGGTTCATCCGAAGGAGGACTCGGAATGGATGAATTTCTCAAAATTAGCAAAGCAGAACTGGAGCTTCTGGGAAGACTTCAATTTGCGGGATAAATACGTCGAGAAGGTGGTTAGTAAGTACAAGGCGGGTGTATCCGAACTTGAAAAGCGAAAAATAGGTTTTCGCATATTGGCCGATTACCAGCTTGTTTTGAAGGAAGCTTATTCTGAGATACTTAAGGCCATCCCCTTCGAGTCGTTCCTTGATTACTTGGATTCATTTAATTACGGTAACTGTGAGGTCTGGGAGGGGGTCGTTAATACGGTGCTGCGTCATACAAAATCCCTGGCCCCTTGACCAGATTCATCAATTATCAATAATCAATGATAGGTAGTGCCGGAGAGGTGTCCGAGTGGCCTAAGGAGCACGCTTGGAAAGCGTGTGTGCGGCTTGCCGTACCGCGGGTTCGAATCCCGCCCTCTCCGTTGGCCCTTGGCTAACAGAGCAGTTGTCCTTAGGGCTCCTTACGGAGAGCGTTTGAACAGGGGAACCCCGGCCACAAGCATACAGGGGCAGGCAGGTGAAAATGCGAATCTGCGGTCAACTGTTCGCCTTTCTACTGCTCAAGAATATCCAGGCACCGCAATACGCCTGACGCGAAGCGTCAGAACGCGGGTTTGACACGAAGCGAAGCGGAGGGCCCGATGTCGTTTCGGAATCCCGCCCTCTCCGTTCTTGCTTTTATAAGTTGAGCATAAATATAAGCTTGCTAACACTTCTATTTTCCTCATGTGCTGTTTTTCCTCCAGAAATTTCTTTGCTGTATTAGCCGGTGTCGATTAGAATTAGGGCGATACACATAAGGCAAAGCGTGGTTTATCTTAAGGAGCGATGAAAATGTACGCTAAGACAAACAGGAAAAACCACGGCAAGAATCCTGTGCTTGCTGAGGTTAGTTCTGAGAAGAAACATATCTCGCCCGATAAAACGTTATACCAGTCCTTTGATGACAAGATTTTCGCCAGTCCCCAGGCGCACGTCACCGATTTTGATTTTGGTGAGAAGACCGCCGCCGTCTTCGACGACATGCTCAACCGGTCGGTGCCGTTCTACGGCGAGATTCAAAGAATAATCGGTGAAATCGCCGCCGACTTCGCCTGCGATGGAAGTCAGATTTTTGACCTCGGGTGCTCTACCTGTAATTCATTTTTTGCCATTGACCACTTTCTGCCTAATGACGCACGTGTGAGATTTGTTGGCATTGATTCATCCGAAGATATGCTTGAAAAAGCGAGACAAAAAATAACTCAAGTTAAATTCGCACGCGATTACGAGCTTCGCTTAGCCGACTTAAACAAGGGCATTCATATCGAAAATGCTTCAGTAGTGTTAATGGTACTCACTCTGCAATTTGTCCGGCCGCTCTATCGAAATCGTTTAATCTCAAACATTTACAACGGCCTTAATGATAATGGCTGTTTAATACTTGTCGAAAAGGTGCTTGGAGAAAGCTCTACCTTTAATCGGCTGTTCATCAAACACTATTATGAGCTAAAGAAACACAAGGGATACAGCGAACTCGAGATATCGCAAAAACGCGAAGCCTTGGAAAACATTTTGATACCCTACCGCTTTGAAGAAAACAAAGAGCTTTTGAAAAATTGCGGATTTCAGGAGATTGAAATCCTTTTCAAATGGTATAATTTCTGCGCAATGATAGCACAAAAACCACCGAGGAAAAACCAGCCACAATGCGCAAAGTGAACTCACACAAGCCAGCCGCAATGGATGAAAAGATTGGTGTCCGGCTCAGCAATGTTCACGATAAACCTGATTGTCGTGCTTCAGATAGCATTGGTCCTAAAGTTGTTGAAACCAAAGATTTTGAGCCAATCCGAGCGTCACGTTTAGTCCCTGTTGGTAACTTTTTTTTCAAATATCGCGATATCATTGCTCCCCTGATGTTTTGTGGCTTGGCACTTACAGCCAAGCCGCTAATCATCGCTGGGAACCGTCGTCTCGATATGTATCTTGATATTATCGGCATTGTTATAGCTTTGGCCGGGCAATTGCTGCGCATCTGCGTAATTGGCTTTGCCTACATAAAACGCGGGGGAAAACAGAAGCAGGTTTACGCTGAAACTCTCGTTGAGGAAGGCTTCTTCTCACACTGCCGCAATCCGCTTTATGTTGGCAATATTTTAACTTTGCTCGGTCTGATTATCATTCATAACAGCGTCCTGATGTACGCCGTTTGCCTGCCCTTCTTTCTGTTTCTATACTGGTCTATAACCATCGCCGAGGAAAACTACCTGCGTGAGAAATTCGGCCGTGTTTATAATGACTATACTAAAAGAGTACCTCGATTCTTGATATCGTTCAAAGGACTTGACCACACCATCAAAGGCATGCAGTACGACTGGAAGAAGGTAATCCGCAAGGAATACGGCACGACTTTTGTGGTTGTGACCGCGGTGATGGCTTTATTGGTATGGGAAAGGATAACTGCGGATGGTTTTGAAGCAACACGTGGTTATTTGAATTTCATCCTCATCTTATGGGTCCCTGTAGTTTTGGCATATTTTGTGGCTAGAGTTGCAAAGAAAACAGGCGCTCTCGGCCAAGGATAATCATCCTTGCAATGTAGATAAGGTGTTACGGCGGCTTTTAGCTTTGGTCTGCTAAACCGTCGTGTGAGTATAAACCCGCCTGGCGAGAAGCGTCAGCACGCCGGCTTGACTCGGAGCGCAGCGGAGGACAGCGTTCAGCAGATAATTTTTCTAAGCCCTAAATTCCGCCTGATTCGTATATATCAATGGAGGACGAGTGATAACTCGTCCGGGCTGTCAGTTTTGGGTGTGGGCTGACAGCCCATTTTAATTTCCAATGTTCTTGCTCCCAGCCGCTTTTTGGAGGGAAGAGGCAGGAGTCGTTCTAATTGCCAAATCTGTATCATTCTTGCCTAAAACGTATAATCTTGCCCTCTATCTTGGCTTAGGAGAAAAGCATTGACATCTGTTTCTAAGTATTATAGCTTGTTCTTTTAGATACGGCCACCTAACGAGTGGAGAGGTGGATAAGAGCTAAAGGTCGTTCAACTATGCCGTATAATATCCGAATTGTAAGTACGTATCCGCCAAGAAGGTGTGGAATCGCTACGTTTTCGCGTGACCTGGCTAATGCGCTCGAACATTTTACCGGTGAAGTTAGTCACGTAAGAGTTGCGGCAATCGATAATAATAGTGGGCCGTATAATATTCCTGTGGACATTGTTATTGACCAGTATAGTCCCGAATCGTGGGATTCTGCCGTTAAAGACATAATAGCCAGAGCAAAAGAAAGTGTAAATCCCACCATTATCATATTGCAGCATGAATATGGCCTGGACCCGGATAGCAATAGAGCGGGTGGTCGAGGCACTAATTTTGTTGACATGGCAAAAACCTTTAGCCAGGAGGGGCTCACCACCTTGGTTTACCTTCACACCGTTCTCGATGAGCCGAATCCCCATCAAAAAAAGACGTTACAGGAACTGGCCCGCTACAGTGACGGGCTTATTGTGACCACGGAAAGTGCTATAGCAATACTGGAATCATCAGCTTACAAAATTGACCATTCAAAGCTCAAGCACATTGACCACGGAGTCAGGATGCAGCATCCTTCTGAATATGACCGATTGGCAGCCAAAGAAAAATACGGCCTGAAGGACTTCTTTCTCGTTACCACAATGGGACTATTGTCTCCTGATAAAGGAATCCGGTATAGCATTAGGGCCTATGCGAGGTTTTTAGAAGAGTCCTGCACGGACAAACAAAGGGAAAGAATGGTGTATTTAATTGCGGGGCAGTACCATCCGGATTTCGTAAGAGCGGATGGGGGCAGGAAATACCGTGAATACCAGGCGACCCTGGCTGATGTGCTAAAAGAGTCCAAACTGAAATGGTGCAGGGTCGAAAAAATCGAGGACCTTGATTTTAAAAACCACGACGTTGTCTTTCTCGACACCTTTTTGGATGAAAGTACTTTCCTGGAGCTTTATGGTGCGACCAATGTTATGGTGCTTCCTTATCTCAATATGTTCCAGACGTCCAGCGGTGTGCTGGCTGATACTTTGGGCTCCAGCAGAATTGCAATAGCAACCAAATTTCGTTGTGCTCTGGAGCTCATTCATTCAAACAAACCTTGTCCGAGTGGCCTTGTCAT
>CAYNVP010000101.1:0-9156 GCA_964400665.1 uncultured Pirellulales bacterium | reverse complement strand
TGCCCGTCTCTGAGCGGCTGGCCGGAGATACGAAACCGGCCCTGGCAGAAGATTGCTACAGTAAAAAATCCCAAAGAGGTGTTTGCTTTTGCGGACACCCTGATAGAGTCGTTAGGCACAGTGCCGCCGGTAAAAAACACCGCGTTGCTCGACCCGCCTTATATTTACAGGGACAACGAGTGGCACAAAAACGAGCATCCTACGACCTGTTTCAGGCATAACGATAAGACCAACGTGTTTTTTGTTGACGGGCACTGCGGGTCGGTGGATTTGGAGGGGGCACAATACGTCAGCACAAGGGCGAAGATTGGTTCGGTTGGTGTGGAGAACTTGCCGCACTATGTGCCGGACTGGCGACAGTGGCCGGCGAGCGGAGGGGGCAGGCGAAGGCATTAGGCCTTATTTTCTATTGATTATTGATGACCTG
This sequence comes from uncultured Pirellulales bacterium, assembly GCA_964400665.1. Classification (GTDB taxonomy): domain Bacteria; phylum Planctomycetota; class Phycisphaerae; order Sedimentisphaerales; family Anaerobacaceae; genus Fen-1362. The sequence continues at coordinate 8,729 of CAYNVP010000101.1, read as the reverse complement.
TCCGGCGTAGTCCTTGACGAAGACGGATTGATAATTTAATAATGCGACCAATGAGGTTGCAGTTTATAGTTTGCAAGGTGATGCAGAGGGAGGCGTATTATTGCGCGGCGCGTTCGCCGAACATCGTGGACGTTGTGGTAATGCGTCAGGGTCTGCATACAGAGCCGGAGAAACTGCGAGGAGAGGTTCAAAAGGCGCTCGGTGTAACCAGCGATAATCAGGAGCGCCCATACGATGCGTCGCTTTTAGGATATGGTCTTTGCAGCAACGGCATAGTGGGGCTGCATTCGAAGATACCGATAGTTGTGCCGAGGGGACACGACTGCATAACGCTGCTTTTGGGTTCGAAGGACAGGTACAAGGAATACTTTGAGAGTCATCGTGGGGTGTACTGGTTCAGTCCCGGCTGGATAGAGACGGACACGCAGCCGGGGAAGGAACGCTTCGAGGGAACACTAAAGGAGTACATCGAAAAATTCGGTGAAGACAACGCTCGATACCTGATTGAGACCGAACAGAGCTGGCTGAAGGAATACAACTGGGCGACGTATATTGACTGGGGGTTTGCCAACAGCGAGAAGGAAAAGCAGCTAGCCAAAAGGGCGGCGGAATATCTCGGCTGGAAGTATGATGAGCTGAAGGGTGATTGCGGACTGATGCAGCGGCTTGTGGATGGCGTGTGGGACGAGAAGGAGTTTTTGGTTGTGAAGCCGGGACGCAAGATTACTGAGAACCTGACCGATGAGGGAATAATAAAAGCAGAAGATAGGAGATAGAAGATAGAAGACAGAAGGCAGAGGACAGAATTGAACATTAAACATCGAACTCTGAACGCTGAACAAAGAACGGAGAACGGACGGACTTTGCTTGTTTGCGTCGTGTTGGCGATGGCGGTATTAACCGCATACGAGCCGATTCGCCACAACGGCTTTGTCAACTTAGATGACAACGTATATGTGGCCGAAAACGCAAATATCAAAAACGGCTTGTCAAGCCAGTCGCTGGCCTGGTCGTTTACGAGCCGGGAAGCGGCCAACTGGCATCCGCTGACGTGGATTAGTCATATTCTCGATTGTCAGCTTTTCGGCCTCAATCCTGTAGGGCATCATTTCACAAGCTTGCTGCTTCATATCATAAACACGGTGCTGTTGTTTTTCGTTCTTTGGAAAATGACCGGTTCGCTCCGTCACACTAACGGCGGACAAGTTTGGCCAAGTGCTTTTGTCGCGGCATTGTTTGCCCTGCACCCTTTGCACGTTGAATCGGTCGCCTGGGTCTCCGAGAGAAAAGACGTTTTGAGCACGTTGTTTTGGCTTCTTACAATGCTCGCTTATATTCATTATACCCGTCGGCCGTCAGTTTCACGATACGCGTCGGTTTTTATATTCCTGGCCCTGGGCCTTATGGCCAAGCCGATGCTGGTTACGCTGCCCTTTGTTCTTTTACTTCTCGATTATTGGCCGCTCAAACGACCCGTGAAACTGAATTTGCTTTTCGAAAAGGTTCCCTTGTTTATCCTCTCGGCTATTTTTTCCGTAATTACATTCGCAGTGCAAAAAGCGAGCGGGGCCGTATTAGAGGGGGGGATTTTGCCGGTCGTGGCAAGGATATCGAACGCGCTTGTTTCTTACATCAGCTACATTGGCAAGATTTTTTACCCGGTGAATCTCGCGGTCTTGTATCCGTTAAATTTGGACGGTCCCCCTCGGTGGATGGCGATAACGTGCTTTTTGCTGCTTGCGATTGTCTCGACGGCGGCGCTTTTGCTGAGGCGCAGATTCGGCTATTTATTCACGGGGTGGTTTTGGTTTCTTGGAACACTGGTGCCGGTGATAGGGCTGGTTCAGGTGGGCTCACAAAGTATGACTGACCGCTATATCTACATTCCGGGGATAGGGATTTACATTATAGTCGCGTGGCTGGCGGGGGATTTGGCGTCGAGATTGAAATTGCCAAAGGGAGTTTTGTGGGCGGGGAGCGCGGTGGTGTTGGGTGTATTGCTGATGATGACGAGAGCACAGGTTCGATACTGGAAAGACAGTATATCGCTTTGCAGGCGGGCTATCGCAGTAACGAAGTACAACTACATAATGCACACCCTGCTGGGTGATGCCCTGGAGGAGGAGGGTTTTAATGATGAGGCGTCGGCACAGTTCAAAAAAGCGCTTCAAATAAAGCCCAACTACTCGAGGGCGCTTAACAGCTACGGGCTTATACTTGCTCAAGAGGGCCTTTATGATGAGGCAATCGGGCATTTCAATAAGGCGTTATCCGGCCAACCGTATATCCCGGGGGTATTGAATAACCTGTGCAAGGCGGGTTTTGAATGCGGCAAACTCGACGAGGTACTGGAGATAATCAAAGGCCTGGAGCAGAAACAAGCGGACAACGCCGAATTGTATTACAACGAAGGGATGATTTACGGGATGCAGGGAAACGATAAAAAGTGTATTGAGCTAATCGAAAAGGCCCTGGAGCTGGCCGGCCGACAGAACAAACGGGAGCTTGTCTCTGCGCTTCAAATAATGCCCAACTACGCGCGGGCGCTTAACAGCTACGGGATTATACTTGCTCAAGAGGGCTTTTATGATGAGGCAATCGGGCATTTCAATAAGGCGTTAGCCGCAGACCCGTATATCCCGGGAGTATTTAATAACCTGTGCAAGGCGGGCTTTGAATGCGGCAAACTCGATGAGGTACTACGGATAATCAAAGACCTGGAGCAGAAACAAGCGGACAACGCCGAATTGTATTACAATGAAGGGATGATTTACAGGATGCAGGGAAACGATAAAAAGTGTATTGAGCTGCTCGAAAAGGCCCTGGAGCTGGCCAGCCAGCAGAACAAACATGAGCTTGTCGCAGAGATTAAGCCACGTTTAGAGAGGTATCGACAGACAAAACAAGGTAATTAATTTATGATTTCTGGATGCTGAAGACAGAAGAGCCTGCTTCGCTTCTTCCTTGGCCAAGGCCGTGGAGGACAGACAAGCTACGCAGGGCAGGCAGAGGATGGGATTGAACATCGGACATCGAACGCTGAGCACTGAACAGAGAACGAAAAACGGACGGACTTTGCTGGTCTGCTGTGTTCTGGCTGGCGTGACTTTTGCTGCGTTCGAGGGGGTTCGGAACAATGATTTTTTGAATTATGACGATGATTTGTACATCACCGATAATCCGAGAGTGCAGGAGGGACTGAGCTTTGAGTCGGTTGTGTGGGCGTTCACGAGCCGGCATACGGGCAACTGGCATCCGCTGACGTGGATGAGTCACATAATCGACTATTCTATGTTCGGGCTTAATCCTGCGGGACACCATTTCGTCAGCGTGGGTTTTCATATTGCCAACGTGGTGCTGCTTTTTTTGATATTGAAAAAAATGACTGGTGCGTTTTGGCGAAGTGCTTTTGTGGCGGCGGTGTTCGGGCTGCACCCTCTGGCAGCGGAATCGGTTGCGTGGGTTGCGGAGCGCAAGAACGTGCTTAGCACGTTTTTTGCGTTTTTGACTATAGCGGCGTATTTTCGATATACACAAAAGTCCGCCGTCGGCAGGGCCGACGGCGAGACCTCGCTGAAAGGCGGGCCCGGATTTTGGCGGTATGCGGTTGTTGTGATTTTGTTTGCGGCGGGGCTGCTTTCCAAGCCGATGCTGGTGACGCTTCCGTGTGTTTTGATATTGCTGGACTTTTGGCCGATAGACAGATTTGAGCAGGCGAAAGGATTGATTTGGCTGCGCAGGACGTTTATTGAAAAGATTCCTCTTTTAATTATGTCGGCGGCGTCGTGCGTCGTGACTTATATGGCGCAGGCCGAAGGTGGCACGGTGGCGGACATCGCCGCGGTGCCGATGAATTTGCGCGTAGGCAACGCTCTGGTTTCGTATATCAGATACATCGGAAAGATTTTTTACCCTGTTTCGTTAGCAGTGCTGTACCCGCGTGCGGTGAATGGGCCGGCGTTGTGGCAGGCGGGCGTGTGCCTTTTGCTGCTTGTGCTGGTTTCTGCTTTGGCGTTTATACTTAGGCGCAGGTGCGGCTGGTTGTTTACGGGGTGGTTCTGGTATTTAGGAACTTTGGTTCCGGTGATTGGTCTGGTTCAGGTGGGTGTGCAGGGAATGGCCGACCGGTATATGTATCTGCCGGGGATAGGTATTTATATCATTGTTGCGTGGCTGGCCGGCGATTTGGCAATGAAGCTGCGAGTTCCCAAGGTTATTCCCGCTGCGGCGGGCGTGCTCGTTTTAGGTGTATTGCTGATGATGACCAGATTGCAGGTGCAATACTGGAGGGACAGCTTGTTGTTGTATGAGCGGACGCTGGCGATAACCGAAAATAATTATTTGATGCACACCAAATACGGCAATCTTCTCAGGATGGCGGGACGTATGGATGAGGCGATGCGGCATCTGAGGCGTGCGGTTGAAATTAAGCCCAATTTCGCAATATCGCACAGCAACCTGGCTCTTGCGTTCAGGGACAAAGGGATGTTTGCAGAGGCGGAGGAGGAATTCGATTACTCACTGAAACTCAATCCGGATTCGGTGATGACGCACAACTATTACGGGGTTATGCTGGCAGAACACGGAATGTATGACAGGGCGATGGGGCAGTTCAGGGACGCTCTGAGGGCGGACACGCATTTTTCGGGAGTGTTGGGTAATTTGTGCAATGCCGGTATAAGAGCAGGAAAGCTCGACACGGTATTGAATGTGATTGAGGACTGGAAACTGAAGAAGCCGGGCGATGGAGAATTATATTACTGGGCCGGAATTATTTACGGGCTAAAAGGTGATAACGCTGAGGCGATAAAGCAACTCGAAAAGGCGTTGGAGATGGCGAATAGTCAAGGCAACGAGAAACTCGTCGCGCGAATAAAGGAGCAATTAGAACGGTAAGCGGGCGGGTCAGGGGAAGTAATGATTATGGATGAAAAGTTTTCTCGCGGGGCGGAGGAGATTTACAGCAGCGTGCCTTCGGATGAGATTCCGTGGAACAATATAGAGCCGCCTGAATTACTGGCTAAGCTCGTTGAAAGCGGAAGAGTAAAAGCAGGCAGGGCATTGGATTTGGGATGCGGGCTGGGCAATTACGCGATTTGGCTGGCAGGAAAGGGATTCGATGTTGTGGGCGTGGACGCCTCGCTTACGGCGATAAAGATTGCGAAGCGAAATGCTAAAGAGAAGAAGGTGAAGTGCGAATTTGTAGTTGCGGATTTGACGGGCGAATGGCCGGAATTGGGAAAGCCGTTTGAATTTATTTATGACTGGGGCCTGCTGCATCATATAATGCCGGAAAATCGCGACAAATATATTGAGAACGTTCACAGAGTTTTGAAGCCGAAAGGCAAATACGTTTCGCTGTGTTTTAACGAGAAGGATATCGCCTTCGAAGGCACGGGTAAATATCGGGGGACACGCCTCGGCACGAATGTGTACCTGTCCTCGGAAAAAGAATTGCGTGAGCTTTTTGGACGACTTTTCAGGATTATCGACTTTCGCGTGTTCGAATCAGCCGGTAAGATGATGAAACACGTTTTTAACTACTGCTTGATGGAGCGCAAAGGTAAATCCACCGAAGGCGGATAAATAAGGACGTGGAGCTTCAACACGTGCTGGCGTGATGAACTACGCTATGAACATTACTTGCGGAGGGCTTGTAGAAACGGTAATATGACGAACAGCGTAAGGGAAATACCGAGGTTTGGCAAATGAAGCGTGAATTAAGGGAACTTTGTTGCGGCTACGACTTCCGTGAGGTTGGGAATTCGCTGATTATCCACGCAGATTGCTTGGAATGGCTGAGCAAAGTTTCGGAGAACAGCATACATTCAATAGTGACCGACCCTCCATACGGCATTAAGGAATATTACTTTGAGCAACTGGAAAAACGCGAGACCGGACAAGGAGGTGTTTGGCGCATACCGCCGTCGTTTGACGGAACTATAAGGTCACCACTTCCCCGTTTCACTGCGCTGAACGGAAAGGAACGCAGGACATTGAAGGATTTTTTTGTGGGATGGGCAAGACGTGCACTGCGTCCTCTTCGGCCTGGAGCCAATGTGATTATCGCAGCCAACGCATTTTTGAGCCAGATGGTGTTTTCCTCTTTAGTGGAAGGGGGCCTGGAATATAGAGGAATGATAATCCGGGTTGTAAGAACGATTCGGGGCGGCGACAGGCCAAAGAATGCGGAAGGAGAATTTCCGGACGTATGCAGTATGCCGAGAGGATGCCACGAGCCTTGGGGGTTGTTCAGGAAACCGCTGTGTGAGGGTATGAAAGTCAGCGATTGCCTTAGGGAATTTCAGACGGGAGGACTCCGGAGGAAGCCGGACGGAAACCCGTTTGAGGACGTGATTGTGAGTGAAAGGACACCGCAGGCCGAGCGAAAGTTGGCGGACCATCCCAGTTTGAAGCCGCAATCCTTTCTTCGTCAGGTGGTTTATGCGTCGTTACCATTGGGCGAAGGTATAGTTGTTGACCCATTTATGGGTTCAGGTTCGACGGTCGCAGCAGGTGAAGCCATAGGATATTCGTGCATCGGAGTAGAGCGACATAAGCAATACTTCGATGACGCTCCTGAGAACATAGAAAAGCTAAAGGTTATGCGGGATGTCGAGACGGATATGCCGTTGTTTCAGTTGGCACCGGGTACTTTATAAACCCAGTTGGATTTCATCTTTTCAACACCCCGGTGGTTCACACTGGCCGTGATGGTTCGGCGGCTGGTGCGAGACCTGCCTGAGAACGTCCAGTCGGCCTTGTTCAGTTTTGCTGCATAGACGCCTGTGAATTGGAACGGCTTTGGAGCAAGCCCTTTCTTGAAGTCATTTGAGGTATTGCTGTCAAAATTAAAAACGAGCAGCCACACCGACTCAGGATTATGCCCCTGCCAGCCGCTCGAATGACGAGACCCTTTGACCTCAATTCCTTCTGTTGCGTGCTGCGCTGAATTATCGGGAAACTTACCGGCCGGCAGAAGGTCGGGGTGACCATTGTGGTATCGGTTCTTAGCAAGGGCGTGGCAGTACTTCGGGATGGACATATTCATATATTCACCCACGATACTGCTGAAATTCGCGGGCATTAAAAAGGTCTCTAATCGGGGCAGCCCTTTGGAAAATAGCTGTGTATTTATGAACCTCAGAAAATCAATGAAATCATTCATTGCTTTCAGGATATGTTCTGAAGTAAGACCATAAGGCAGTTCGCAGGACGGATTGAGAAAAGATGCGTCGATTGAAAGCGGGGTGCAAGCCTGGTTTTCCTGGGATTTTTCAGACATACGCAAAACTACGGTTTCAGCAAATCGCTCGGCTTGATAGATAGCGCCTTGGCTATCTTCGCTATATTCTTGGCGGAGATATTGCGTTCTCCTCTTTTGACGCCTCCCACATAAGTGCGATGCAATTGGGACTTGTCCGCCAAAGCTTCCTGACTAATGCCAAGTTTCTTTCGTCGGCGACAAATGTTGTGTCCAATGATTTGTAGAATATTATCCACGAGCTATAAAAATACCGGAGGCAATGATGAGCGTCCACAGCATATAAGTAGCATCAAGAATTCAAAAGCGTTCTATAAATCAGTAGGCGGGGTTGTGGTTGTGGCGAAGTAAGGATATAATTAGCACATCTATTTAATCATTGTGTGACGGAGCGACTGATTTATATGGCTTCGAAGGTATATTTCATAAAAGCGGGCGTCGATGAGGGCGAGAGGGTTCTTTCGGATAAGGCGAGACGGCTGTTTAAGGAGGCCGGATTAGGCAAATGCTTCAAAGAAAATGATTTTACAGCGGTAAAGATTCACGTCGGCGAGGCGGGCAATAATACGTATATCAAGGCGCCGTGTCTCAAGGGGCTGATTGAGGAGCTGATACGGCTTAAGACGAAACCGTTTTTGACTGATACGAGCACGCTGTATGCCGAACGCCGGCATAATGCGATAGGCCACGCGATGCTGGCTGCCGAGCACGGCTTCGATACAAAAGGACTTGGGATACCTTTCATTCCGCCTGACGGTCTCTTCGGGACAAGCGAGACGGCGGTGAGAATCGACGGCGAGCTTAACAAAGAGGTCTTCATCGCCTACGATATCGCTCGTGTGCAGTCTATTTTGGCGGTGGCGCACGTGACGGGACACCTGGCGACGGGTCTGGCGGCGACACTGAAGACGCTTGGTATGGGCTGCGCCAGCAGAAAAGGGAAAATGAGACAGCATTCGGCGCTCAAGCCCAGCATTAAGAAAAGCAAATGCGTCGGGTGCGGAGAATGTTACCGGCATTGCCCCGAAGACGCGATTACAATTGAGGACCTCAAGGCGCATATCGACCAGGACAAGTGCATCGGCTGCGCGGAGTGCGTGGCGGTGTGCAGGTTCGACGCGGTGAAATATGACTGGGGTGCGGAAAACCAGATGCTCCAGCGCAACGTGGCCGAACACGCAAAAGGTGTGCTTGCGGGCAAGGAGGGACGGGCCGCGTTTATAAATTTCGCGATATCGATTACAGGCGACTGCGATTGTATGGGCAACCCCGACACCAGAATCGTCAACGATATCGGGATACTTGCCTCGACCGACCCGGTCGCAATTGACCAGGCGGCCATTGATCTGATTGAAAAAACGGCGGGCAAGCCATTAGACAAAATCTCCAAATACCCCAATCTCAACGGCAAATGGCAGCTTGAGCACGCAGAAAAAATCGGCTTGGGCAGCAGAAAATACGAGCT
>CAYNVP010000100.1:0-9466 GCA_964400665.1 uncultured Pirellulales bacterium | reverse complement strand
AACGCCCTGGCCTCCGCAACCGCCTCCTCAATGGGCTTATTTTGAACATCAGGCCTTACTTTTGGTATAATACAGTAGCTGCACGCACCATCACAGCCGTCCTGAACCTTCAGAAACGCACGCGTGTGGCCGGCAAATCGTGTTAATAACGGCAATTTGGGATAATTGGCGAAACCTTCGCCCGCATCCTTGATTTTTACGCCGTTTTCTGCTTTAATATAGGAATCCGGCCTGCCATTGATGATTTGGACAAGTTTTGCGGGCAGTTTCGCCCGGCTGGCAATAACGTGAAGGTTATTGCCTTGCCCTGACTTGCCGCCTAATATCGGCTGACAGCCGCAGACCACCCGGATGGCGTCCGGATTTAATCTCGCTGCTCTTTGAACATATTGCCTGCTCTTGGCTGACGCGGTCGCCGTTACGCAACAGGTGTTGATTACAACCAAATCGGGCTTCTCGTCCCGTTTAACCCCGCGCAATCCAAGCCTCTCCAGATACTCGCCTATCTGCTGGCTTTCGTACTGGTTGACCTTACAGCCGAGCGTAAAAATGGAAAAAGTTTTCATACTCACCATAGCTTTTATGCTATACTATTTGCGTTTACACCCGAAAACAAGTCCCGCTCAGTGCCGGGCGGGTAAGGAGGCGTATTTATGGCGGAAAAAATCGGGTCGGTTTGGGCAATCGACATCGGAAACACCTCGCTAAAGGCGATGCGGCTCAGCAACGAAACAGGCGCTATGCAGGTCGTTGGCTTCGACCATATCCACCATGGCAAAATCCTGTCCGGCACAGGCATCAAAGAACAGGAAAAGCAGGAGCTTATAGCCCTGTCTCTCCGTCAGTTCGTCATGCAGAATGAAATCGGCAAAGATGACGTCATCGTCGCCGTCCCCAGTGCCAACTCTTTCGCCCGTTTCGTCAACCTGCCACCCGTCGAGCAGAAACGCATCCCCGAAATCGTAAAGTTCGAAGCCAGCCAGCAAATTCCTTTCGACATCGCCGAGGTGACATGGGACTGGCAGTTGATGTCGGAGTCAGCGGAGGCGAAGGTGGGGATATTTGCGATAAAAAACGAGGTTGTAACGACGGAGCTTGAGCACTTCAGCAGGGAAAATATACAGGTGGGCTATGTTCAGATATCGCCGATGGCCCTGTACAACTACATAGTTTATGACCGGCCTGATTTGACGAGCTCGGATACACAGGCGACGGTGGTCCTGAATATCGGGGCGGAAACTACGGATTTGGTTGTGTGCACGAAATCAGACGTCTGGCAGCGGACGATACCATCCGGGGGTAACGCCTTCACAAAGGCGATATCGGACACGTTCAAGCTGAGTTTTGAGAAGGCGGAGAAGCTAAAGCGGACGGCGCCGATGAGCAAATATGCGCGTCAGATACTTCAGGCGATGAAGCCGGTTTTCACGGACCTGGCGGCAGAGATACAGCGTTCGCTGGGTTTTTACAGCAGCGCCCATCCAAACGCGAAGCTGACAAGGGTAGTGGCATTGGGCGGCGGAACGAAGATGAGGGGGCTTCTCCAGTATTTGCAGCAGAGTTTGCAGATGCCGATAGAGAGGCCTGATTCATTCAAGCGGCTCGGATTAAATTCAGCGTTATCAGCCGCGAAGTTTCATGAGAGCGTGTCTGATTTTGGAATTGTTTACGGGCTCGGTGTGCAGGCGCTCGGCTTTGGTCGTATAGACAGCAATCTTTTACCTAAAAGTATTGCTCGGTCTATGTCATGGGTGAACAAGACGAAGTATTTTATAGGGGCGGCCTGCATTGTTCTGGTGGTTTCGGTGCTGGCGTTTGCAAGGGCGATTATAGACCGTACCAGCTACAGCAGCAGGTCTGCAACGCGTGCGAAAATAAAATCGGTTCTGGAAACCGCGCGTCAGGCAGAGAACTCATTGGAAGCGGAGAAGAGCAGGAGGAATGCGTCGGAGGCAGCGGTAAAGAAGGAGTTTGATTTATTCAAGAATCGCGACATTATGGCAATACTGTACGAGAAGATAATCGAGGCGATGCCTAACGCGCAACAGTCGGCGCTTTACAAGGCGTTCGAGCAGGGAGACGTCGCAACAGTAATGAGGACCCCGCGAGAGGAGCGCAAGCAGATTTTTATCACGGGGCTGTCGGTTTATTATGCATCCAACCTGGAGAGTGCGCAGTTTGTGACAGCGGGTTTAGGGCGAGAGATTAATATCAGCGAGGGGGGCAGAACATCGGGATATGACGAGGCGGCCATGAGGGAAATGATGGCCCAAAGAGGCGGGCGTGGGGGCACAGTTCAGCCGAGCCGTTCACCGCGCAGCCGACCGGCAATGGGTAGCACAGTCGGTCAAACCGATGAGAACCGCGGTTTTGTTATAACGATTTCCGGATACAGCCCATACAAGGAAATCGGGAAACTGCTCGACCCGGCCGGCGTACAAGACGACCCCAACAGATGGGGGGTTGTCACAAGACTGATTCATTTGGATGCAAACAGTCCTTTCGAGTTGTATAAAAAGACCGACAAACAGCATTTCGAGATTCAGACGGGGGAGGTGGATTTGGATGCGGAAATGCCGGCTGGGATTGGCGTCAGGAAGGTCACGGGGGAAATGAATGGGCAGCAAAAAGTAGAGCTTATAGACCCTATGACCAAGGAGGTTATAAGCAAACAGGCGGCAGTGGACAATACGGGCAGGAGTGTTACCAGCAGGCAGGGTAAAACGGTGTATGAGACGAATGACCATTGGTTCGTGCTGAATCTAAAATTGAAATGGAAAGTCGCCCCTGCATCGGCAACGGGGCCGAAAGCGACCGCAGCCGAAGCGGCACCGCAGGCAAGTCCGCCACCGGCAGCAGCACCGCCGCAAGATAGAAGGAGCAACAGAGGCAGAGGCGGCAGGGACATAGGGGTATTAGACGAGTGACGGTGCCCGGTTCAGGTCGAGGTTGACACGGATAAAGATATGCAGGTGATTAGTGATGGCAAAGATTGACTTATCCAAATTGAAGGTTCTGCTAAAAGGACTTGGAGTATTGCGGCCTTACACATCGTTGCTTTGGCCTGGTGTGATAGTTATTGCGGGTATGCTGGTGCTGGCAGCGGCATTGCTGATGGGCAACAGTCTGAAGCGGAAGGTAAACAAGGAAAGCATTCCCATGTCTGCGCAGGTCAAATCGCTGTTGGACAGCGCTCCGGCCCTGAGACAGACGGAGATGGAAAGGCAATATGAGGACGCGTACCAGCGAGATGCAAACTTAATATCCCGGCTGTCGATGCAGACCACACAGCGTGAGCTTCTTGACTACAACATATTTCCACAGCCGAAGGACACTTCCGCGTTGTTGTTCACGAGGTTCGGAACTATGTTTCGCCGGCAGGTCGAAAAACTGATAGAAAATGTTAACGGTCGCGACTGCCCGAGTGAGGAAGAGTTGAATGTCAGTGCAAAGGGAGTTTCGGGCGCGAGGGGCGGTTTATCGGCAATACAGATGAGCAGCGAGGAGTCGAGGATTGTCGATGAGATTTGCCAGGCGAGAGCCAAAGCGACGAGCGTGTATGTCAATGCGGCGGATATTAGCGGGTATGATTTCTGGGAACAATATGAGTATTCAAATCTGGAGCAGGGTGTGAAGGACTGCTGGTTCTGGCAGTTGGGTTACTGGATTATCGAGGATGTATTCTCAACGGTCAAATCGATGAACGCAGGTTCGAGCAACGTTTACAACTCACCGGTTAAACGAATAATGGGAGTAGGTTTTGTAACGCCCGACAAATTACTCGGGACGGGCAGTAGCAGCAAAACACCGCAGGATAAACCGAAGTATGTAATTAAGCCGGAAGACCAGCTTACCGAGTCTCTCACGGGTCGAAAGAGCAATGATGCAATAGACGTCGTGCATTTCAGTGTAGTTGTGGTTGTTAACGCCAATGCAGTGATATCATTTATGGAAGAGTTGTGCAGTGAGAAAGAACACCGGTTTACGGGATACACAGGTGAAGGCGCGGCCAAGAGTTTCAAGCACAATCAGATAAGCATTTTAGAGAGCAGGGTGACGGCTGTCAGGCCCGAGTCCAAGGAACATCAGCATTATCGGTACGGTAATTTGCCGGCAGCTGAAGTCGAGCTGGTTTGTGAATACATATTCAACAAGAAAGGTTACGAACCGATTTACCCCGAAGTGTTGAAGGAAGAGTCGAGTGAGACTGGAGTGTAACGGCGATAGCACTGTTGCAATACGTCGGGATTTCTCTGAAGACCTCCGGCGTAGGGCCAAGTCGGAATTAAGGATCTGACACAATGGCAAAAAAAAGCGGCAATTTTATAGAGGAGCACATCGAAAAGCTGGTTCTGATAGTAGTGGGACTGGCGTGCCTGTACCCTTTTTATAAATACGTGTTAAAGAGTCCCTACGTATTCAAGCTTGACGGTCGCGAATTTCAACCCGGACAGCTTGATATACACATCAGCGAACAGGCGGACCGCTTAAGACAGCAGCTTGACCGTGAGCCGAGCACGAAAGATTACGGCGAACCGTGCAGTCCGGTTTTTATTGCGAAGCTCCAGGGAGATTGGTTGCTGAACACAAATATCAGATGGCCTGTGCCATTTTCAGTTGAACAGAAGGTCGACAGGAAGTATCGAATACCGATGATAGGCCAGGTGAAGGATGTGGAGGCAGAGCACATAAGGGCGGCGGCATACGTCTCAAAGGCGACGGTTACGCAGGAAAACGTAAATAACGAAGAGACATACGAGCCCAACGATTTGGATTTGGTGACGGTTCAGGGGAGTATAGACGCTGGGGCGATTGTGGACAGCTTTGAGGAGTGCTTTGCAGGCAAAGAGGTGCCTGAAGAGTGGCGAGACGCGTCTCTGGCTCGTCCGGTGTTTGCAGCGGTCCAGTTGCAAAGACAACGGCTGAATGCGGAAGGGCAGTGGAGCGACTGGGAGGAAGTGCCTCGCGAGAAAATAGAAGTGCAGAGGGAGCAATTTCGTGCAATAGAGGACGTGAACAGCTTACCAAGCGGCGGGGCCATGATTCGTCGGCTGAGGTTTGGCTCCCCGCAGACACAGGTGCATTTGCTGCAGCCGGAGCCGTATCAGATAGCTTCAGCGGAGGAGATGTGGTTTCCGCCGGTTCTGCACAGGAAGTTTTTGACGATTCAGCGTGATAAGGAGGCGCAGGAAAGGCGAGAGGCAATAGCTGCGGGTCGTGAAGAACAATCGGAAGAACGAGACAAGGTGCGCACGGACGAACGAGACAAGGTGCGCACGGACGAACGAGACAGAGGTCGTACGGAGCGTGACCGCCGGACACGGACATCGAGAGAAACGCCGAGTCCCGGCCCGTCGGGACGAGGGGAAGCGGGGCGTTCCGGCGGGAGTCGCAGCACGGTGAGAGTTGCGCGGCCCGAACGTGACCGGCGAGTAGAGCCGGCGCCAGAACCATTGAGCAGAACAATGAAGCCGACGGACGAGGCGGCAATATATGATGAGTTTAACAAGATGCTGTTAAGGGACAGTGACGTCGAGAATCTGCACGAGGAGGCGACTTTCTGGGCGCATGATGACACGGTCGAGCCGGGAAACAGTTATCGATATCGCGTCAGGGTCGGGGTGTTCAATCCTGTGGCCGGGACGGGGCAGGTTCGGTCTGAAGACGCAGCGTATGAGAACAAGGTTATACTATGGAGCGATTTTTCAGACGTTACAGAGACGGTTGCGATACCGCGGCGCGTATATTTTTTCCCGATAAACGTTCAGGAGGCGGCCAAGGCGGTGGAAGTTCAGGTTTGCAGGTACGAGCTGGGTTACTGGTACACTGAGCAGTTTATGGTAAAGCGAGGTGAGGTAATCGGCAAAACAGCAAAAGTTACTCCGAGCGAGCAGAAGCAAAAGCGGGAGCAGGAACAGATGCTGATGCAGGTACAGGAGAAAGAAGTGTCGCTGCCTGAAAAGATAGACTACACGACAGGCGCGGTGCTGGTGGACCTGGTGGCGATAAATGACTGGGCCGGCGGTAAAAATCTTCAGCAGCGTCAGTATTTCGACATGCTGTACAGTTATGACGGTTCGGACATAGAAAGAATAGCGGCCAAGCTGATGTACTGGCCTGATGAGGTGCGGGCGAAATACAGCGAGATAAGGGCGATGGAGAAGAGACCAAAGGTGGCGTTTCGCGCGTGGAGCAGCGGAGGGGCGTTCAGCGAATACAGGCAGCGTGGAATACAGATGAGGGGACCGAGAGGCAGAGGCGGCGAGGACCAGCGAACGCTCATGATGGAGGAGATGATGAGGTCGAGGAGCGGCCAAGGAAGGTAGTAAAAAGAACGGTATTCGGCAACTACCAGGACACGCAGCACGTACGGCTAACCACATTTTTTCATCGCTTTTTCAACCTGTTTAAGCCATCGGTAAGCATAAGGTAACCTTCTTGCGTCACGAGGATATCGTCTTCGATTCGGACTCCCAGGTTGCCGGGGATATAGACAGCCGGCTCGACGGTAATTACGTCACCCGCTTGTAATTTTCCTTTTGTTTTGTTCGACACCACGGGCAGCTCATGTACTTCCAAACCAAGCCCGTGACCGGTTCCGTGACTGTAAACCGGAAGATCGCTTTTTTTTATGACCTCTTTAGCAGCTGCATCAACCGTGCTGATTTCAGCGCCCGCCCTGACCATTTTCAGAGTGGCCGCCTGCGCCTGCTCGACGACGGCGTACACTCTGCGGTATAACAGGGCGGGTCTGCCTACCGAAAAGCATCGTGTAACATCGCAGCAATAGCCCTTGTATCGCACGCCGAAGTCAATCAGGACCGTATCGTTTTTGGATAGTTTCCTGTCTGTTGGCTGATGATGCGGCCTGGAGCCGTTGGCCCCGAATGCCACAATGGTTTCAAAGGAGTTTCGCCCTCCAAGTTTGCGAATCTGGAAATCGACAATACCGGCCAGCTCGTTTTCCGACAGGCCAGGCCGAATCAACCGACGCGTCTGCTCAAAGGCACGAGCCGCGATTTTGGCGGCGGCACGAATGGCAGCAACCTCGCCGTCGTCTTTTGTCCGCCGGGCCGACTCAACAATCAGAGAGACGCTTTTAAGCCGGCCTTTTAACTGCTTGTTCAACTCCTGAAATTCCGCCACCGACATCGATTTCTCGACGGCTGCCTTCCGTTTGGGGCGTTGATTTTGCAACATCCGTGCGACTGTTTTGACCATCGAGTCTTTGCGTTCGACTATCGAGCAGAGCCGGCACTGCTCGGCGGCCTGCTCACTGTATCTGCTGTCGGTAACGAGGATTACACCTCTCGGCCCGCCTTTAGGCGAGGTCTCGCTTTCGGCGGACAGCACAACCGCCCAACTATCGTCACCGGTAAAACCGGTCAGATAGGTGACATTGGCCGGTTTAGTGACTACAAGACAATCGGCCTTGTTGCCCGCAAGCCCCTTGCGCACGACCTTGAGCCGAGCTTTCAACGTTTGGCTATCCATACTGCTCAACGTCTCCCGCAGACAATAAACTTAATTCACCGCACTGATTAACATCATCTGCGAAAAAAATAAAGATTTTTTTGCTTGCTGGTTTGGCGGCGTGTGATTTTTATTCTATATTTTGATTGATAAGAGTGGTTCGGCTGGGGGGAAAGCCGGTTAATTATAGAACGTATCGCCTCACAAAATACCGGTGAGGCAAAAGGTACCTTACATAAACGGCCTATACAACGTGAAACAGGACGACGACGGTCGTCCTGTTTTTTTATGCCTTGCCCATTCTTCGAGCAGTCATTACAATGCACCTCTTTGAATCGCTTGGTTTTTTATCGTCAGAGGTGAACTGATTCCGTTATGCTGTTACCCATTCGCACAAGCATCAGGCCGTCGAGAACGCCATACGCCAATTACGCCCTGATAGCCATAAACACGGTTATATTTATTCTTAGCTATTCGCGGGCCGAAGTCCTGCGACCGTGGGCACAATCTCTTATGCTCACCCCCGCAAGCCCGCATCTCTGGCAGTTCATTACTTATGCCTTTCTGCACGGAGGATTACTGCACATCTTCGGAAATATGTTCTTTTTGTACATATTCGGCAACAACGTAAACGACAAGTTAGGCCACTTCGGTTATATCTGTTTCTATCTTGCGGGCGGCGTTTTCAGCGCCGTCGGCCACACGCTGCTAAACAGCAATCCCGTTTTAGGAGCAAGCGGCGCCGTCGCCGCCGTAACGGGGGCATACCTCGTCTTTTTCCCTCAAACTCTTATCACTATCATGTACTGGTTCATCATCATAGGCACAATGGACATCCCCGCCCTTTACTTCATCGCATTCAAAATGATTTTTATCGACAACGTCATCTGGCGCTATACGCCGGATGTGGCCTATGACGCACACCTGACCGGCTATGCCTTCGGCATCATTGCATCGCTGCTGCTTTTGGCCACGCGCTTGACGACCACTTCCCACTTCGACCTGTGGGCGATGATAAAGCAGTGGAACAGGCGCCGCAGATACCGCGACTCAATCTCGACCGGTTACGACCCGTTCACGGGCCTTGGCGCAAAAAGAATCAAAGCCAGGGAGGTCTCTAAACAGCAGGAAAATCCCGCAATCAAACGGCTAAAGGAAGAAATCGCCAATAATATTTTCCAGCACAACCTGCCTACAGCCACTGAGCTGTATCTTGAACTTGTATCCCTCGATAACACACAAATCGTCCCACGCCAGCACCTGCTCGATATTGCAAACCAGCTCGCCAGCGAAGGCCGGCACAACCAGGCCGCGCTTGTCTATGAAAAGTTCCTTGCCAACTACGGCAACTACGAATACATCGAGCAGGTGGAGCTGATGCTTGGGCTGATTTACTCCAGGTATCTCGACAAGCTCGACCTCGCCTTAAAGCACCTCAGTTTGGCCGAAAAAAAACTTTTCGATCCCAACCAGCTTAAAATGTGCCGCGACGAACTCAACAAACTACAAAACCGCTAAATACATTTAATCTACTTCATCGCTATATGTGCCCAGTATGCCAGCCCTGCGGTCCAGGCCCATATTCCGGAAATCGCAAACAACACTATTGAAGAAACAACACGTAACTCCTTCTGCTCGGATTGCCAGACCACGACCGGAGAAAACATCCCCGCCGAACCGCTTAGGATAAAACCAACGCCTGACAAAATAGGATTATTCGTTAGGCCAAGCTCAATAATTTTCACGCCCAGCAGCGCCGCTGCTATCCCGGCGAAAAAAGCATATATCGTCAGCGGCATCAACTCCCATCCCCGGGCAAGAGCCCAGGCGGTCCCGAGAAACAAAACTCCCAATAAAACCGACATCTCGCCAAACGCCATACTATACGGCCTGGGCAATGGCCAGGTGAACGTCATAGCGAATCCGCAGACCGCCGCAACGAGGCCGCAGATTCCAAACGCCGGCGCCCAATTGATTCTGTCTTCGGCGACCA
>CAYNVP010000099.1:0-9490 GCA_964400665.1 uncultured Pirellulales bacterium | reverse complement strand
TCACCGACCGCCCCGCAAATCCAGTCCGCAATTAACGACACCGTCTATTCGCTGGCCCTCTCCGGCGTCCTTATATTCTCACTGCTGCTGCTCCTTCTCATCCGCCTATTCACCCGGCGACTCTCTTTCAAATTCAACCTTATGGAAATTGCCCTCATTCTTCTCGTCATAGCCGCAGTCCTCGCGTCCGTTTATGCCCCCAACAAACGCGCCGCCATAACCGCCTCTCTCACGCTCCTGGCCCCCCTGCTTATGCTAATCCTCCTCGCACGCCTCCTCGATTCCCACGCCAAAATCAAAATCCTCCTCATCGCCATCGCTGCACTCGGCATCGTCGCCTCCTGGCAGTCCGCAGAACAGTTCTTCGTCAGCAATAACGTTATCATCGAGCAGTATCAGGAAGACCCCAATTCAATCCTCCAACCCCTCGGCATCATCCCCGGCTCGCTCAATCACATGCTCC
The DNA here is from genome assembly GCA_964400665.1 of uncultured Pirellulales bacterium. Classification (GTDB taxonomy): domain Bacteria; phylum Planctomycetota; class Phycisphaerae; order Sedimentisphaerales; family Anaerobacaceae; genus Fen-1362. The sequence continues at coordinate 9,027 of CAYNVP010000099.1, read as the reverse complement.
TCGAACACCGCATCTTATCCAAAAACGTCCGGGCCTTCTTCACGACTGCAAATTCGGCCGGGTCATTCGCCATCCTCGCCGCTTTCGCCGCCGTCGCGCTTTTGGCCGAGCTGCTTAAAAACCGAAAATCCTTCCCCGCCTCCTCCGGCAATCGCGGTCTCGCCGCCCTCCTGCTGGCCGCCATCTTCTTCTCCCTGTTCCTTACCCGCAGTAAAGGCGCCATCGCATCTTTTCTAATCGCCGCTGCGATCTTCGCCCTGCTGGTCCTGAGCAAAAAACCCAAAATACTCAAAAACATCATTCTCGCCGCCTGCGTCTTCGCCGTCCTCGCCCTGATACCCCTCGCCGCATGGTTCGGCCTGAAATTCGGCCGACTCCCAGGCGGCAACTCGATGCTCGTCCGATGGCAATACTGGCACGCCTCCGCTCAAATGGTCGCCGACCATCACCTCACGGGTGTCGGCCCAGGCAACTTCGCCACCTTCTATCCCCACTACAAGCCCCCCTCCGCCTCCGAAACCGTCTCTGACCCGCATTGCTTCATCCTCAACATACTCACTCAGTATGGCCCGCTCGGCCTGCTCGGTTTCCTCCTGTTTCTGCTCGTCCCCCTTTGGCGCTGTTCGCTTGCACCCTCTGACATACTCGAAAAGACCTCCGCCCGACGCTTCATAAAATTGGCATTGCTCTGTGCCATCGCCCCAGCCGCCGCTATGCTCGCCCTGCGACCTTTCCTGCTGCCTGCCGCCCACGCTATAACACCCGACGAAAAAATCTACGTCTTCTTCGCTGACCTCGTCGCGCCCGCCGCCGCCTTCGTCGCGGGCTTCGCATTGCTGCTCAAATCAATCCAGACCATCAACAAAAATGGCCCCGTCCGCCGAAACGACCCGGCCGCCAGGGACAACTACTCCCCGCAAAACACAAACCTCACCGCCATAGCCCTGTTCTGCGGCCTGCTCGGCGTCCTCATCCATAACCTCATCGACTTCGCCATCTTCGAGCCCGGCGTCCTGACAACCTTCTGCGCGGTCCTGGCCTGCCTGATTGCGCTTGGTTACCAGCCGCAAGCCCGGCCAAAACCGGCGCCGGCCCCCGCCTGGCTTAAAATCACCGCTGCCGTCGGATTTCTCGCCATTGGCTTTGCCTATTTCAACTATGCCCTGCTGCCCGTCGCGAAAAGCACCGCCAAAATCGCAAAAGCCACACTACCCATCGCCCTCGGCCAGCTCACTCTGGCCCACAATCTGCTCGAAGCCGCCACACAGGATGACGCGCTTAGCCCCGAGGCACCCCTGATGAACGCCCGGCTGTACCTCCAGTATATCGATTCCCCTATTATCCCGAAGGAGCAGATATTCCCCGATGCCGAGCGGGCTTTATCCATCGCAATCCCGAGAAATCCCGCCAACTACAAAATTTTCGATTCCCTCGCCGAACTCTACTTCCTTCGCGCAAGTTTCGAACCCGACCAGAAGGACTACTGGCTAAGCCAGGCCTTTGACGCCGCCTCGCTTGCCGTCTCGCTTTATCCCGGCTCAGACGAGATTCACCTACAACTGGCTCAAATCGCCGATGAACTCGGTCGAACCGACGTCGCGCTGCAAAACTATGAAAAAACCGTCCAAATCGAAGACGCCTTCCGCGAACAATTCCGATTGATGTACCCCGCAAAAGAGGTCTTCAGCCGACTCGGCGAAGATAAATACTCCCTCGCAAAACAACGCATCGAAGAGCTCTCCAAAGGGAAAAGTTCGTAGTTCATTGTTCAGAGCAAGAAGATGCTCGATACTGGATGCTGGGCTCGTATCTCGTGAAGCGTGAAGCGTATCTCGATTATTAATGCAAAAAGCAAATAGCAAATAGTAAAAATGCGGAGGTCGGGGAGTAATTTACATAAGATGGTTCCCCTGTTGCAGAGCCAAAGGAGAATACCTCTCGGGGATGACGCTTCGCGTCAAAAAAAGTTGTTTTCTTTCCCTGTTTGTCGATATAATACTCCCTTAAGAGGCATTTATGATTTGCGATTTTCGATTTGCGATTTGGGATGAGGAAGAAGGATAATATTCCTTTCGACTTTGCTCAGGACAATGTTGATTTTAAACGCGGGAGGATTTATAGTTAATTTAGAAAAAATGGCCCCCGACAAAGACATTCGAGGGCAGGTAAGTCAAACTTCGTTGCCTTCCGGCAATTCCGCCAATTCTGTCCGAAACTAAATTCCTGCAAGTGTAGGGAAAAATATTCTTAGTGTCTTTGTGACTTACCTGCCCCTGTAGGTTTTAAACAAGGGGTGGCGAAAAAGAAAAAAAGCTTGTTTTCTATCACCATTTAACAATATAATACTCCTTTATGGCCGGAAGGATTTGTTTCGCAAAGAAATATGGTCATGGTGTTCTCAAGATTTCAAGTTCACAGATTCAGGTAAGGATTCCAGATTTTGCGGCAGACTATAAAAGGTGACAAATGAAGGATTTATCTGGACAGCTTTTCGGTGGTGGTTGGACCGAGAAAAAACTTGAAATACTAAAAAAATATCTCGAAAGTTATAACACCGCACTGAAAAAACAATCGTTCAAGAGAGTCTACATAGACGCATTTGCGGGAACGGGATATCGCCAGCAGCGAGGTCATCCCTACGATAACTTTGCCCTTTTCGAAGATTTGAAAAAGGAAGAATCCGATAAGTTTCTTAAGGGATCAGCCAAATTGGCCCTCGAGGTAAATCCATCATTTCATAAATATATTTTTATTGAAACCGACGGGGAAAAAATTGCTGAACTGGAAAAATTGAAAAGGCAGCATCCCGAGAAAGAAATAAAAATAATTCAAAGCGATGCCAACGAGTTTATCAGGGATTATTGTAATAAAGAAGATTGGGCAAACAATCGGGCAGTTTTATTTCTCGACCCCTTTGCTACAGAAGTTGAATGGCCAACCATTGAAGCCGTCGCAAAAACCAAGTGTATTGATGTTTGGATACTTTTTCCGCTTATGGCAGTCAATCGATTATTGACCAGAGACCCCCAAAAAATATTTTATGAACCTTTGAATCGGATTTTTGGAACAGAGGAATGGTTTGAGCGTTTTTATAATACTCGGACTTTAAATGATATTTTTGGAAAGTCTGAAGATGTTGTTTTTAAAGCTTGCGATTTTGAAAGAATTGCACGCTTTTATAGAGAAAGACTAAAAATCATATTTTCCGGAGTAGCAGAACAATCCAAGGTATTTTATAATAGCCGTCAAAGTCCTTTATTTCAGTTATTTTTTGCTGTCGGAAATCCTAACGGAGCACCGATTGCTATTAGAATTGCAGAACACCTATTGAGGAACATCTAAATGGGGCTCGACTCTAAAATAGAATGGACAGAATCGACGTGGAATCCTGTAACAGGATGTACTAAAATAAGTGCAGGATGCAAAAACTGCTACGCGGAGAGAATGGCTAAGCGTCTGCAGGCAATGGGACAATATAATTATCGAAACGGTTTTAAACCAACTTGCCATCAGCATGTTCTTGATTTGCCGTTACAGTGGACAAAGCCACAGATGATATTTGTTAATTCGATGAGCGACCTATTTCACGAGAATATACCCCAGGAGTTTATTTTGAAAATATTCGACACAATGAACTGGGCATCTCAGCATACGTTTCAGGTGTTAACTAAAAGAGCATTACGCCTTGAAAGTTTGTCATGTTTACTTAACTGGAGTAAGAACATATGGATGGGAGTTACCGTCGAGAATTCCGATTATAAAGAAAGAATCGAATGTTTGCGGAAGACAGGGGCTTTCGTCAAATTCTTATCATTGGAACCATTGTTAGAAGATATCGGAACATTGAATTTAGCCGGTATCGATTGGGTTATCGTTGGTGGCGAATCGGGCCCGGGCGCAAGACCGATAAAAGCAAGCTGGGTTCGTAGTATCAAAGAACAGTGCATGGAGCAAAACGTTTCCTTTTTCTTCAAACAATGGGGTGGAGTGAATAAGAAAAAAAATGGCCGGACTTTAGATGGTCGAACTTGGGATGAAATCCCAAATAAAAAAGAAGAGGAGATCTGCGCATAATCAATTTACGATTAACTATAAAACTACTGCCACCGTATTCGACAGAAAGCTCTGGCCTGATTTATTGCCCGCCTTAACCGTTCGCCTTCGCCCCGATAAACGATATCGGGACTATGGCGGATAAACCTGCTTCCTCGCGGGAATGACAAAAGCGAACCTCGCGTGTGCACCCCCGGCCAGAGCAAAGAAACCCCCACCACGCGGGGTGGGGGCTAAATACTCCGCTTCGCGGAAAAAGGAGCAGTAGAGCAGGAGGGCAAAAAAACAGAAATCTGGATCCCCTGTTGAGGAACCAAAGCAGCAACTTCTCCCCCGACAGAAAAACCCAAGTAGAAGCAGTCGAGGGCAGGCGGGGAGAGCAGGCAAATAAGGAAATAGAGACAAATAGTGTTAATTTGGGTAAATTCGTACACTTGTATGATACAGTTGTATGATACAGTTGTACGACAAAAGCGCGCAAGTCGAAAACCCTTAGTCGGCGACTTTTTAAAAAAATTTTTTACTCCTTATCCTGCAAGCACTTAGGCCTATTTTCGCTTCTTTTTTGGCATCAGGAAATACCTTAGTTTTCGTCAAAAGCGCGCAAGTTCGCGCCATATAGTAGAGAGACATTGTGGTCTCTCCGGCGGGCGTTGTAGGTAGTCGAAGGCCAGATCCTTCGACTCCGTCCGGCGTGGCCGGACTCCGCTCCCCGGCCAACGAATTGCTGGGGCATGCAGGACGACGCAAGGCGTCGGTTCGCGCCATAGGATAGAGGGGCTGTGTGGGTCTCTTCGGGGAAGCTGGGCCCAGGAAAAACCCAGGAAATCCGAAATACGAAACTCGAATTACGAAACAAATCCTAAATCAGATTGACTGAATGACCTAAACGTTTTGAGCATTTGTTTTTTGGTAATTCGTGCTTGTCTCGGATTTCGTATTTCGATATTCGAATTTTGGACCAATGTGGATCCCCTGCTGCCTGCCACGTAAGCAGACACTCGGGGACAGGGAGGAGGATTAGGTATGACAACTATACAAATCAAAGTTCCGAACTGGCTGGACAAAATCTGCGCGTGGCCGGCGGTGCGGTATCGCAGGCAAAAGTACGGCTATACATATCGCAGGATTCCCTTAGGGGAGGGGAAATTTACTCTCGTTGACCCGCCGGATTACTACCGGTTCAATATCTTTAACTGGTCGGCTATAGGGGAAGGCGACAACTTCTACGCCGTTCGATGCGTAAACGGCCCCAAGAAGGGAATGAAGGCGGCTCGTCTGCACAGGGAAATCATGAATGCGCCAGCCGGTGTTCTTGTTGACCATAAAAACAATGATTCACTCGACAACCGCAGGGACAATCTGCGATTGGCGACGAGGCGCCAAAATACGTATAACAGGCGAAAGACCAAGTCAAAAACCACGTCACGTTTCAGGGGCGTTAGTTTTAAGAAACAGAACTCACGGTGGGTCGCACAAATACAATACAAGGGCAAAGGAATCTGGCTCGGATATTTCGAAAGTGAAGAAGAGGCCGCCCGCGCATACGACCGGGCCGCTTTGAAGTATCACGGCGAGTTCGCATCGCTTAATTTCCCGCGTGAGGATTACATTAACGAAATCTCGAACATAAAATAAAGAAGGAACCCCACTCCTATCTGACCTTGCACGCTGTCCGCAGGACGCAGTACGCTAAGAAGCTACTTTTGCCATAATGTCGTCGGGGATGTTGAAATTGGACGATGCGTTCTGGATATCCTCGTGCTCGTCGAACTCATCCATAAGCGCGATAATCTTCTTCGCCGTCGCCACGTCGTTTATCGGTACCTCGCTGGACGCCACGCGCGTCACCTCCGCCACCTCCATCGGTATCGACTTTTCCTCCATCGCCTTTTTCAATCCCTCGAAGGCAATCGGCTGGCAGGTTATCTCGTAAATCTCACCGGCGGTTCGCAAATCATCCGCCCCCGCCGATACCGCTATCTCCATCAGCTCCTCCTCGCCCACTTTATCCGTCCTGACCGTTATCAATCCCTTCTGATGAAACATCCACGCCACACAATGCGTCTTGCCTAAGGACCCGCCGTGGCGTTCGAACATCTTTTTCACCTCCGCCACCGTGCGGGTGCTGTTATCGGTAAGGGCCTCGACTATAATCGCCACGCCTGCCGGCCCATAGCCCTCGTATGTAACCTCCTCGAAATTGACCCCGCCCTGTTCGCCCGTGGCCTTTTTGATTGCCTTTTCGATAGTGTCTCTCGGCATATTGACGCTCTTTGCTTTGTCTATCGCGTATCGCAATCCCAGGTTGCCGTCCGGGTCGCCGCCCCCCCTTCTTGCCGCCACCATTATCATTCTTGCGACCTTGCTCCACGCCCTGCCGCGTTTCGCGTCAACAGTGGCCTTTTTGTGTTTTATACTGGCCCAGTGCGAATGTCCCGACATATCGTGCTCCTAATTCCCTCGTCATCCAACAACAACGAACTCTGAACTCTTAACAATGAACCCTGAACTATGAACAACGAACAATGAACAATGAACTACGAACCAGATTATACCTTATCCGGCTTTAACTCACAATCGACATTTATCCGCCGAAGCTTGTCCGCCGAAGGCGTGGTTTATCCGCCGTAGTCGGAGTGTTTTTGCGTGGTAATAAGCGAGGTTTACTTTTTACCCTTCTCGAAGATTTTGAAGGTATTTTTGCCTGCCTGTTTAGCGGCGTAGAGTGCCTTGTCGGACTTGCCGGTAATATCGTCAGGGGAATCGGTGGCGCCATACTGGCCCAGGCCGACGCTGATGGATACGGTAATCTCATCCTTTCGCCAGACAACGAGTGAATTTGCAACGATATCGACCATACGTTGAGCCACGACGCTGGCATCGGTAAGGGATGTATTTGGCAGGATGATTGCGAACTCATCGCCGCCATACCGGGCGGCGGTATCAATCTGCCGGACTGACCCTTTAATCCGCCTGCTGATTTCCTTAATGACCTTGTCGCCTGCCTTGTGGCCGAAGTTGTCGTTTATGGCCTTTAGATTGTCGATATCGACCATAATGAGGGAAATCTGCTCGCCGTATCTCTTTGAGCGCCACAATTCCCGTTCAAGGACCTCATAGAAAGTCCTATGGTTTGCAAGCCCGGTCAGTCCGTCGGTCCTGGCCTGGTGCTGTATCCGTTCGAAAAGTGCGATATTGCCTATGGAGGCCCCAACCAACTGGCCCACGAGCTCGACGAGGGCAATATCCTCACGGGAGAAGTCAGCGGCTTCGGACTTATCCGAAAGGTTCAGGACGCCCACAACCTTGTCCTGGCACAACAGAGGGACGATAATGCAGTTTTTGGTCCCATAATTGCCGGCGTAAGGCCTTTGCGATTTCCTTATTTCCGGCTCACCGTGGGCATCTATATCGCTTATGTGGATGAGCTTTTTAGTCCTGGCTGCCATAACCATGGCCGTGGGGGGATTTTGATTCAGGGAAACGATTTTGTTGATGAGGTAGGGGTGGTTGCATTTCTGGAGGTGGAGCATATCGTTAGATTCATCGAGGATATAGAGGGAAGCGAGGCGTGCACCGAGAAGGCGAGTTATCTTTCGGACGCAAATGGCGGCGATACGGTGGATATCGAGGCAGTTAATCTGGCGTGCCAGGGGGGTAATCTGTTCGAGAAGAGAAACGCTGGCAACAGAAGGTTCTATGCGTTCAGACGAATTTACGTAGTGTCGTCCCATAATAGTTAAACGCTGATTTCGCCAATACGCTTTTGATTTTGGCCGGCCAACAGCAGGCCGGAACAGGTTCCTTTCCCTCTATCGGACTTTTTGCGGGGTGCGTTTTGTAAAACCTTCAGGTCGGGCACAGGAATCCTAAAAAATTTAAAAAATTTTTGAAAAAAGCTTGACGGGCTGATTAATGCGCTTTACATTTTGCAAAATGCAAAAGTTATTAGAGGACCATGACGGCAGGTTTTTCGTATGGCGATAAAGGCAGCTCCTGGTGATACACACAAACAACAGCAGTGATGAAGGCGGACACTAACGATGAGAAGGAAAAGTACTGATGACGAGCACAACACCTGCGAGGAAGGCAACTATTGGGATGAACGGAACCGGCGATGAAGGCAAACAAACATAAATACCGGAGAGGAACACAACATACGAGGAAGGCAACTATTGGGATGAATGGAACCGACGATGAAGAATACAAGCACCGATGAATTCGACCACTGACAGCGATGAGCATAACACCTGCGAGGAAGGCAACTATGGGGATGAACGCAAACACCGGCGATGACAACGCTTTGGAGTAAAGAACCTTGGTGATACGAACAAGAACAACAACGGGGACGATTGGAATACCCGCCAAGCTATACCGAATCGGCGATATAGTTCGGAGCACGCCCTTCTCAAGACAAACCATCCACAATTACACGATTATGGGACTGATACAGGAGGTGGAATGGACGGAGGGCGGACATCGGCTCTATGACGAATCGGTATTCACGAGGTTGTCGCGGATTATGGAGCTGCGGAAGAGCAAGTCACTGTTCGAGATACGAAGGATACTCGGCAAGGAGGACAGCACGGTTCGGCCTAAACGGCAAGGCCCAACCAATAATTGAAAAGACAAAAAATGGCGGGCACTCCCGATAACGACATTCGGGGGCAGGCAAGCCCGCCCTACAACCCCCGATAAAACCGGGGGCTAAATATAACACGGACGGAACTGAATCGGGCTTCGCTGAAAGCAACGCCCAGACAAGACCAGCTTACCAGGGCGAATTGCAGCGAAGCCGGAAAGGAACAGGGATGAACACCTGGTCATTCGCAGGGAATGGCGACGCGGCCGGAAAACACAATCCGTCGCCTGCAGGGTATCAAGGAGGAGCAGATATGAACCTGTCGATGCTGGCGACGGACAACATCACCGAGATACTACTCAAGATAATCGAGTTCACACACAGCAGGC
>CAYNVP010000098.1:0-9519 GCA_964400665.1 uncultured Pirellulales bacterium | reverse complement strand
ACTTTTTTGGCCTTTAGTTTAGCCAAAGGAATGTCATCTTTGTCATTTGTTCTTGCACAAACCGGGGCGTGAGTCGTTTGCGCAACGGCCATTTTTGGATTTATCCCGCCGATGGTTTCTGTCAGCTTTGTCAAATCGTCTTTGGAAACTAAATCGCATCTCGTAAGAATCGCCGCGTGCGCCCTTTTTAACGCCGATATCGGTTCCCGTAACAAGCCGGCAGGCAGCACCCTGTTATAGCCGAACGGCAGCGTCGCATCGATTGTCACAATGTCGATATCCCTGTGCAGCCGGCGGTGCTGAAATCCGTCGTCCATAATCAGCACTTGTGCGTGATGCCTTTTGACCGCCTCCAGGGCGCCTGCCAGCCGGTCAGGATTAATTACTACCGCTGTGCCGGGACAGTTTTTAATAAGTATTGCCGGCTCATCAGAACGCCCGCCTGCAGGAGCTTTGTATCCACGGGTAAGTATGGCGCAGTTGATATCCTTCGTCCGCAGAAAATTACATAGCCAGATTACCATAGGTGTTTTGCCCGTTCCGCCGACGGTTATATTGCCGACGCTTATAACGGGTACCGTCGCCTGCGTCCTATCGGTGGTTTTAAGGCCGGCCTGTGTTACCGCATACGATTTCAGCAAGTTCCTTGAATACAGGAAATTACGGATGTAAATGATAAACGAGTAGGCGCAGGCGGCTATCCCCAGAAGCGACCGCACCAGCGCTGCTGCAAAACCGGTTCTGCTGCCCGAAACTATGCTATGCCAATCCCTCTGCTTCAACCGTAAAGCCCCTTAAAGGGGCTTCTTATACCATTCCGGACCGACTATTTCAAGGGGGCAAAAAACCTTTCCAGGCGGGGCTGATATTTGTCGGTCTTATCAAATGAAACAATCACCGCCTTTGCTTTTCCGACTATCGCCTTTCCCTCAACAAAACCGAAAGAGCGAGAATCCCTGCTGTTGTCCCGGTTGTCACCCAACACAAAGTAATTATCTTGCGGCACCGTAACCGGCCCAAAACTTCGCATCGCCCGAATGGAGGGACTGCTCATTACCGTGTGTTCATATCCATCGAGGTCTTCTGTTGCAAATATGGCACGGTTTTTCAGCCCGGACGGAAGCTGCTCACCACACTTTATATCGTTTTGGGTGTAACTGAGCGGGCGGCCGTTAATAAAAAGCACATTCGCCCTTAATTCAATCGTATCACCAGGCAGGCCGATGATTCTCTTGACTAATCGTGTCTGGTCGTTGGGAGAAAAACAAATCACAATATCACCCCTTTGCGGCTGCGACCATTCTGCCAGCCGAGTGAATGTAAGAGGGACTCTTAAATCATAGGCGAGCTTGTCAACATATATCAAATCGCCTTCTAAAATAGTTGGATTCATCGAGCCGCTCGGCACCCAGTTCCAGTCGGCTATGCTCGATTTGAACGGTATGACAACGAAAACTATAAAAGCGGCGGTCTTCCACCAGTCCTTCCAGATTCTGTGGATGAACTTTGTGATTTTGCATCTCCTCATTCTTTGCCTCCTAAGTCAGATATCGGTCGGTAGTTGGGCTTTCATACGCTCAAAATAATGCTATGTTCGTCAGATTTGTCGACTGAGGGACTTTTTGGGGCTTACGCGATACTCAACCTGTGATTTTCTTTATTATTGCGTCGGCCATTTCCTGCGTGCCGACCGCGGTCGGGTCGTCGCGGTTTTCTTTCATATCGTATGTGACGTCTTTTCCTTCGGCTATTACAGCCGCGGCGGCGTTTTCAAGCTTGTCCGCCTCGGCTGTCCTGCCGATGTGTCGCAGCAGCATAACGCCGCTCAATATCAGAGCAACCGGGTTTACCTTGTTAAGCCCCTTGTATTTCGGGGCGCTGCCGTGTGTTGCCTCAAATATGGCGGCCTTTTCACCGATGTTTGCGCCGGGCGCAACACCAAGCCCCCCAACCAGCCCGGCGCACAGGTCGCTGAGTATGTCACCATACAGATTGGGCAGAACCAGAACGTCGTAAAGCTCCGGTTTTTGCACTAATTGCATACACATATTATCAACGATGCGGTCCTCGAATTCGATGTCTGTATTTTTCTTTGCGACCTGCCGGCTCACGTCAAGCCAAAGCCCGTCTGTAAATTTCATAATGTTGGCCTTGTGGATGCTGGTTACCTTCCTGCGACCCATCCTGCGGGCATAGTCAAAGGCAAACTGCACGATACGCTGCGTTCCAAAAACAGATATAGGCTTGATGCTTATCCCTGAATCCTGCCTTATTTTCTTTTTGTTATGCTTGTTCAGCCAGTCGATAAGCTCCGCCGTGTCGTCTTTACCCTTCTCGAATTCGACACCCGCGTAGAGGTCTTCGGTATTCTCGCGAACAACTACAAGGTCGATATCAGTATATCTGCTGCGAACGCCCTTGTAGCTCTTGCAGGGTCTGACACAGGCGTACAGGTCGAGCGTCTGTCGAAGGTAAACGTTGACGCTGCGAAAACCGGTACCCACAGGCGTGGTTATCGGGGCCTTCAATGCAATGCCGGTTTTCTTTATTGATTTGACAGTTGCATCAGGCATTGGTGTTCCCTCTCTTGCCATCACTTCCGACCCCGCCTCGCGTATTTCCCAGTTTATATCCGCAGCGGTTGCGTCAATACACCTGCGTGTGGCCTTTGCTATCTCCGGCCCGATGCCGTCGCCCGTTATCAGCGTCACATTGGTCATATTCTGCTCTCCATACCTGTCCGTCGTAGCTTTAGCGTTTAACAAACCTGCGATAATATCTGTCAGGCCACCCTGTGTCAATGACGGCCCGACAGAACTCGCCACAGGCGGCCAACGATTGAAGCTATGTCGGGTATTGTATCGGGACAGGTTGATTGATTATTGATAATTGATGAATGATGACGGATAATAAAGTTTTGACTTTCGGGAGCAATAAAATGACGATGGCAAAGACGGCTCTAAAAGACGCACAGGCGCTAAATGTCTGGAAGTTTTTCAGACAGATAAGCGCCATTCCGCGATGCTCCAAAAATGAAGGGCCGATTTCTGAATGGCTCAAGGGCTTTGCAAATAGCCGCAATCTGTCCTGCCGAAGCGACGCCGTCGGCAACACCGTTATCGAATTGCCCGCGACCAAGGGTTACGAAAACTCTCCCGCGGTTGTGCTTCAAAGCCACGTCGATATGGTCTGCGAGAAAACGCTCGATTCGAAACACGACTTTTCCAAAGACCCCATCGAAATCATCGAACGTGACGGCTGGGTCACAGCAGACGGCACGACATTGGGGGCGGATGACGGGTTGGGCGTAGCATTGGCCCTCGCCATCGTTGATGAGAAATTGCCGCATCCCCGACTCGAATTATTGTTTACCGTTGATGAAGAAACAGGACTTACCGGAGCAAATGGTTTGGAGCGGGGTTTTATCACGGGCAAATACCTCGTTAATCTCGATGGTGAGGATGAGTCGCTAATCGTCGGCTGTGCAGGCGGAGAGCAGACCGAAATTACAATGAAACTCGACTGGAAAGATGCCCCCGAAGGTTTTGAATGTTTCATTCTGAAGGTCTCGGGCCTTCACGGCGGTCATTCGGGCGTTGATATCGATAAGAAACGCGCAAACGCAATCAAATTATTAGCACAGTCAATCAATAAACTTCAAGGTGAATTTGGTTTGCATATTTGCAGTATTGATGCCGGCAAGGCGGCCAATGCCATCCCGCGTGATGCACGGGCAGTTGTTTGCCTCGATACTTCTACTATTGGCGCAGTTAAAAAAACACTCCTCGAAATGGAATCGTCATTCAAAAAGGAATTCTCCACAACCGACCCTGACCTTAAAGTCGAATTAAATAAAGCCACGGAGAGCACAGAGCACACCCCGCTTCGCCCTTCGGGCTACGCAGGGCAGGCAGAGAAAAAAATCATAAATAATAAATCATCAATCATAAATATTCTTTCGGCCCTGCCCACCGGTGTTTATCGAATGTCAGATGAGTTCGAAGGGACAGTTGAGACATCCAGCAATCTCGCCAGAGTCGAGACAATCCGCGGCGATAATCTCCTCCGTATTACCACAATGCAGCGCAGCTTCAACACCTCTTCGATGGATGAGCTGACCGGCAAAATCACTGAAATAGCCAACCTTGCCGGTGCTGAGGCAAGGACATCAGGCCGGTATCCCGGCTGGGAGCCGGATAATGATTCCGGTCTTCTCAAAAAATGTATGGAAGTTTACATAAAGCTTCACGGCAGGACCCCGCCGACCAAGGTCGTCCACGCGGGTCTTGAGCCAGCGGTTATTAAACAGAAATTCCCGGACATAGAGGCCGTTTCCGTCGGCCCGACAATCGAAAACCCTCATTCCCCCCAGGAACGCCTCAACATCGCCTCCGTCGATAACGCCTGGCGTTTTTTACTCGAGTTGCTGTCTTCTTTGAAGTAGGGGGAAATTCGCAGATGTGATAACCTAAGAATGACTGTTGTCGTTATTCACATATCCCCATTATTTCCCTTTTCACCAGTTCCTGTGTTAGTAAAAACTTGATTGTCCGAAATTAAGCCTGTTGCCAGCAAATAAGTTTCTCTGCCAAACTGTCCGACGCTTTTGCCCTGCTGCCCATTGTCCAGAATCCTTCGGTGTGCAACCGGATCCTGCCTTGTCCTCCATCACTGGTCTGAAATCGAAGGATAATATGCACATTTCCGCCATACGCTGACATACTGCCTGCGTCCGCAGCTCGCTCCACCTCGATTAACTGCTTGCGGCTGATGTTAAAGCACGTAGTATCTCCTTTGTAAACCAGTTCATTGTCCAGCAGCCAAAGCATCCCAATATCCTCTTCGACCATCGTCAATTTTTTGAAGCTGCTCTTTGACGGATCTGAGATGCCGATACAGATACCCTTCTCAATATCCGCATCTGACACTCTACAGGCCGCCAGCCGTCTTTTCGGCATCGACCTTTCCAGGGGCTGCCAGATGTTTACCCATATCGTTAGAAACTGGACCAAGACAAACGTGCCCAATAGTGGAATGATAAACGAAATTGTCCACGAAAGTCCAATAGCGGTCAAAATTGGTGTAGTCACCATAGAAACAAAGGCTGCTGCTCCCATTACTATTAACAGCGTAACAATAATATGCATCACGTAAAGTTTCTTCTTGAACGAATTCCAAAATGATTTGTGGAAGTTGAAGGTGAAACATTTAGTCCCAAGAGTCACCACATAAACTAATATACCGGCTCCGAGGAAAAAATATCCAGCCAATAACATTAGAGCGGCATATCCAACTATGCTTGGATTTTCGGGGCCCTCAATCACCTTGTTCGCCTGCTCCGGTCCAGCCAAATGATGAATTATCGAAAAAGACACTGTAAAACTGGCGATCATTACTAAACCAATTAGAAGAAATCCAGCCAGTCTTTTACCTAACGATAATTTCTTCCCAACCTCTTTTGTCATTACTAATCCCTTTCAGAAGTTCCCATTACTTCTTCACTCGTCTGCCTGAGGGCGATGTTGACGGACAAAGGTGTGATTCTCTTCCGACCTTACGGAAATAATATATTTTTGAACAATGAAAGGAAACAGTTTTTTGCGTCTTAAATCAAATTCGACTTATGTCGATTTTGCCTAAGACGGCAAGAGCCAATTTGACGTTTCCGAAAGGCGCCGAAACAGCAAAGCCCGAGACACAGGGCTGAATTTGCTCTATCAATTCTATTGCGATTTCGACGCCGATTTTTCTGCCGTCCTGCTGTGTCTTTGCCTTGCTCATTCGTTCGAGAAGGCGAGGCGGGACGACAACGCCGGGGACCTCGTTGGCCATAAACTCGGCATTTTTCAAACTTGTGAAAGGCCAGATACCTGCAATTACGGGTATCCTGAACGCTTCAATTGCCTCTAAGAATCGAAACAGCGTCCCGGCATCGAAAACAGGTTGTGTGATTGCAAATTCCGCGCCGGACATCACTTTCTGTTTAAATTTTTCGATTTCCCGCTTGATATCGGTAGCTACTGGATTGGCGCCTACGCCGATAACCAGTGAGGTTGGCGGGCTGAAGCGATTGCCGCCTAAATCGATACTGCGATTGAGATTCCTTATTACACCGGCAAGCGTGATTGAATCCATATCGAATACGCCGGTCGCCTGCGGGTAATCGCCCATCTTCGGCGGGTCGCCGGTGATGACGAGCATATTTCGCAGGCCGATGGCATTGGCGCCTAAAATGTCGGATTGCATACCGATGAGATTACGGTCCCGGCAGCAGAAATGCAGGATTGCCTCGATATTGGCTGACTGCTGAATCTTAACCGCCGTAACCATCGGTGAAAGTCGTGAGCTTGCACGCGGGCCGTCGGGGATATTTATCGCGTCTATACCCATCTCGGCGCACAACCGGGCCTTTTCCAAAATCGGCTCGATATCAAGCCCCTTTGGCGGAGTGATTTCGATAGTTGTAACCTTTTCGCCAGAAGCCAGTTTTGCGCCGAGTTTCGATTTTTCGGGCAATGGCGTCTCTTTGATTTCGGCGGCGGCCGGCTTTTCGACTGTTATCGTGCTGAGACGCATCTTTGATGTTGCGGCCTTATCGATTGAGCGGACGGCATTGACGATTTGTCGTATGTGTTCGGGCGTGGTTCCGCAGCAGCCGCCGATTATCTTTGCTCCTTTTTCGTAGAACCGCTTGGCATATTCAGCCATATATTCGGGTGTTGACATATAAAGCATTCGGTCTTCGACCTGCCGGGGGAGGCCCGCGTTGGGCTGGACGGAAATGGGCTTGTCTGTGACGGCTCGAGTAAGCTCAAGAGCACTGAGCATAGCGGAGGGGCCGACGGAACAATTCAGACCAACGGCTGTTACTTCAGGTCGGTCGGCGATTCGGGCTATGGCGTGGTCGATTTTTTCGCCGTAAATCGTTTCGTTTTGCTCGGTGGTTGTCATTTGTGCGACGATTTCAAGCGGTGCAGCGCTTCGCAGGGCCTCGATGGCGATTAAAAGCTCGTCGGTATTGGAGAATGTTTCGAGAATGATAAAGTCTGCGCCGGCTTCAGCGAGCGCATTTGCCTGTCTTTTGAAGGCGTCCGTGGCCTGGTTTTGAGATATTTGATTGAACAGTGCAAGCTCGCGGGCCAATGGGCCGATTGCACCAGCGACCAGGACCCTGTTTCCGGCAGTTTGTTTGGCCAGTTCAACGCCTGCAGCGTTTATCTTCTCGGTTTGCTCGGCAAGGCCGTATCGTGCGAGCTTGACCTCGTTGGCGCCGAAGGTGTTTGTCTCGATAAAATCGACACCCACCTCGACGTATTGTGCGTGAATTTTGCTTACGAGTTTGGGATTGCTCAGATTAAGCTCATCGAAGCAGGTGTTGACAAATACGCCCGATTGATAGAGCATTGTTCCCATAGCGCCATCGGCGAGGACGACCTGCTTTGACAACAATTCTGATAGTTTTGTTTTTGGCACAATTTTTACTTTACCACAAAGATACAAAGCCCCTCGTAATAAAAATTATCCCCGGCGCGATTCGAACGCGCAACCTTTGGCTCCGGAGGCCAACGCTCTGTCCAGTTGAGCTACGGGGACGGATTTTATTTAATAATCACTACGGCAAATGGAAACACAAGTCAAGGATTTTGCGTCAAAAACGGCTTGTGATGTGCAGGCGTGATTTCTTACGCACGGATTCGCCGAAGATGTGGTATAATAATACAATTGGAAAAAGGGCAGAAGATGAAAGGCAGACGTGCCGAGAATCGCTCGCACCCGATGTTGTGCCTGGTTTTTACGGTACTGTGGTGCGCTTCTGCCACATTCGGGGAGCAGGGGGGCTGGAAACGCAAGGAGGTCAACTGGCGAATATCCGGCGAGCGTCGAATCAAAGCCATATATTATCCGGAGGGCAAAAACCTTCCAACTCTTGAAAATCGGGGCCTACGACGGCCGGTCGAGCTTCGTCCGAGAGCGGGTGAGCCTAAAACCAAATCAATACTGCCGTTGACGACTGAAGCCGCGGAAACCGCCGTATTCACGAATGTGATTGACTCGCCGCCCATCGATGGCTTCGTGCCGTATGTGGCGGTTGCAATCACGGATGAAAGGTTGTATGGCTGGTTTGAGATTGATGCACAGACCGAGTACTCCATAGTCGGCAATTATCTGCCGGGCCGAGAGAGCGATTATGTCATTGGCATCTTTGACACCGGCTCCAGCGCGCACATCATCAACGCATACGATGCGGCAGTGACAGGAATCGATGCCGACCTGATAACATCCTGGCCAGTCACTCTTATTGGCGCTACTGGCGATGTCGATGCGTTCGTCAGTCAACCACTTGGTTTTTTCACTGATGGTCTTGCGGCAATCGACCCAAACACTTTTCTCGTAGATGATTCAAATATGGTAGGCCAAAGCAACGTCGCAATCGTCGTTGGCGACCTCATCGAATCTCCGAATCTCCCGACCATTGTCGGCTCACCGCTGGCCTTTTTCTTTACCACCGTCGTCGAAAACAGCAGGACGGTTAGTTTGACTGTTGATGGCAACGAGATTGCCTCCCCTGATGTAAGACTGTACCAGCACGACGACGGCGACATCCCGAGCTACTCGAAGAAGCTGTTTCTTGAGCTGCGCCCCGATGACGGAGAGAAGGTCCAGTTCTGGCCCTGCTCGGAATGGCTGGGCGACGTATGCCCCGACGGCGAGGGCTCGCCAAAGACACCATCCATAGTATGGGGTC
The DNA here is from genome assembly GCA_964400665.1 of uncultured Pirellulales bacterium. Lineage (GTDB taxonomy): Bacteria > Planctomycetota > Phycisphaerae > Sedimentisphaerales > Anaerobacaceae > Fen-1362. The sequence goes on along the minus strand of CAYNVP010000098.1, from coordinate 773 downwards.
CCGCCGACGCCTCGCAGAGTCTATTCTTTGCACAGCAGACTAACCTTGCACACGGCAACAGAAGTTCTCAGGGCAAGAAGTTCATGTTTGACACCGGCGCCCAGATTACGGTTGTCAGCGAGGCTCAAGCGGCTGAGCTGGAGCTGCTTGCAAATGATCCCAATTTCTACGTAGAGATAGTGGACGTCACCGGGCAGAGCACAATTGCTGAAGGATATTATGTTGAGTTGCTCGAGATACTTGCCTCACCGTCGTGGCTCGGCTTTACGAACGTCCCGGTGGTTGTAATTGATGTGGACTCACCGGAAGGGGGCTACCTGGATGGTATCATCGGCATGAATCTGTTCGTAGATATGGACTTCTACTTGCGAGGAGGAGGTCTATTCGAGCAGGACCAGCCGTATATCATGTTCGAATTTCTCCCGCCCGGAATTGCAGGCGATATCGTGCCGCTACACGGTGATGGCAAAGTTGACATCCTTGACCTTGCCGCCTTTGCAGATGCGTGGCTGGCGAATCCCTTGTCGGCCAACTGGTATGGACGGGCTGATATGGTCGGTGACGCGATAATCAATTTCCGCGACTTCGCAATCCTGGCACAAAACTGGCTGCAAACAAGCACTCCTTAAAGCACGATTAGTCACGTGCCTGCGCTTTGACAGCCGGCACATTAGCGATTACATTATCCCAATGAACATCTTTATTGACTTGGCATATCTGCTTGCTGCAGTAGCAATAAGTCCTGTGGCAATTTACAAAATGCTGCGACACGG
>CAYNVP010000097.1:0-9565 GCA_964400665.1 uncultured Pirellulales bacterium | reverse complement strand
GTGCCGGCTCGTCGAAGCCGCGTTTGAGTCCAAGTTCTTCCTTCAAAGCCATATTAATCCTTTCCGGCTACGGCTCGGCGTCTCTATTTTTCTGCGGCCTATGAGGCGCCTTCGCCGAGACGAGTCATCGACCAACAATAGTTCATAACTTAACTATATACATCAAAGCTAATCTGTCAAGCATTTTTTAAGAAAAATGCAAAAAAATGTGTTATGCATAAGTGTCTGTTGTATCTTGAGTTGTGAGAGTTCCGTATTAGCGGCGATGACAAAGAACATTAAAAATGTTAGCATAACCTCAATATGAAAATACCGTTGACGAAATATGGCTGGCCGCAGGTGGTGATGTATCCGGCGGTTGTGCTGGTTTTTATGATTGTGCTTTGGTTTTGGGCACATCCGACGACGCCCGTCTGGGTAGTTCACTACGTCGAGATTGCACTGGGGGTGGTTTTTATATGGTCGTTATCGTTTTTTCGCGACCCGGAAAGGATTGTTCCGCAGGATAAAGATGTGCTGCTTGCGCCGGCTGACGGCAAAATAACGGATATCGAGACCGTCGATGAGAACGATTTTATCGACGGAAAAGCGCTTCGCATCGGGATTTTTTTGAGTATTTTTGACGTTCACATTAACCGCGCCCCCTGTAGGGTTCGTATTGAAAGGATAATTTACAAAAAAGGCGATTTCACCAATGCAATGAAGCCAGAATCCGGGCGGGTGAACGAATCGAACGACCTCTGGATGAGGAAAATTGAGCCGCCTTTCGATAGATTGATTGTTCGTCAGATTAGCGGGGCGATTGCCAGAAGAATCGTTTGCCGGGCGGCACCGGGAGAGGAATTGCTTATGGGCGAGCGATTCGGTATGATAAAATTCGGTTCGCGAACTGAGTTGTATGTGCCGGTGCGCGATAATGTTAAGTGCCTTGTGAAAACAGGCGACAAAGTCAAGGCGGGGCTAACGCCGATTATCAGGTATATATGAACGAATCGGAACCAATTCGGCCAAAAGTTATCAAGCCGATGCGACTGAGGTCGGAGGTGGCGAAGGAAAGTTTTCTGCGGCGTATGCGGAGGCAACGGCTGAGATACATCACCATTCTGCCGTCGCTGGTGACGATTATAAATGGTGCGTGCGGTTTTGCCGCGATTAGTTTTGCCAGCAGCGCCGTCAGTTCGGTGACGGGGCAGTTTTCTTATCACCGGCTGACGGTTCCGTATTTTGCGATGGCCGGCTATATGATTCTGCTGGCGATGCTGGCGGATATGCTGGATGGGCGGCTTGCGCGTATGAGCCAGAGCACATCCAGTTTTGGTGGGCAGCTTGACAGTTTGTGCGATATAGTCAGCTTCGGCGTGGCGCCGGCTTTTTTAATGCTCAAAATTGCCGAGCAGAAGCTGATGGGATTCGCCGAAGCCGGCGTGCCGGTGATTGTGGTCAGCTTGTTGGAGCGATTTTTCTGGCTGGCGGCGGCGGCATATATGAGCTGTGCGGCAATTCGGCTGGCGAGGTTCAACGTGGAAAATGAGGAGGATGAGTCGGCCCATATGAGCTTCGTGGGGCTACCCTCACCTGCGGCGGCGGGAGTTATTGCCAGCTTAGTGATATTTCATCAGGAGGCGGTGCCGGATTTCTTGGCACATCCCGGTCGGGACTGGACGGGCGGGCTTGTGAGTTTTCTGCTGGATGACCTGGTGATATATGCGCTGCCGGTGCTTGCCATAGGGCTTGCGGTTCTGATGGTCAGCCGGATTCGATACGCACATATCATCAATCAGTACATGAGGGGCAAAAAACCTTTCGCGCATCTACTCAGGGCATTGCTGTTTTTCGGGCTTGTAATCTGGAGCCGTCAGGTTGCTTTCGTTCTCATTTTCTGCGGGTTCGGTGCGAGCGGCCTTCTGAAGTGGTTTTATTACAGGGTCATTCGCAGGGGTCGGCATGCCTTAGGCGAGTCGACGGTTGCCGCCGCTGAGTAGATAAAGTTATCAGGGCTCGCTATATTTCACTTCAAACAGATGCGGTGCTTGTGTGTCGTGAGCGCATTCACTATATTTGCTTATATGGTTGAGAGAAACAAGACAAAGCGGTACATAGCAGAGAAGATTGCGCTACTGGTGATTCTCGTAATTTCGTTATTGGCGGCACGATTAGTAGTGGGGCTGAGGGCTGTTATTCGATTGACCGTGCCTATCGAGTTGAGTCGTTCGGGATTGTCGATTTCGATGCCGCAAGGCAACGGCTGGCGGTGCAACGGGAAATGGGTGTATGATGATGACAGCTATACCCTAAACAGCGTCTTTGCAGTCAGGGCCGGTTCGGTCCGGTCGTATGCCCGCTGTCGCTATCTGCTGGCTCGCCAAACAGCCGGCGGACAAGCCCGCCAAACAACCGACGGACAAGCTTCGCAGGAGCATACGCCTCAGCAGCGGTTTGACGAAGAAGCAGCGGCGGTGGGCGGCGAGGTGGTCGAAACGGGCCGGATGAACGCAGGTGAGGCCGGGGCGGAGGAAAGCAAGCTTGTTGTGGATTGGGCGAGGATAAGTGGAGACGACGGGCTTGAGATAATATTGGGCGTCTGTGGGCTTGCCGGTGGAAGACAGCTCGAAATTGAGGTATTTCAAGCCAGGGGGGAACAAGGCCTGGCTCAAAATATCTTTGAGCGGATTGTGAAAGGCGTTCAGTTTAACAACAACGGGCTTTTGCAGGCGGCAGCGAGGGTAGTTAGTGAGCTAAGAGATACTGGGCTGAGCGACATACCGGACGATAATCAGCCGAATTTTTTCATTTTATCCGATGCGAATGGGCGGGCAATCGGTTTTACGATGGATGTGATGGAGGTTCTGGCTGACGAGGAGCCGGCCTTAAGGGCGGCGAGCTATTTTTACGGACGCGGATTGGCGGCTAATGAGGAGGCCGGTTTTTTTCACGGCGACATTACGTTTAGCCGGTTTGACTGGAGGGTTATAGAGAACAGTCCGCGGACCGGCCGCAAAGTTATCGAAATGTCGGCGGACTCCGGCGTTCTGACGGTTCGCAAATCGGGCCCCGGCGGCAAAGAAAAAGAATATGCGCTCGGCAAGGCGGCTGTGCCTGACATTGTCCTTGAGCCGGTTTTGCAGGAGTTGCTGGGAAACGGCCCGCGCGAAATTGTTATAGACGTAATAAGGCCGGAGGGGAACATTGTTCCTGTATATATCGAGAAAATAAATCAGGCGGACAGCAATTCCATAAAACTGGAAGTGCTGGATGGTCACGGCTACCGGCAGCAGATTTATTATGACGACGCCAAACAGCCGACGAAGATTGTGCTTGAGCAGGACGGCACATATACGCTTAATCGCGCGACCGCCGAGCAGATAGCGAAGACCTTCCCCGAACGCGCCGACCTTGTCCTTAAGCAGGACCTCAGCCGCGAAGGGTTTTAGATTCTTTAATCTTCGCGAGAAATGTGGGAGCGTTCCCAAGTCGCAATCAGCCGGTCCATAAATTTATTGTATTCGTCGTCAATTACACAGCGTTTCGGGTCTTGCTCGAACCATTCGATTGAGCGTTTGACGCCCTGTGCGAATGGGACCGTTGCGACGAAGTCGGGAACAAAGCGTTTGATTTTGCTGTTGTCGAAGACGGCACACCAGGATTTGTCGCCTAAAAGTGTGCCGGCGTGGTCGGGGTCGATTCTGGCGATGACCTCCGATGGAATATAGACCGGCTTTAATTTAGCTCCCGCGGCGTCGGCTATCACCTGATATATCTTGTTCCAGGTAAGGGCCTCGTCGGACGTGATGTGAAACGCGTGGCCGATTGCCTGAACGTTGCCGAGAAGGCCGACTAACCCTTTGGCAAAATCGGTGTTGTGCGTCATCGTCCAAAGAGCGGTGCCGTCGCCGTGAATGATTATTTTCTTGCCCTTGCGCATCCGGTCAACAATTGTCCAGGGCTTTTGCCAGCTATTAATCGCGGCTGGTATCATCGTAACGCCGTAGGTCAGAGATGGCCTGACAATCGTGACGGGGAAGCCGCTGTTGCGATATTCGGCCAAGAGGCGGTCTTCACAGGCGATTTTGTCGCGAGAATACTGCCAGAAGGGATTGGCGAGCGGAGTCGATTCGGTGATGAGCCAGTGCGTCGGCGGCTTTTGATAGGCCGATGCGGAGCTGATGAATATGTATTGGCCGACGCTGCCTTTGAAAAGTTCGATGTCGGCCTCCACGTCTTTGGGCACATAAGCAAACCAGTCGACGACTACGTCGAAGGTTTTGCCTTTTAGGGCCGATTTATCTTTGGTGTCGCCCTTGATGACTTTGGTGCCTTTGGGGGCGAATTCACCGTGCTGTCCGCGATTGAAAAGATACAGGTCGATTCCTCTTTCGACGGCCAGTTTCGACACCGCCGAGCTAATTATCCCCGTCCCACCGATGAATAAGACCTTCATTTGCGCGCCTATCCCATTTCGACAAGAACTTCGTTTTCTTTTTTCATTTTGGAGGCGAGAATCAGGTTGCTATCAATGGCTTGTCCGTTGAGGGTGATTCGTTTTATCCCTTTTTGGACGCCGGAGGGATTTGTGACTTTTATATTGAGAGTTTTGTTGCGGAATCGACGGACAACGGCAAACTCTTTCCACGAAGCGGGGATGCAGGGGTCGATATAGAGGCCTTTGTAATCCGGGCGGATACCTAAGATATATTGCGTCGCGGCGTAATATGCCCAGGAGGCGGCGCCGGTGAGCCAGGGGACGCGTGATGCGCCGTAGCGCGGGCTGTATTTGCTGTGTGTGTATTGCGAATAAACGTATGGCTCGATGCCTCGAATCTCGGCCTTGTCGTTGAATGAGGCGGGCATATAGCTTCTGAAATACTTAAAGGCCCTGTCGCCGTGGCCGAGCATCGTTTCAGCCATAATCGCCCAACCCTGCGTATGGCAGAAGATGCTGGCGTTTTCCTTGGAGCCCTTATTGAAAAGAATCGAACGGATTACATCGCAGTAAATATTTTCGTAAGGCGGCGCGCAAAGCATAAGGCCATAGTCGGTAGCGAGCTGTTTATTGACCTGGTCCATAACTTCTTCAGCGCGCTGATTAACTGCGTGGCCGCTAAGCACACTCCACGATTGCGGGTTGAGATAGATTGAGCCCTGCTTATTGTCTTTGGAGCCGAGTTTTTCGCCGGTTTCGGTCCAAGCCCTGAGGTACCATTTGCCGTCCCAGCCGAATTTATCGATTTTTTTGTCAATCTTTTCGAGCTCCTTTTTCGCCCATTTTACCTCGGCCGGCTTTTTGAGCATTTCGCAAATCTCGATATAGGTTTTAAGCGCGTAGCGGACCTGGAGTGAGACGAAGATGGTTTCGCCTTTTGTGCCGAGTCGCAGGCAATCGTTCCAGTCGGCGTAAAGGCCGGAGGGCAATCCGTGTCTGCCGGTGCGTTTGAGGTTGAATTCAATTGCCCTTCGCAAATGGCCAAGCACAGTTGCCTTTCCTTTGTCGGCGTAAGGCAGGGACTTTTTATAGAAGTCGATATCGCCCGTTTCCTTGACGTATGTGGGTATCGCGTTGAAAAGCCACAGGCAGTCGTCGGAGCGGTATTCATCTTCTTCGGGCGGTTTTTCCGTGCCAGGCCTGTGCGTGAAGGCCATTACGATTGACATAGCGCCGCCGGTGGAGCACTGGCCCGTAATCATAAGCTCAAGACGTTTCTTCGCCTCGGCGGGGATAACGTGCATAACGCCCATAAAGTCCTGGACGGTATCGCGATAGCCGAGGCCGTCGCGTTCGCCGCTGTAAATCAAGCTTGCCATTCGAGACCAGGAATAGGTCATCAGGCAGTTAAACGGGCTCCACATATTGAGCATACTGTTGAACTCGGCATCGGGCGTGCAGACACTCAATCCTTTGATTCGGTTATGCCAGTATTGTCTTAGCTTTTCAAATTCCTCTTTGACTTTGGTGATATTGCCGAACTGCTTGGCGACCTTTTTGCCCTCGACGTCCGCTTTGCCGATACCCATCAGGACGACAAGCTCTTTTGACTGACCCGGTTCGAGCTCGATATCTATTTGTATTGAGCCGCAGCCGTCGTCGCCGACCGCCTTTGAGCCGGTGCATTTACCCATTTCGACGACCCGAGGATTCCTGTAGCCGTTGTAAGGTCCTATAAAGACATCACGGTCAGTATCAAAACCGACGATTTCGCCGCCTAAAAAAGCGAGGAATGAGTGTCTGTTCCGGCCGCCTTCGAGGATGCTTTCTCCGCCGGATAACGCGTGAACACTGCTGCCGTAGTCGATAATGCCGTCAACGAAGTCCATACACACTATGCCGTGCGAGTACTGCAGGTTGAGGAAGTCGTTGAAACAGTGCCAGGTGCCGGGGTATTCGACGAAGGTAAACAAGCTCAAATTTCTTTTTACGCTGTCTTTGTTCGTGACTTTCAGCAGCCAGCATTCGAAGTGTTTGCCAAGTGGGACAAAATACGTGGTCTCGGTTTCGATTTTCGAGTATTGGGAGTTTATGATTGTGTAAGCGGTTCCGTGCCGGCAGGTGGTTTTAAACTGGTCTAAGGACTTACCCACGGGCTGCCAGGCGTTTGACCAGTAGTCGCCTGATTGTTTATCGCGGATGTAGATGTATCGGCCTGGCTGGTCAATCGGGACGTCATCGAAACGCAGCCGCGTGAGGCGTCCCTGTGCGGCCGATGTAAAAAAGCTGTAGCCGCCCGCGTTGTTGGTAATAATAGCGCCGTATTCCGTTGAGCCGAGGTAGTTGGCCCAAGACCGTGGCGTATCGGGTTTTTCGATTACATATTCTTTGTTAGCGTCGTCAAAATAACCGAATCTCATGGGATAGCCCCTCTCAGAAATGTGTTTTTTCTTTATATCGGCTTATTGGGATGTGCCTTGATGTAGTCGATTAATTCATCAACCTGCGTAAAGGCGAGGGCGCAATACGTGTCAGCGGCACCGTAGAAGATAGCGATTCTTCCTGTATCGGCGTCCTGAAGCGTGGCACAAGGAAACGCGACGTTGGCGACAAACCCAATCGTCTCGTATGGCTCTTCCGGTGTCAGTATGTAGTTCTCACAATCCACGAGCACTTTGGATGGGTCGTCGATATCCAACAGAGCCGCGCCGATGCTGTAAATCAGTCCGCTGCAGGTGGTGCATACGCCGTGGTAGATTAACAGCCACCCTTCAGTGGTCTCAATCGGTATCGGGCCCGGGCCGAGCTTGGTGTTCTTCCACCAGTAATGAGGCGTTCTCATCACCAGCCGGTGTTTGCCCCAGTAGGTCATATCGGGGCTTTGGCTTAAATAGATATCGCCGAACGGGGTATGGCCGTTGTCGCTCGGCCGGTTCAGTAGAATGAAGTTGCCGTTTATTTTCCTGGGAAACAAAACGCCGTTGCGGTTAAAAGGCACAAAGGCATTTTCGAGCTGGACAAAGGCCTTGAAATCCTTTGTCCTGGCTATCCCGATGGTAGGCCCGTTGAAGTAATTGCACCAGGTAATGTAGTATGTTCCCTCAATCTCAACTAATCGCGGGTCATAGCCGTAGAGGATGGGCTTTGCCGGGGAGCCGTCTCCGTTTTGAAATCTGATAATCTCCTCTTCAATCTCCCAGTGAATAGCATCTTTGCTTCTGCCAAGGTGCAGGTTGGGGTATCCGTTTTTATGGTCTGCCCGGAAAACGCCGATAAATTCGCCCTTATAAGGCACGACGGCGCTATTGAAAATTCTGCCGCCGTCTTTCAGGGGCCTTCTTCCAATGACCGGGTTGTTGTCGTATCGCCAGACGACGTCGGTGCAATCCTTTGGTTTTTCCTGCCAGGGCATATTCGGTAACGGTTTTCCGATGATGGTCTTTTTCACTGCATTTCCTTTCTTGTGTCAAAAATGTATATCAATTCTTACGGATAACTAAGCTGTTGCGGTTTCCTCGCCGCGGGCTTTTCGTCTTTCTATTAATTCGGCTTCAATCTTCGCAACGCGTTTGTCGCCCAAAGGATATATGAGCAATAACAGAATTGACAAAATGCCAAGCCCGGCTGGAATCAAGCTGAACAGCAGAATCAAACCTTTCAAGCTCTGCGCGGATTGCGCCTGATTCGCTTGAAATCCGACTTGTGCCATCAACGTTAGCGCCACATAAGCGCCGATGGCCCAGCCGATTTTCTGCGACATAGTCGAAGCAGAAAAGACCAGGCCCGTTGTTCTTCGCCCCCGTTTCCACTCGGCGTAGTCGGCGGTGTCGGCATACATCGCCCATAATAGAACACTGAGAGGCCCGCCGGTCATCGAGCCGGTAATCTGGAGAATGTAAATCAGGCCGATTTGTTCGGCACGGAGAAAATAAAAAGCGGCCGTGCTTGCAATTGCAATAATGAAGAGAATGACAAAGGCCTTTTTCTTGCCGACTACTTTGGCAAACCAGCTCACAAACACCACTCCGATTAACGCGGAAAGCTGCCCGATAGTATTGAACGCAGAAACCAATGCCTCAAAACTATACGTTTTGCTTCCCATAAAAGGCAAAGAGACCTCCCGCCCGCCGACGACATATTTAAAGTAATGCGTGGTCACACTGCCGCGGACGGCCACAAAAAGAATGAACGTTATCGTTGTGGCCAGAAGTATAAGCCAGGGGCCATTGGTTATCAGTTCGAATATGTCTTTTTTAACGGATGATTTCTGTGTTTTCGGCGGCTGGACACGCTCGTGCGTGCCCCTGAACGCGATCAGGAAGAAGATGACGGCCGCAATCCCGTACACGATAAATGAATATTGCCATCCGGTTGATTCGTTGATGACTTCAAGCTTATAGTGAAGAGGTTCACCTTCCGGGTCAACAAATAATCCGGAGGCGTCAATTTCATGTGCTTTAAATCCAACGGTCTCAATAATATTATCAACCGAAGCATTGACATAAGGAGGATTATTCCCGGCTGCAGAAACCAGGTATTTAATCGAATGGACTAAACGCCCTCCTTTGCCGTCGGTAGCAGTAATAGTAACACGAGCAATACCTTGTCCTGCTTCAAAAAAGGCAAGTTTATTTCCGTCGATTTCAGGTGATATTACTTTAGTGTCGCTGCTTTCTGCTTTAAATGTTAAAACATCTCCGTCGGGGTCATTGATGAATTTAGATAAGTCAATTTCTTCTTTTCCAAAACCACTCTTTAACTTGAAATCATTCGTTGAATCCTTAATAAGCGGCTCATGGTTCCCTTTCGCAATCACATCAATATAAAAGCCAATGGTCTTACTTCCCCAATCCTCATCTGTAGCCGTTAAATTGATTTTTGTGTTTCCAATACCTTTTTCTTTGACCAACAGCGTTTTTTCTTTGAGTTCAACTTCTACTACATTTTCATTTTGGTTTTCAACCGTATATTCAAATGGGTTCTCGCCATTTCCTTTAAAGATGCTGGAAATATCAATTAGATGTGTGTTAAAACCGGACTCTAGTTTAATATCGCTTATTGGATGAACAAGAACGGGAAAATTATTATTAGCCGGAAGCACTCTAAGCCTGAATTCCAATTTACCGGAAAGTCCCTCAGGGTCTT
>CAYNVP010000096.1:0-9644 GCA_964400665.1 uncultured Pirellulales bacterium | reverse complement strand
CGCTGCCCCGGCAGCCCGCTATAACCATTAAAACGGCAATACAAGCTGTCAGACCAACTTTCATAATTTCTTTCCCTTTATTTTTGTCGGACGCTGAAACTATTTTTGACGCAGATTACGCGGATTTCGCTGAAATAAAAAAAACTATTAAATATCTGCGTTAATCTGCGAAATCAGCGTCTAAAGTTATCAATAACGAGCCGTTTCGAAAATCTTGCGTTTAACATTCAGTGATTCACCGAAATTCAGCAGCAGACCGACATCAATATCGGTCGCCTTTAGATAATTGACCAATTGAACTTCGTGGGCGGCATTTAAGGTCTGCACCGCTTTAATCTCCAGTATTACCTTGTCTGCAACAACTATATCAGCGAAGTATTCACCAACGACCTGTCCATCGTAATATACAATAATCGGCTTCTCAGGTGCTGCCTCAAGCCCCATTTTACGCAGCTCCAAAACCATAGCGTTATGATAAACCTTTTCAAGGAATCCGTATCCAAGCTCGTTGTGAACATTATGGGCTGCTTTGATAATCTCTTGCGTTAATTCCTGATGCTTATACATATCTTCCCTTATTATTCAGCGTAATCAGCGCCTGACAATTCTTTTGACGCTGATTTCGCGGATTTACGCAGATTTTTAATAAATTTTTTACTGTTCTGCGCAATCAGCGCAATCTGCGTCTAAAAAACTTCTTCAAAATCAGCGTCTAAACAATTACTGCGTTAATCTGCGTCAAAATAAAAGTATAATCAAATCTGCGTCTGTAAGGCGAACAAAAAAAGAGGCAGGTCAAAGACCTGCCTCTCTCGAGATTAAACTAATCTTCGGTTCTTGGTCACATCTTATTTGCGGCGTTTCAGGAACAGTCCGCCAATACCAAGCAGAGCCAGTGTCATCGGCTCAGGTATCTGGTGAATCAACAGTGAATCCACTACGACTAAATCGCCGTTCAAGAGGTTGACAAGAACATCGATCCCATCCAATTCACAGTGGAGGTCAATCAGGAAGATTACGCCGGCAGGGACAGGTGAGGGGGTGCCCGGGTTCCAAGCCTGGGTTATCTCGTACACCTCGCCGAAATCGGGACGCATATCCCACGGCCCCAAAAAGCTGGCCGGGAAGTCGCCTGCGGCAGGACCTAATCTTGCATTACTCAAAGCATAACCACCCACAGCCATGTCGTAGAAGTCCAGATAGGAAAGGAAATTCCTATCCTGCATGCCGACAAAGGTATTGTAGATGTCTATGGTGATGGTGTCGCTTACGTTAATTGTAATCTCTTCAACGTCAAGTGCACCATTGACCGAAATCTCGATTGCCGCACTGGCCATCGTAGCCATTCCAAGAACCATCATCAAAACTAACAACTTTTTCATCATCTACTCCTTTCAATTTTCTCTGTCTCGAGTCACCCTCCACACGAGTTTCTTCGAGGCAGCTCATATTTCAAACGTACTTCACAAACGTCTTCAAACCAAATCAACTACTTGCTTACGGTGTTCTGTTGCCCGGATTACAATCCCCGGCTGGAAGATTCTGTTGATTCCAATTATTCGACAGGATTGTCAAATCATTGGTCGAAGCTCGGTATTTCTTCATACCCTCTCCAGCATGGTCAAAGTCTGCACAGGCGTTCGGGTCTGGAGCAACGTACAGTTGAGCCGCGGTCTTGTTCCAGGCATTCGTGAGAATTGTCAAATCATTGGTTGACACCCAGTATTTCTTCATTCCTTCTGACTTACCATCGGCATCGCCGTGGCACTGTCTCGGATAGCACCAGCACCTTGGTCTGCCTACTACCAGCCATTGGGAAGTATAATCTGCTCCGTAGTAACAGTAGGCAACCACACAAGGGCCAGTCCCTGTTGTCCAACCGCTGTCACCAGCACCGTTGTGGGCCTGGACACGGTAGGTATTGCTGGTGGAATTGGGTTCATCCGTCAGGAAGCTGGTGTCTGGACCGCTGTAAATCGGTGTATAGCCACCTCCGTTGTTACGCTCCACATTATAGGAGTCCGCCGGACCACCAGTAACCGCGGGCACCCAGCTAACCGTATCTCTGCCGTTGTCGCTTGTGGCAGGATACGTGATAGACGTAGGTGCGTCAGGCGGCACAAGGAACGCTATGTAGAGTGGGCTGCCTACAAAAGTCACAGGTGTTATCTCCACGGCATCTTCGCCGACCACTCCACCACGGAGGTCATCGACAACCATCCTCAGATTGCAGTCCTCTGCGCCTTCACTGTTGACGTCGAACCTGAACAAAGTGCCCGATTTTTCGGGCTGGTTGCCGTCGCCTGAATACAGCGTGCCCAGCTCAACAACCATCTTGGGCCAGCCAAGACCCGTGTTCTCCGCACCGGGTTCATCCCACGCAGTAGTGGGATTGTAATCAGAGACGCCCCAGTCCGGGTTTTGCGGGTCGATGAAGTCCCGGAATCTGCTCGGGAATATCCCGTAACCCGTGTTGGGGTCGATGCTCTCGCCGGTGTTGAAGTCCCGGATGGTGTCGCCGATGTTCGTGCCGTTGTCAACGTTGATGTCGAGGGCAAACGCCCTTACGTTGACGTCTACGGCCGAGTACTGAATGCTGATAGTGTGATGTATCACACCATCATATACGACTTCACCCTCGTCCACGGCTGTGATTGTTACTGCCGCCATTGCCGAAGTTAACGGCAACAGCATTGCAGCAATCAATAGAATCCTTTTCATAAATTAACCTTCCTTTCTTTTCTTCCTTGCAAAGTCACACACCTTGCATTGTCTTGGTTTCCCCTGCTGAAAAGAACTTTCGCTCAATTAAACCCCGCTCAAGACTTTTGATTCTGACAAATCTACTTTGTCTGAGCTTAGCGTTTCGACCGGCAGGAACAGTCGAAAGAAGGTAGTCGAAAAAACTTTCCGCTCCTCCGTTGCCTCCTTTCCCGCCATTATGGCGTAATTGTGCGAATTAACATATATGCACAAGGTTACTATTGGTGAAAGTCAAATGTATGGTATCAAAACCGCCACAGCCGGTCAAGTGATTTTTTTGTAAAAAAAGAAAAAAATTTTAAGCAAACAGGTATTCCTGCCCAAAATCCCATAAAAACGCCCTTAATGACGCTAAAACCTGCTATGACAATAAGTTAGGGCTATTTGGGTAACCTGGCAGGACTGGGGAAATTAGGGGAAATCTTCTGATTCCCGCATTTTTAATGCTGCCGGAGGCAAAATTGTATATCAGCATTGATATTTGAGGTTGCGTCTTTCGTTTAGTCGGTTGTACCGCTCGTTTCGTCAATCGTCTTACGGTTACGCCTTTGAGCTGCTTACCGATTTGCGCAACCGTGACAAGCCGCACAGCGGCAACCGTATAACGTAACCGCAAACTTCACGGTAAACATCGGCGATTACTTTTTTCCTTAACTTTTACCTGCCGTCTGATATTCTGTTGCTATGTTTGGTTTACTCAAAGGCAGACTGGTTGCTATAAGGGTAATTCTGCTGGCGGCGACTTTGTCACTGACCGCCGTCGGCATTGTGACTATCTATGCCGTAGGCCATCCGGGACAGCCTGCCCTGAGCAGAGTCGAAGGGGCCGACTCTGTGGGCCAATCCGGGGACCTCGCTGATTTATGGGAAAAACAGCTCGCCTTTGCCGGCTTCGGCCTTGCCGCCCTCGCCTCAGTCAATCTTGTCACTTACCGCCGGCTGGGACAGGCCGGCTACTGGATATATGCAGCGGTCCTGGTGCTTCTGGCGGTGCTGCTGTTCGACAAATTCGTGGATTTACCCTTCGTTCCCGTAATCAACGGGGCACGCAGATGGCTGAGGCTCTCAATCGGCCCATTGTCCCTGAACGTTCAGCCCTCGGAATTCTGCAAGCCCGCTTATGTGCTGGCCCTCGCCTGGTACCTGCGCTACAGAAGCAATTACCGCAGCTTCAGGGCGATAATCGGTCCTTTCGTCCTGACGGTTCTGCCTACTGCGCTGATTTTATTGGAGCCGGACCTGGGGACGGTGCTTCTGATGACGCCTTTGTTTTTTGTTATGCTGTTTGTCGCAGGGGCCAAAGTCAGGCATTTGGCAATAATGTTGCTGGTGGCTTTGGTTGTCAGCCCCCTGATGTGGTTCCAGATGCAGCCGTACCAGCGAATCAGGATAAGCAGTGTCCTGCTCCAAAACGACTGGCTTCGTCAAAAAGCCGAACGTAATTCCGTATTGAGCGGGGTTCTCGTCGGCGGTAACTTCTCAGAGAGAAAATGGCAAAGCAGCTGGGGTTATCACCTCATCCGCTCAAAGTACGCGGTTGCCTCCGGCGGGGCGACCGGCTACGGCTTCGGACAAGGGCCTTTCGTCAAATACAACTTCCTGCCCGAACGGCACAATGATTTTATCTTCGCTATAATCGCCCATCAGTGGGGTTTTATCGGGTGCATTGCGATATTGGCGCTTTACCTGATTCTGCTTTGGTGCGGACTGGAAATCGCCGCGGCGAACACGGACCCCTTCGCACGCATCCTGGCCGCGGGAATCGTGACCATTTTCGCCATTCAGATTATTGTTAATGTGGCTATGACCGTCGGATTGATGCCTATAACGGGGATTACTCTGCCTTTTATCAGCTACGGCGGTTCGAGTCTGGTCGTCAGTATGCTTTGCGCAGGGCTGCTCAACAATGTCGGACGCTGGCGACCTTTTACCGTCGCTCCAAGACGAATCTTATAACCTCAAGCAGGGAAGCACATAAATGCTGAAAGGTTTCAGGACGATAGCTATCTTGACCGCTGTGAGCCGTGTCCTCGGCTTTGCACGCGACACCGCATACGCCATTGTTTTTGGTCCCGGTACTCTGCTGGATGCCTGGTTCATCGCGTTTCGGATTCCCAATCTTGGCCGGCGTCTGTTCGGCGAAGGCGCCGCATCGTCCTCGGTAATTCCCGTCTATAGCGAGCAGTTGCACAAAGACCCTTGCTATGCGAACCGAGTGGCACGAACGGTCCTGACCGCCATGTTCGGCGTTCTCACTATGCTGGTTCTTGCAGGTGAAGCAGTGATACTCCTGCTTTATCTGTTCTGGGGCAATATTACCGAGACCAGGCTCGTGCTGGCGCTCACGGCGGTAACGTTGCCTTATATGATATCTATATGCCTCGTTGCAGTAGTCGCGGGGTTGCTCAACGTCCACAGGCACTTTGCGGCTCCCGCCCTTGCCCCGATTATTATGAATATCTGCATCATTGCCGGCGCCATCGCCGCTGCTTTAATTTTTCCCGTGCCGATGAGAAACAACGGTGCCGGGGCCTCGCAGACAATCAGCAGCTTTAGCCAGCCGGCGGTGAAACAGATTTTTCTCGTGGCCGTCGCCGTGCTCATCGCCGGCACCTTTGAGCTTGCCGTTCAGCTTCCGCCGTTTTTCAAAAGGGGTCTGTCGCTTCGGCCGGCGTGGGAAGTGAAAAGCGAGCCGTTCAGACGAATCCTGAAATTGATGGCACCGATGATAATCGGGCTTGCCGTCACACAAATCAACACACTCGCTGATGACATTATCGCATGGTGCTTTTCCGGCTCGCCGCAAAAAGGAGAATTCTTCACCTTCTTCGGACAACAAATCAGGTATCCGCTCTGGCGCGGCTCGGTTTCTTATCTCGGCTATGCTCAGCACCTCTACCAGTTGCCGCTCGGCATTTTCGGCATATCCCTCGCAACGGCCCTGTTCCCTGTGATGAGCGCTCATGCCGCAAAGAAAAACTACAATGAGCTGTGTCGCACCGTCTCGCTCGGTGTTCGGGGCTCCGTCTTTGTAGCGTTACCCTGCACAGTCGGGCTGATACTGGTTGCCAAGCCCTTCGTTTCGGTCTGGCTTCGTCACGGCAATTTCCGGGCCGCCGATGTGTCGGGAGTTGTCTGGCCTCTGCTCTTTTATTCGCTCGGTATCACCGGCTATTTCCTTCAGCATATAATGGTCAGGGCCTTTCATTCTCTGCAGGACCCCGTCCCGCCCGTCCGCACGGGCCTGCTGGCCGTCGTTGTCAATTTTTTCCTTAATATTACCCTCATCTGGTTCCTCGGCACCGGCGGGCTTGCCGTCTCCACCGCCATTTGCTCATACCTCCAGGTATCAATACTGACCGTCCTGTTGCGTAAACGGCTTGGCCATTCGGTTCTCGAAGGGTTCGGTTTGACAGCCGCCAAGACAGCGGTTGCATCTGCGCTTATGACGGCGGCGGCACTTGGCATATATTGGCTGTTCAGACAACAGCACGACCTCGTTAAGCTGGCCGTTGTTATACCCGTCTGTGCTGTGGTCTTCCTTATTGCCACATGGCTGTTGAGAATCCCGGAAATATCTTTGCTGACGGGAAAAAAGGCCACTGAAGCTGAAAGACCACTGGTTTAAGCCCTATAATTTTTACATTTATCGCCCGAAACCGCACCTGCCACACGACAAACCGTATAAAATGAAGTTGCCGACATGGCCTGGCTGGCTATGGCTTCCAGTTTAGCCCTTGGCTGGGCCGAGACGAGCGCAAACCGCTTCAATCGCCGGATTTCAGGGGCAGCAACGGCTAAAGGACACGTTGGAAACACCCGAAATATCTCTATGCCCTGGGCTTTGGCTGGCTCAGTCGAGTCGTAGGTTTCGGTTTGGACAATAAGATGCAAATGCTTCCCAGCAGGTCTATTATAATTTTGTCGATTGTTGCCGTAATGTACGGTCAGGCCATGGCCCTTGAGCCGGGTATGCCGGATACCAATGCACCTGCCTATCAGCCGTTCAGGGCAGAAGATACAAATGCCGTGACTTATCAGCCGCCTCCGACAAGGGTGTTTCTCGCCGCACCCGAGAAGCTCTTCTCCCCGTCGGTAAGCCAGTTGTTCTACGAAATGGCCCGTGAGATAACACTCAGCGAGAATATCACTGATTCCCAGGTGGAACAGGCCGTAGTTTTGTTCAGGGCTGCAACGGAGCTTGACGCCAGCGGCGATGTCGCAGTGGCTGATATGCTTAAAATCCTCTCACGCCCCGGGCCTCCGCGGCATATGCGGATGTTGTATGATTTACTAATCAGGTACGTCGGCAAAAACGCAGACCGTCAGGTCGCCGCAAACGCCGTCCGATACCTCCTCGAACAGCTCAATACTCGTCAGCAAAGGGAGATTCTGCTTTCCCGCCTGTTACGTGACCTCGGCGAATCCAATCCTGCCGTCAGTTCCGAACTGGCCACGGAGCTGGGCTTGTTATATTCGGAGAGTGCCAACAATCCCGATGCGGCCAGAATGCTTGCATATGCCTATGCCTGGAACAGGTATAATCAGTTGGCCTTCGAGAAACTCGTTGAATTGGCGCCCGAACAGATCAGCCCCATGACGAGTCTGGGATATCTCCGGCTAAAACTGCGAGAAAATCCGCTCGATATAGATACCGCTGTTGCCTTTGCACAATACGCCCAGAGGGTTCAGCTCTATGATGTCGCTGTTGGCAGCTATCAGTATTGCGCCGATTTGTTTCGGTTTCTGTTCCCCACGCGGGAGCTTCCTCTCGCCGTTTACCTGGACTGGATGACATGCTGCTACAACGCCCCGAGGAGCCAATCCAAGTGCCTCCAACTGGCTGAGTCACTCCGAAAACAAGGCCGATTTGACCTCCAGATAGAGTCGATCGCAGCCGTAGCCGCTGCAAAAACAGGTGATACCGACACGGCCGCTCATATCTTAAAAGCGGCCGAGCAAAAGGCCCTTCGGCTCGCCACACAATCCAATCACCCGGCCGGCTACAAGCCCCTCGCCTGGTTCTACTGTTTCATGCGACCGGACCCCAACAAAGCCATCGATTGGGCCAACAAGGCCTATTCCGAAGAGCCGAATTCGCCTCAGGCGGCCTCATTGCTTGCCTGTGCGCTCGTTGACAGCAACCAGCCGGATTTCGCCAAATCGCTCATCGAAAAGTACCCCGATACCCAGCTTGCAACCTATGTGCAGGCACGGCTTGCCCTTGCGGCGGGCCAAAGGCAATCCGCCCTCGATTTGCTCAGGGCCGCCATCGATAAAGCCCCCGGCTCCATTGTCGCTGAAAAGTCCCTGCGGCTGCTCAGAGAGCAGCAGGCCGACTACATTCCCATATTCGATACCGATGTGATACTTAAGGCCTTAAAACAAACCGTTGGCGAGCAGATTGTGCCCCAGTTCTTAAGCCCCGACCAGATGCTTTCTTTTCAGCTCAATATCCGCGGAAACAGATTTACCTACGGTAACGACATCGACGGTATCGCCACCATCACGAATAACTGGTATGAGGCGCTCGTAATCTCCGACGACGGCCTTTGCACGGGACAGATAACAATAGATGTCGATGTAAGCGGCGACCTTCAGACACGAATTGAAAAGCTTGTATCGACCACCATAAGACCAACACAAGCTATCGAGCCGGGAAACAGCGTTCTTGTTCCTGTCCGTCTGCGCACCGGAAAGCTTAAAGAGCTCCTGCTTAGGCATCCTCAGGCCTCGCTGAGTCTCCGTTTCACTGCCTATCTCGACCCCATCGTCACAAACGAAGGCGACATAATCAGCGCAATACCCGGCATAAAACCCTCGACCGTCCAAATCGAACGCCCGCGAGTCGAAATCACCACCGATTTTCTGCAAAACCGCCTGAATTCCCTCTCAAAGGGCAGGCAAGGCCCCAAAATGAAAGCAGTGCAGCTTTTCGCAGGTCTTCTGATGGAAAATCTTGAAACGGCAAATCATCAGCTGCATTATCGGCTCGCAGGCACGGACCGGATGACGCCCATATTGAAGTCGGCTATGGCTCAGGGATTGACTGACAACGACTGGGCAGTCAAAGTGTACAGTATGGTGGCTATCTTTCCCTTGCCGCTCGATTATGAGCTAATCAGCGCCGTCTCAAAAGGGCTTAACGACCAGCACTGGCCGGTACGTATGATGGCCATATCTCTGCTTACCCAGGAACAGGGCGACAATTTCGCAAATGTCCTCGACCATACCGCTCAGCATGATGATAACCAATTCGTCCGGTATATGGCTTTTGCCCTCGGTGCAACAGTACCGGAGCCAAACCAGCCGCTCGAACAGCCCTTCCTCGACCTGCTCCGCCAGGAACCCAACTCGGAAAAGGCCCGCCCCTGAACCTTCTTGCTGTAGTAGCGCCAACGGCCTGGTCTCGCCGCAGGAGCACGGGAAAAATTTCAAGAAAATTTATGTTGTGTTGCGATACTGATTGTGTAACATTTCGTCCGTTTCTGGCGTAGTTATTTGTTTGTTGGTTGAGATTTGGTTGTTTTTGGAAAGGGTTGTGTGATGCCGGCAAAGGTTGACAAGGAAAAATGCACTGGTTGCGAATCCTGCGTCTCGGAATGCCCCAGCGAGGCCATCTCGATGAACGAAGGAAAGGCACAGGTTAGTCCGGAGACCTGCATTGATTGCGGTGTATGCGTCGATGCCTGCCCGGAACAGGCAATCAGTATGGAGTAAGAAAATTAATTAAAAAGTCAAAAATGAAACATAAAAATTAAGGGGCTGCTGCAAGATTTGAAAATTTTGCATTTTGATTTTTGATATTTAATTTTCCTTTGGCCCTATCGTCTAGGCAGGTCCAGGACACCGGGTTTTCAACCCGGCAACAGGGGTTCGAA
>CAYNVP010000095.1:0-9645 GCA_964400665.1 uncultured Pirellulales bacterium | reverse complement strand
TTTAAGATGGCAGCCCAGGCCGGAGCAGGTGGCGCCGGAATTCCGTTCGGTATCAAAGAGCAATTCAGCCGAACAGGGCCCAAATCCTTCAAAAAAGCATCGACAGGACTCGAATACCCCTCCGGAGACGTCAAATTACAAACCGGCGTTGCTGTGGGTCGAACAGAACGGTTTCGTTCGCCCCGTCAGAGTTCTTGCGGGTATTAGCGATGGGACTATGACCGAAGTTCAGGCGGTGGATTCGACACTCGACAACAGCGTTCGAGGGCAGGCAAGCTCTCCGCAGGACGAGCTTAAAGAAGGACTCGAAGTCATAGTTGGAGAACAGCAGAAGACAGCCGGCGATACCGGGACGGTTAATCCGTTTACGCCCCAATTGAGGCGAAGCAGGCCGTCGGGGCAGGGACAAGGACAAGGACAAGGACAAGGGCAAGGGCAGGGACAGGGGGCACGCCAGTAAACATTACGGGTTTACCCGCCTGTTTTGGCGGGTTCGCAGCAATGAACGGTAGCGGGCTTATGGAATTGATTGAGTTAAAAGACATCCGCAAAACCTATTATATGGGAGATATCGAGGTGCCGGTTCTCAGGGGTATTACACTATCCATTAAAAAAGGAGAATTTGTTGCCCTGATGGGGGCGTCGGGGTCTGGTAAAAGCACGTTGATGAACATCCTCGGATGCCTTGACCACGCCACTTCGGGCGAATACTGGTTCGAAGGCAGAGAGATATCTCATTTGTCCGCCGACCAGCGGGCATTTCTGCGAAATCACAAAATCGGTTTTGTGTTTCAGAATTTTAATCTGCTTCCGCGGACAACTGCGCTGGAGAATGTCGTAATGCCGCTGTCATATACCAGAGACGTTCTCTCGGACCGCGACGCCCAGCACAGGGCCGTGGAACTGCTCAAGCGGGTGGGGCTTGGCGACCGGCTGCAATACGAACCTTTCAAATTGTCCGGCGGACAGCAACAACGGGTTGCAATCGCCAGGGCCTTGATTAATAATCCCTCGGTACTCTTTGCCGACGAGCCGACCGGAAATCTCGACTCCGTTACCAGCGAAGAGCTCCTCAAGATGCTCCGGAAGCTCAATACCGAAGAAGGTATCACCATTATTGTCGTAACGCATGACCCTGAAGTTGCGGAGTATGCTCAACGATTGATTCGCATACACGATGGCTTAATCGTGGACGGGCAGTCGCACGCATCAGAATCAATGGGGGCAGGTTCGCAATGAGGCTGTTTCGCATAATTCGAATATTGCGGACGGCGTTGAGGGCAATCCGCAGAAACCCGATGCGGACAACGCTGACGATGTTAGGCATAATAATCGGTGTTGGCGCCGTTATTGCGATGATGGAAATCGGCGGCGGCTCCTCAAATGCCATTAGAGATACCATTGCCAGAATGGGCGCCAATACCCTTCTTGTTTTGCCGGGCGCCGCAACGAGCAGCGGCATCGGCTTCGGCGCGGGAAGCTCCCTTACGCTTACCCCGCAGGATTGTGACGCAATTATGCGTGAATGTCCCGCTGTTCTTGCCGCCGCTCCTCTTGTTCGGGCCCGCGGGCAGGTAATTTACCATGACCGCAACTGGATTCCTATGAGCATTTACGGCACGACCGCCGATTATCTCAAAGTCCGGGGCTGGACAGATTTGGCCGAGGGCGAGGTCTTTACCGACAGGGACGTACGTAATGCAGCGAGGGTCTGCCTTATCGGCCAGACCCTCGTCCACGAGCTTTTCCAGGGAAGTTCCCCCATCGGGCAGGAAATCCGTGTCCTAAACGTGTCATTCAAGGTCGTAGGTGTTCTCAGCAGCAAAGGCGCCAATATGATGGGTATGGACCAGGACGATATTATCCTGGCCCCCTGGACCACCATTAAGTTTCGTGTCGGGAACTCTTCGTCAACACAGACGGCCCAGAGCAGCAGCTCGTCTTCAAGCTCAACGGCGAACTCTACGAGTCAGTTATATCCCGGCTCCCAGACAGGTCTGTACCCCGTGCCCTCCGATACGCAGGCGATGGACAATCCTCAGCCGGTGCGGTTTACCAATGTTGACCAGATTTTAGTCGCATCACGCTCCTCTTCCGATATACCGCTGGCAATAACACAGATAACCGATTTGCTGCGGGAACGACATCGTATTCGAGACCCCAAGGACGACGATTTCAACATTCGAAATATGACGGAGATGACAAACGCACTGTCTTCGACGACAATGATGATGACCAACCTCTTGCTTGCCGTGGCCTGCATTTCATTGATTGTCGGCGGCGTGGGTATAATGAATATAATGCTGGTTTCGGTGACGGAGCGAACGCGGGAAATCGGTCTGCGGATGGCCGTCGGCGCAAGGGCAAAGGACATTCTTCGCCAGTTTCTGATAGAAGCCGTGGTCCTGTGTCTGGCAGGCGGGATAATCGGCATCCTGTTGGGCTGCGGCGGCTCCTGGCTTATAACTTATTTCAGGCACTGGCCCACTGAAACGTCCGTCGCCGCTATTGTAGCGTCGGTCGTTGTTTCCGCCGGCGTTGGAATAATCTTCGGTTACTACCCGGCGTGGAAGGCGTCCCGTCTGGACCCGATTGAGGCATTGCGCTACGAATGAGAAAATCAGAAGACAGGAGGCAGAAGGCAGAAGACAGAAGACGGTCATCCGTCCTCCGTCCTCTGTCCTCAGTTTTGTTTTTATGCTGCGTCTTTTTGTTTTTTCAGGCCGGCTGTATGGTAGGCCCCGACTATCACGCGCCGGAGCCGAATGCTCCGGCGAAATGGGTGGGACAAACGGGACTGCAGGGTGCTGAGCCGGCGGAAAAAATACTGCTTCAATGGTGGACTGAATTTAACGACCCCAACCTGACCTCATTAATCGAACGGGCGATGAGAACGAATCTGGACCTCAGGCAGGCGGAAGAAAGGGTTCGTCAGGCCAGGGCAACGCTCGGCGTGGTCGGGTCAGGTTTCTGGCCCACGGCTGATGTTACGGCTGGCTACACTCGCAATCGTTCAGGAGGGGCCGTTCCGGTAACAAGCAACTTGTTCACAACAGGTTTGGATGCTGCCTGGGAACTGGACCTTTTCGGCGGCACCAGACGCAATATCGAGGCGGCACAGGCGGATGTTCAGGCGTCAGTCGAGGACCGACGCGACGTCCTGGTGACTCTTGCATCCGAGGTGGCGCTGAACTATGTTCAGCTTCGCGGGTATCAGCAGGAAATAATTATTGCCCTGAATAATCTGAGCACGCAACAGCAAAGCGCTGAGGTGGTCCGTAAACGTTTCGAAGGCGGCTTCGTCAGCGCTTTGGACGTCGCAAATGCCGATGCGCAGGTTGCGACAACGCTGTCGCAAATCCCCTCGATTGAGACCTCGGCGCAGCAGGCGATTTACAATATAAGCGTGCTGCTCGGTCAGGAACCCGCGTCTTTGCTGGAAGAATTATCGCCTGCCTCGTCGATACCCGTTACGCCTCCCGAAGTGCCGACGGGACTGCCCTCGGAAATACTTCGCCGCCGACCCGATATCAGGCGAGCCGAGGCGCAAATCCATTCCGCCACTGCCCTGATAGGGGTTGCTACCGCCGATTTGTTTCCGAAGTTTAATTTGGCCGGCTCGGTTTCTGTCCAGGCCGACAGACCCGGAAATCTTCAATGGTCGCAGCGAGCGTGGTCTTTCGGCCCGTTTGCGGACTGGCAGATTTTTAGTGCAGGCCGGGTCTGGTCAAATATCGAGGTCCAAAAGGCCCTCCAGCAACAGGCAATGCTCAATTACCAAAAAACCGTTTTGACGGCCCTTCAGGACGTCGAAAATGCCCTCGTGGCGTACGACAAAGAACAGCAGCGTAATAAATCACTTATCGATGCCGTGACTGCTAATCGAAAGGCGGTGGCGCTTTCCATCGAGCTTTATACTGAGGGCCAGACGGAGTTCCTCAGCGTCCTTGATGCGCAGCGTTCTTTATACAGTTCTGAAGACGCCTTAGTGCAGAGCACGCGCAACTTGTCCACGGATTTGATTGCGCTTTATAAGGCACTTGGAGGCGGCTGGGACAGCGTATCAGAAGATGTAATCCGGAAATAAGCCAAAAACTAACACTTTTTTTGCTCGTTCAGCCGACAGTCCTATAAAATATTTGGTGTAGCCGATATTTAATCGATATCTGTTCGATTGTGCAATTTTTCAGTAAATCTACCGGTCAAAAATGACGAAAGACTTGATAAGGGGTTTGTAAGAAGATGTCTGCTTCAGCATAATTTATATAAAGCAGCTTCACTATTCAGTGGTTTGACAGAACGTCTCGGCCCCGTTCAGTGCTGGGCGGGCCAGACGTAGCCGGAAAGGAGCAATGATATGGGGATTCAGGATTTAGCGGAAAATGTGATTCTTGTTGACGCCCCCGCGGAGCCGGGCTTTAACGAGGAGCTTAAGAATGTTACCGACGTGGTTCGTGAGAGGGGCGATTGCGACGTTGTTATTGATTTTTCCCACGTGGATATTGTACCTCGTCAAGTTTGTCAAAGCTGCTGAAGCTGCGTAAACTTTTGATAGATTGCGAGCACCAGCTGGTGCTGTGCAACGTTGCGGTGGCAACAAAGGGCATCTTTTCGATTACCGCGCTGGACGGGATTTTCGAGATGGCAAAAGACCAGTTTGCTGCTCTTGCGGCACTGGGAAATCAACCGGCAGACCAGCGGCTCTGAGCACTCAATCGGCAGGCGCAAACAACTCACCCCAAACCGCGCCCGGCAGGGCTCGAACCTGCAACCTTCGGATTCGAAGTCCGGCACTCTGTCCAGTTGAGCTACGGGCGCAAAAAAACATGCCCCTAATATATGGCCACTCCAATCACCCTGTCAACTCTTGCGTTATCGCGTCAAATATCCGGCTGTGAAAACACTCTGGAAAACCATCTAAAGCTGTGTTATAAGCAATCCTTACTATTTGAATACCGTCGCGGCGGGGCGGCGGCGGATTATTTTTTGCGGAGAACATATATGAAGGCGGCGGTTCTGACGGGAATCAGGCAAATGGAAATCGCTGATGTGCCCAAGCCGGTAATCAAAAACGATACCGATGTTGTGCTGAAAATCGAGGTTGTCGGTGTCTGCGGCAGCGACGTTCATTATTACCGCACGGGCAGAATCGGCTCACACGTCGTAACGTATCCCTATCTTGTCGGCCACGAGTGCTCCGCGAC
The DNA here is from genome assembly GCA_964400665.1 of uncultured Pirellulales bacterium. GTDB lineage: Bacteria > Planctomycetota > Phycisphaerae > Sedimentisphaerales > Anaerobacaceae > Fen-1362. Next base: position 4,441 of record CAYNVP010000095.1, on the reverse strand, counting down.
CGTTGAAGCCGTCGGTAAAAAGGTAAAACACGTCAAGCCGGGCGATGAGGTCGCCGTCGAGCCGGCCATCTCCTGTCACGAGTGCCCCCAGTGCAAAATGGGCCGTGAAAACACTTGTTTGGAGCTAAAATTCCTCGGAACGCCGGGCGAAGGTAACGGGTGTCTGTGTGAGTATATCGTTATGCCCGAAGAGAACTGTCTCGCCACAAAAGGTCGAATCTCTTTTGAACAGGCCGCCCTCTGCGAGCCATTCGCAATCGGCGTTTATACCATTAAACAATCACGTCTTGCCCAAAATGCCAAAACAGCTATCCTCGGCTCAGGGCCAATCGGGCTAAGCTGTCTTGTCGCTGCAAAAATACAAAAAGCCGGCAAAATTTATATGACCGACAAGCTCGATTACCGTGTGGACTTCGCGAAAAAGACCGGCGCAACCTGGGCCGGAAATCCGGATAAGGAGGACATTGTTAAGGCCATTCTGGAGCAGGAGCCGTCAGGCGTTGATGTTGCTTGCGAGTGCGCAGGCAGTCAGGAAACTATCGACCAGGCAATAGAATTGTTGCGCGCCGGAGGTCTGCTTATGCTTGTTGGGATACCAGAAGTCGAAAGAGTAAGTTTCGCCATTGATAAAATCAGGAGAAAGGAAATCACCATCATCAACGTCCGAAGACAAAATCGCTGCACCGAGGAAGCGATGGAGTTGGTTGCGGCCGGCTCGGCAGGAATCGATTCCTTTGCCACACACCGTTTCAAACTCGAACAGGCAAAAGACGCCTTTGACCTCGTCGCCGACTACCGAGACGGCGTCATCAAGGCGATGATTAAACTGTAGAGAATATGAGCACGGCAAGCATAGTCAGTATCGGCAATGAACTCCTCATTGGCCACACGGTCAACACGAATTGCTCGTATCTCTGCTCGCAGTTGCTTTCAATCGGTGTCCCCGTTGTCAGCGTTTATACCGTTGCTGACGACATAGGCCAAATCGTCCGCGCACTCAGACGCGCAGCCGAGGACGCCGATATTGTCATCTCAACGGGCGGCCTCGGTCCCACCGATGACGACCTGACTCGTCAGGCGTTTGCGGAATTGCTCGGTGTCGAGCTGAAGCTCGATTTGAAACTGCTTGAAACAATCCGACGGTTCTTTGAAAAAAGGGGCCTGCAAATGCCGGGAAAAAATACCATTCAGGCCCATATTCCTGCCGGCGCAGGCCCCATAGAAAATCCCCTCGGCACCGCGCCAGGTATATTTGCACAAATGCAGGGAAAGTTATTGTTTGCTTTGCCCGGTGTGCCCGTCGAAATGAAACAGATGTTCGAGTGTTCGGTGTTGCCTTGTCTCAAGCAGCAGGGGCCTGTCCCGAGCGTAGTCGAGGGGGGTGACAGGTTTATTGCGGTCAAAAAAGTCAGGTGCTTCGGCGCAGGGGAATCAGCAATAGCAGAAAAACTCGGCGAGCTTATGGACCGCGGAAGAAATCCGCTGATAAATTCGACCGTCGATTCAGGTATAATCACCTTTCACATTGTTGCCTCTGCCGAAGATAAACAGCGGGCCGAGCATAAGGCACAAGACGATTTAGACCGCCTCAAATCGCTTCTCGGCGACCTCGTCTTCGGCGTCGATGACCAGACCCTGGCAGAAGTGGTGGGGCGGGAGCTGGCCCGGAAGCATAAAACTCTCGCCGTCGCCGAATCCTGCACAGGGGGGCTTCTGGCTAAGTTGCTCACCGATATTCCCGGGTCAAGCGAGTATTTCACTCAGGGCTGGATAACTTACAGCAATAAGGCCAAGACCGAGCTGCTCGGCGTTTCACCGGAACTGATACAAAAGCACGGGTCCGTTAGTGAAGAGGTCGCTTCAGCTATGGCGATTGCTGCCAGGCAAAAGGCCGGGACGGATTTTGCAATCGCTATAACGGGTATCGCCGGGCCGGCCGGCGGCACCGAACAAAAACCAATAGGACTGGTATTTATATGTGTAAGTTCCTATAATAATTGCCTTACTAATCGATTTCTGTTCTCGCATACCAGAGAGCTGGTTCGCGTAAGGGCAGCCCTGACGGCGCTTAATATGATGCGGTTAAAACTCAGGGATTGACTTATCGACTAAAAAAAGGTATAATATTGTTCTCAGTAATCTATACATTTGCGTGTGAATATGGCCAAGACAGCACGTAGACATTTGGGGGAAATCCTCTTTAAGGCAGGCCTCGTCGAGAAGAAGGTCCTCATCGATGCAATCAAGGCATCCAGGGCACAGGGTAAGCGTCTCGGTCAGTTTCTGCTCGAAAAGGGTCTTCTCGATGAAAAAACGCTTACAAAAGCCATCGCAAAGCAATTCGGTCTCAAGTACATGAATCTCGATACCACGCCTGTCTCGCCCGAAGTTATGAAGCTGATACCCGAGGACCTAATAAAGAAACACAATATTTTGCCCCTCGGTGTGGAAAATGGCCGGCTCAAACTTGCCATTACAGACCCGATGGACCTCGACGCGATGGATTCCGTCAGGTTCCGCACCAATAAGGAGCTGGAACTTTACGTTGTGAGTCCCTCGAAGGTCCGCTCTTTCATCACTGAGACGCTCGATGTCGTCAGGTCCGAAGAATCCGACCGGTTAAGACACAGTATCGACGCCACCGCCGCCGAGCTTGCCGAAGCGGGCCACGAGCTTCAGGCCGAAGTCCTCAGAGCCGGCCAGGTCTCGGGCGATAACGAGGGCCCTGTTATCCGCCTTGTCAATCTCATCATCGATACTGCCGTCAATATGCGGGCAAGTGATATTCATATAGAACCGATGGCCGACAGGGTGCGGGTCAGATACCGCATCGACGGTGTATGCTTCGAAAAGGATACCATACCCAAGAATATGCAGGCGCCGCTTATGACACGCCTGAAAATTCTGTCGGGGATGAATATCGCCGAAAAGCGAGTCCCACAGGACGGCCGTATAAAACGAATCATCGGCGACTTGGACGTTGACTTCCGCGTCTCTGCTCTGCCCGGCAACCACGGCGAAAGCGTCGTTCTGCGTATTCTTCGCCCCGACGCCGTCAACATCGGCATTAAGGCGCTCGGCTTTGAGGCCGACGATTATGAGCGATTCCATCGTATCATAAGAAGGCCAAACGGCATCTTTCTCGTAACAGGCCCCACCGGAAGCGGCAAAACGACCACCCTTTACGCCGCTCTACAGGAGCTTAACAAGCCCGACAAGAAAATCATCACGGCAGAAGACCCTATCGAATACAGCTTCGCCGGTATGAACCAGGTTCAGGTAAAGGAAGATATCGGGCTTACCTTTGACAGAATTCTCCGTGCGATGCTTCGTCAGGCCCCTAATATAATTCTCGTCGGCGAAATCCGTGATGGCGTTGTTGCCGACGTCGCTATCCAGGCCGCCCTTACAGGCCACCTCGTTTTCAGCACCCTCCACACCAACGATGCCCCCAGCGCCGTAACGCGTCTGATAGATATGGGTGTCAAGCCGTTCCTTGTCGCAAGCTCAATTCAGGCCATTATGGCGCAGCGACTCGTCCGTGTAATATGTAAAAACTGCAAAACCGTCGATAAGGACCCTGACCCCTATCACCTCCGGCTGCTTAATATCACGCCCGAAGAACTCAGGAAACAGTCCATCTACAAGGGTGAAGGGTGCAGCCAGTGCCAGGGTATTGGTTACAAGGGGCGTATTGCTATATTTGAGATGGCCGAGCTTAATAACGAAATCAGAGAGCTGGCATTTTCAAAGGCCCCCACAAGCGAATTGCGCAAGGCCTGTGTCGCCAGCGGGATGAGAACCCTTATGGAAGACGGCAAAATCAAGATATTCAAGGGAATTACCACGCCGGACGAGGTCGCAGCCGTTGCTCAGACCGAAGGTGTAGTGCTTTGATTTATATATTTGCGGGAATAATGAAATGGCAACAGTCAACATAGACCGTCTCCTACAGGCATGTCTCAGTATGGGGGGCTCTGATATTCACCTGACAGTCGGCAGACCTCCAGTGCTTAGAATTGATGGCCGACTTCGTCCCCTTGAAACCAAGGTCCTTGAATCCGATGACACCTTCGCCCTGATGAAGAGTATTACGCCCGAACGCAACCAGCAGGAGCTTCAGGAAGAGGGCGGTACAGACTTCGGCTTTGCTTATGGCGAAGCATGTCGGTTCCGTGTATCCGTCTTTAAGCAGAAAAGCAACGTCTCCGTTGTTCTGCGTCTTATACCGTCCAAGATAATGACGTTTGAAGAGATAGGGCTGCCTAAAATCTGCTCTGCATTGTGTCGCAGACCAAGGGGAATGTTTCTCGTAACAGGCCCCACAGGGTGTGGTAAAACCACTACGCTGGCAACAATGATAAATTACATCAACGAAAATCTCGATAGACACATTATTACTATTGAAGATCCCATCGAGTACTATCATAACCATAAGAAG
>CAYNVP010000094.1:0-9859 GCA_964400665.1 uncultured Pirellulales bacterium | reverse complement strand
GCATATTATCTCGCGGGAGGTTCTTCACGTCAATCCCCGAACTTTTTTGCTCAACTCAAAACCAAACACTTAAAACTCATAACTTTAATCTGTTCCCTGTCTTCTGTCTTCCGTCTTGGGTCTTGTGTCTGTGGTCTTGGGTCTTTGGTCTTATGTCTTGGGTCTTAAACCATTGACATTATAACCACTTGGCCATATTCTGGACACCGAAATTGGTAAACGGAAATCAAAATGGCAGAACAAAATTCAAACACCGAAAATCAACAGCGGCGACTCGACCCCGACCTCCTAAAGAAAGGCCTGCGCTGCGACCTCGACCAGTACGAAATGCTCAAACGCTGCTCTGAAAAGCAAGATATGACTGAGTGGAACCAGTGGCGCATATCAAATCCCAGCGAAGATATTTGGCTTCAAGGAGGATATTTTCGACGATGGACTCTTAAAGGTGCTTATTTTAATTCTCAAGACATTACAGGTGGTACGGGAACGAGACTGAGAATTTCCGGGAAAGCGAATTTGGAAAACGCAAAATTCGATCTTGCCTACTTAGAAAGATCATTTTTTAACGGAGCTTTATTGCGCGACGCGATATTTCAAAGCGCTCACTTGGAAGATACTATATTTTACCATTCAGATATGAGAGCCGCAAATGTCAAAACTGCAATAGTGAACAGTGCTACCTCTTTTTGGGAAATCAAAGTTGACCGAAACACAAACTTCCTTGGAACAGCTCTGGATAGTATTAGGATTGACCCAGCCACAAAACAGCTTTTGGAATACAACATCCGGCGGATGAACTGGGAGAATTGGTATAAACAGCATCCCCGATTAAAATGGTTAGTTAATCCTTTTTGGTTAATGAGCGACTACGGATCCTCTACCGGCAGTGTAATATTTTCTTTCCTTATGTTGGCAATTATTTTTGCAGGTATCTACTACTTGTGTGCGCTTATTAATCCCCCCGGAATTGTCAACAGTTTAATCGAAGGTAAAGAGGGCTTGGTCCCGGATTGGCTTTTACCTTTTCGCAGTATCTATTTTTCCATTGTCACAATGACAACGCTCGGATTCGGCGATATGCACGCCAATTGCCAGAGCTTTTGGGGACATTTATTGCTTACTTTCCAGGTGTTATTAGGATATGTTCTTTTAGGTGCATTGGTAACGCGGTTTGCGGTATTATTTACCGCCGGCGGCCCGGCCGGTAAATTTGCCGATGAGCAAACAGAGAAAAAAACATAATAATCTCTGCGAACTCTGCGGTCTCCGCGGTAAGAAATGTAAAACAATCGAAAGGCCCTGAATGTCAGGTTCAACATCGAGTAACGAGCATCGAGCATCGAGTATCGAGACCGTCGCCTGGTGGCACTGGCACCGCCATCTCTACAACTGGGTCATCCGCTGGGCACATACACGTTACGGCATGTTGGTGCTTATTCTGATTGCCATAACAGAGCCGATTTGCGTCCCAATCCCCGCCGACGTAATGGTCATCGGAATGTCGCTCGGCAAACCAAAACGCGCAATCTGGTATGGCCTTGTCTGTTCTTTTTTCTCCGTCCTCGGCGGCACTATCGCCTTTTCCCTCGGATTGGCCATCGGCCCCGAAAGGGTCGTCGCCTTCTTCGAGCAAATTAGTTTCGGCCCCTTCGACCTCGGCCAAAAAGCCCAGCAGGCCCTCGAACTCTATCAAAAATACGACTTTTGGGCGATTTCCATATCTGCCCTCACCCCCGTCCCCTATATGATATTTAGCTGGGTAGGCGGTATGGCTGACGTCTCACTGCTCAAATTCGTTGTTGTAAGTGCGATTTTCCGCCCCTTGCGGTTCGGCAGCGAAGGACTGCTTTTCTATCTCTTCGGCGAAAGGGCACGCCGTATAATTGAAAAGTATTTCAATACCGCCACCTTTGTTGTTATCTTGTTATTGGCCCTGCTCGCCTATGCCTTGCATCACCTTGGCAAAATCTTTTCGGGCTGAGTTATGAACGAAATTGTTTTTTGCCTGCCCTTCGTAGCGTTAGCGAAGAAGGGTCATTCCCGCGGAAGCGGGAATCCAGTTTTATGAATGAAACCCAAAAACACGCGTTATTGAAGGTTGCTCGTGACACCGTCGAGGCCGTCATAAAGCGTAAACCACTACCCAAAGTTGAGGCCGCCTGTGGTGAGCTTGCCCGCCCTGAGCTTGTCGAAGGGGTCGAATCCAACGACCCCGACTTGGCTGCTCATTGTGGCTGCTTCGTTACGATTAAGAATGGCGAGCAGCTCCGCGGCTGTATCGGCCATTTCATCGCCGACAGGCCCCTCGTTAATATGGTCCTCGAAATGGCCAGGGCCTCCGCAACTTCCGACCCGCGATTCTTCGCCGACCCCATTACCCCCGACGAGCTGCCCGACCTGCATATCGAAATCTCCGTCCTCTCACCCCTGAAAAAAACCGCCGACCCCCTCTCCCTGCGTCTCGGCATCGACGGCATTTACATCAAACGCGGTCTCTCTTCAGGGTGCTTTTTACCTCAGGTGGCCAGTGAAACCGGGTGGTCGAAAGAAGAGTTCCTTTCATATTGCTGCTCGCACAAGGCGGGGCTTGCCCCCGACGCCTGGAAAGACCCGAAAACAGAAGTATTTTTCTTTACAGCCGAGGTCTTCGGCTCTGCGTATAAAGATATATGAAAATAGTCAGTGAAATCTGTGTCCGCCTTTGGCGAGACCTCGCTTACTGGCGGGTAATCTGTGGTTGTTTTTGTCTTGTCGGCTGCGCATTGAACTCGTCACCCGAGTCAGCCGCACCGCCAATCAATACCCCCGACGGTATGGTTATCTGGCTTCGCAGCCAGAACCTGCCGCCCCTAAAATCCGTCGAGCCGTGGGAAAACCGGTTCGGCCCAGGTCTCAAGATGACCACCGCACACTACGAAATCTACACCACGCTCTTGGAACCGCTGATGCTCTCGCAGGTCCCCGGCTTCGTCGAATCCGCTTATCGCGGCTATCAAAACCAACTGCCAAAACCCATCGAAACCTCCACCCCCTTCACCCTTTACATCTTCGCCGACCGCCAGCAGTGGGAAACCTTCACCATAAGTTTCACCGGCCGCCAGGCCCCCCTCTACCTTAAAATAAAAGCCGGGGCATACTATCTCAAAGGCGATTGCGTCGCATACAACATTGGGCGTGAACGGACATTTGCAACTATCGGCCACGAGGGCTGGCACCAGTTCAATTCGCGTATGTTCAAGTATCGTCTGCCGAGCTGGCTCGACGAAGGCGTCGCTATGATGTTTGAGACCAGCCGGTATGAGCAGGGCCTTTTCTCATTCCAGCCCGGCCGCAACGGCTATCGTCTCGGCGCTCTTAAAAAGACCCTGCTTAAAAATAAGACCATACCGCTGCGTGAGCTTATCGGTATGAATCCCGGCGAGGCAGTTGTCGATAGCGATGACACCGTGGCCGCCTTCTACAGCCAGGCATACGCCCTTATCCGGTTCCTCCGAGAAGATGATTACGGCAAACGTTTAAGTAATTACCATAAACTTCTTTTTGACGGCCTAAACGGCCAATGGCCTTTAGACGAAACGGGCCAAAGAATCGCAGCCGACAGGAATATCCCGATGACCGTCGGCTGGAACAGAATGGTGGGTTCCCTGCTCTTCGAGAAGTACATCACCGGCCCCGAGAGGAGCCGAGGGAATGACAATTACGAAGAAATCGAAAAGGAATACCTTAAGTTCTGCCGAAAAATCGTCTATAACGTCCGGCTCAAATAACCACATATTCCACAGATTACACAGAAAAGCAAAAATTGGATATTCATTCTCAAGCCTTAATTCTCGCATCCGCGTCGCCGAGGCGCAAGCAGCTTCTCGCCGAGGCCGGCTACAAATTCAAGGTCGTCCCTTCTAAAGTCGATGAGGCCTTCTTCCCCGCCGAAGACGTCGCACCCGTCGAATACGCTAAAAAACTTGCCCTGGCCAAGGCAAACGACGTCGCGGACAGGTTCCCTGAATATCTGGTTATCGGCGCCGATACCGTCGTCGATTTTGCCGGCCGGATTGTAGGCAAACCCGCCGACGCGAAAGACGCTGAAGAAATTACGCGAATGCTTTTCAGCAGGCCCCACAAGGTCATTACAGCCGTTGCTGTTGTCTGTAAAAATCGCAAGGTTGAAATCGTCGAAGCAGATACGACGGTTGTTTATCCCAAGTCGCTCACCGATTCCCAAATCGCCGGGCATATCGCAGCCGGCCTTTGGCGTGACAAGGCAGGCGCTTACGCAATCAGAGAAAAAGCCCCGTCTTCGCCTAAGAGCTACGCCGAGGCAAGCGACCCATTCGTTGACCATATCGATGGCTCCCTGACAAACGTTATGGGCCTCCCTGTGGAGTTGCTAAAACGCCTCATTTTGAGTTCAGGTGAGTCGACGAACGTGATTCCTTGATATAATCTTCGCGGGGAAAATTCAGCCGGGCGAATTCGCCGTGATACTTGATAGCGGCACGGTCATAAGCGCGGGCCGCTTCAATTTCACTATCGAAGTAGCCGAGCCACAGTTTTTTCCCCTGATGTTTGATTTGCCCGGCCCACTTGTTTGCGTTCTTCGAAAAATGAACGCCGATAAACCGGGACGTGGTGTTTTTTCTTTTTGGCCTGTTGCAGTTGTTCTGTGAACGCGTCGCCGGACGTAAATTGTCTATGCGGTTATCAAGGCCGTTGCAATTCCTGTGGTCCACAAGAATGCCGGCAGGCGGGTTAAAAATAAATCTGTGCATAGAGAGCAGTTGCGAATTCTTGCCGGGGCCTCTAAAGAATCGCACGGCATAAACACTGTCGTAGTCCTCTTTGACATACCAGTCCAGATTATTTAGCCGGTAGAAGTCTTTTTGGTCAACAATAGCGTATCTGCCGTCGCTTAGATGAATCCTGCGAAAAGGATGACCGTATTTGTAACGACGATATTTGAGAACGGGCCATGAAAAAATACGGTCCAGCCGGTTTGGTACCCTAATCATCAAACGAATCTTCATAATCTTCTCTCCTCTCGTAGTGAAGCGAAGATCCCGAGGGTGAGCTACTTCCAAATAGCAAACCCGGGACCCACAAATTGTAAATCGAAAATAATCATTTTGATGTCTCTTGCCGTCGCGCAGCCGCAACCGTTTAACGTTTTCTCGACTTGCCGAATCTTGGCGTGATGCTTGGGATATCTATCCCGAAATGCTTGCACTACTGTGCAACTACTGCCGAATCTATCGGCAGGGCGGTATTATACCATATTCATTACAAAAGTTCAATAAATATCTAACTTTTTGGATCACGGATTACGCAGATTACACGGATTTATAAATACTTGCAGAAGCTGGAGTTGCGGCGTTTTAAGTCGTGAAAACACTAAAGATTTTCAATTTTCAGTTTGCGATTTTCAATTTTCACACGCGGATTCAACCAATGACGGGTAAATTCAGCGGTCGGTGTATAGCGTGCAGTAAACACATCGAATTTCGGTTGTAAACAGGCCTGTTTTGGAGGTAAAATTTACTCCATGAGACGATTTTCATCTGTCTCAACGGGATAAAAGTTCGGATTCAAATGGAATTATTATGAAAGGAGGACTTATGAGTAAGATATTTTATATTTTCTTATTGATGCCGCCAGTTCTATTCTACGGCTGCGAGAAAAAAGAGACCACCCGGATTCCTGAAGGAAAGAAGGAGGCCGAGAAGATGGCTATCAAAATTACAAGCCCGGCATTTGACCAGGGAGGTATGATACCCTCCAAATACACCGCCGACGGCCAGAATATATCGCCCCCATTAAAGTGGGAAGATGTGCCGGAGGGAACCACGACTATCGCACTAATCAGCGACGACCCGGACGCCCCAATGGGGACATGGGTGCACTGGGTTATGTGGAATATCCCGCCGGACAAGAAAGAGCTGTCTGAAAACGTACCGCCCGACAAAAGGTTACCGGATGGCTCAATTCAGGGCATTACGGATTTCAGAAAGCCCGGCTACGGCGGACCTGCTCCCCCAAGCGGAACGCATCGTTACTTTTTCAAAGTATACGCCCTGGATATGAAGCTGGATTTGCCGGACAACTCAACCAAAGCAGACCTGGTCAAGGCAATGCAGGGTCATATCCTCGCCCAAGGCGAGCTGATGGGCAAGTACAAAAGGCGATAGTTATACCTGCACACAAGCTCCAATGCGTATAGTGTAACGGCAGTGTAATGGAAGAACCCGGCATAACGGCCATCGGGCTTTCCCCGCAGGTGGATTTCTTATATAAAAGGCCTGCTTTAGGAACCTTATCGGTTATGTTTAGCGTTCAACGGCAAACGAAACGAGCCGCGCACCTGTCCGGCGTAGCGCAGCGAAGACGGAACCGCAACCGCTTACCGGAGACGCAAAAATCATCAATCAGCAATCATAAATCATAAATGACTTGTCTTATTTCACCAACTGTCTAATTTGCGGTCAACGCTGTTTATCAGTATTGAAAACGCGATTTTTGGCATGAACTTGACTTTTTGACATTTGCCCCTATAATATCATAGTCCGAATCTTTACGAAATTATCGGGGATGGAAGTCCGCGCTAATGTCCCGGTTTACCTTTCGCGGCGGTTAGTGAGGTTGCTTTGTTTGTATTTTTGCATCTTACACTTTGATTTTTAATTTACTTAATATGCCTTCTTTTGACAATACTTTAATCTCGCGCATTCAGCAGGCCAACGATATCGTCGATGTCGTCGGCGAGCACCTTGCGCTCAAGCGCAAGGGCCGGGAAATGGTCGGCCTGTGCCCGTTTCACGACGACCACAGGCCCAGCTTCAACGTCAACCCCTCAAAGCAAATCTTCAAGTGCTTCGCCTGCGGCGCGGGCGGCGATGTCGTCAAATTCATACAGATGCGAGAAAACCTCTCATTCCCACAGGCCCTTCAACGACTGGCCGACCGTGCAGGCATCAAAGTCGAAACACGTAAAACGCACGACGCACCACGCACGACGCAGGACGATATTGACCCCAATGAGCTTGCGAGGGTAAACGCCTGGGCGGCGAAATACTTCGCGGCTAATTTAGCTCATCCTGAAAAGGGCAACGACGCCCAAAAGTACCTGAACGAAAGACAACTGTCGCCTGAGACTATTAAGAAATGGCAAATCGGCCTTGCGCTCGGTTCAGTCAGTGACCTGCTCGCTGCCGCGAGAAAAAGAAAAATTTCAGATAAGCTGCTTTCCGCGGCAGGACTTGTCGTTGGGTCAGGTTTGACTATGGCCGACAAGTTCGTCAACCGGCTGATGTTCACTATCAGCGACGTTACAGGCAGGGTCATCGGCTTCGGCGGCAGAATACTCTCTGGCGAAGGCGCTAAATATATCAACTCACCCGCGACGGCCCTTTTCGACAAGAGCAACGCGATGTTCGGTCTTGACCAGGCCCGGCATAAAATCGCCGAGTCCGACACAGCCGTCGTAGTCGAGGGCTATACGGACACGATTATGGCGCATCAGTTCGGCGTGACTAACGTCGTCGCAACCTTAGGCACCAGCTTCACCACGGGCCACGCACGAATCCTCCGCAGATACGCCAAAAAAGTCGTTCTGCTCTTTGACAGTGACACCGCTGGAATCGAGGCGGCAAACCGCGCCCTGCAGGTCGCGCTGGGCTCTCGCGTCGATATCGCAATCGCGAGCGTCCCGGAGGGAAAAGACCCCTGCGATTTTCTGCTGGCCAAAGGCAAAGAACCGTTCGAGCAGCTCATCGAAAACGCTGTTGACGTCTTTAAGTTCAAGTGGGATCGTCTCGTAAGCAACCTCGGCACGCAATCCACTATCGCAGGCAAGAAACAAGCCGTCGATGAATACCTCGATGCCATTGCAACCGCCATAGTTGCGGGAAACCTTTCACACATCGAAAGAGGGCTCTACATAAATCGCATTTCAAGTATTATGGCAATCGACGCCAAAGACATAAACACCGAGCTTAACCGCAGAATCGGCCGGACAAGGACCGTCTCGCAAATCGAATCGCGGCAGCCCTCCCTCGACCTCGGTGAAGGACTTTCCGCAAACGCCCAGAGGGAAATCATCGAGGTTTTGCTCGCCGAACCAAAGCTCTTTGCCGACGCAAAAAAATCAATATCACCGGAAGATTTCAACGTCCCGGCCTTCCAGCTTATAGCCGAGGCGCTCTTCCGGGAGCTTGCCGTAAAACCCGAAGCAACCGTGAACGATATCTGCGGCTGTGTCGAAGAGCCGCAGGTTGCGGGCCTGATTATCACCCTCGAAAACGACGGGCTGCAAAAAGGCAACTTCAGCAAACGATTAGCCGACGCCTTAATCGCACTTGAGCAGGCCCGCCGGCAGAGAAACAAGAACCCCGCCAATACCGGCGATGGCCGGGAATTCATCCGCAGCATCTGCCAACGCACCCCCAGGCAAGACCCGCGCAATGTCGGTATGACATAATTTTGATGTTAAAAATATATTTCTTTTTTCAGGGAAATGATTGTGGGAAGAAAAAAACCTAAGAATGAGCCGAAGAAGACCGAGCAAAAGGACAATCAGCCGCAGCAGCCCGTGCAGCAGCCGCCCGCCGATGGCGAGTCGCGCATAAAGGCGATGACAGAAAAGGGCAGAAAAAAAGGATATCTGACCTATGAGGAAATGAACACCGACCTGCCCGAAGAAATAATCTCTCCGACCCGCCTCGATAGGTTGCTGGCCACCCTCGATGAAATGGGCATCAGCTTGATTGACGAAGCCGATATCGATAAACACACCGGCGTCGGTGAAATCACGGAAGAAGAGGAGTTCGAATCGGTCGAGGTTCCCGCTAAAGCGGCCGAAGAAGAGCCGGCCGAAGAAGACAAGCTTATCGAAAAAGAGCTTATCGAGGCCGGTCCGGTCCGCAGAATCGATGACCCCATCAGAACTTACCTCACCCAGATGGGCGAAATACCCCTTTTGGTCAGGGAAGACGAAATCGCACTGGCGCGCAAAATTGAAGTCTCGCGTATGGCCTTCAGGCGGAAAATGCTCGAAAACGACTACTGTGCCAAAAACGCCGTCGAAATCCTCAAGCAGGTCCGGGATGGCGGCCTGTCGTTCGACAGAACTATGAAGATAAGCACCGCCGAGAACCTTGTAAGAAGCGTCATAAAAAAACGCCTTCCGCAGAACCTCCATACCGCCGCAGCGCTGCTCGAGATGAACCAGAACCTCTTCAAAGAATTCCTTCAGCTAAACGGTTCCCCACAGCCCTCAGACCAGGGCGCTGTTATCCTGCGGCGAATCAACAGAAACAGACGCCGAATCGCAACTCTGCTCGAAGAGCTCAGTCTTCGAACCAGCAGAATCCAGCCGATGAAGGACAAGCTTCACGGCATCGCCGCCAAAATGCGACACTTGCAGAACGTCATCACCGTCAGCCCCGGACGAAATTACGACCCGGAAGACATCGACGCGATGAAACAGGAGCTTGCAGGCCTGCAGGACCTCGTCGGCGAAACGCCTGCTCAGCTCGAAAAACGCCTGCTTGTCATCGAACGAATATTCACTCAATATGAAAAAACAAAACGTATACTTTCAGGCGCCAATCTGCGGCTGGTCGTTTCAATAGCCAAAAAATATCGCAACCGGGGACTTAGCTTCCTCGACCTCATCCAGGAAGGAAACACCGGTCTTATGCGTGCAGTGGACAAATACGAATACCGCCGGGGCTATAAATTCAGCACCTATGCCACATGGTGGATTCGTCAGGCGATTACGCGAGCGATAGCGGACCACGCGAGGACGATACGCATCCCGGTGCATATGATAGAGACGATGAGCCGGCTGCGGACGGCCAGCAAGGTC
>CAYNVP010000093.1:0-10037 GCA_964400665.1 uncultured Pirellulales bacterium | reverse complement strand
GAGGTCGAAGGCCGTGCTACTATTATCAATATCATCCCTGAAGGAACAATTATCACCCAGGAAGACGTAAACAACAGAAAAGTTCTCGTCGAGCTGGATTCCGGCGACCTCAAAGAACAGCTCAGCCAGAGGGAAATTGATTTTGCCTCCGCCGAAGCAAGCTTCACACAGGCAAAAGAGGCATACGACATCCAGGTCAAGCAAAACGAAAGCGACATCTCGGCGGCGGAGCTGAAGGTCAAATTCGCACTTATGGACTTCCAGAAATACCTCGGCGAAACTCTCGCCAATCAGCTCATTGCGAAAATAGATAATTCGGACGACCCAAATGCCGACATTGCCGTCGTTATTGATGTTTACGGCCTCCTTGATGACCCCAACAACCTCGGCGGCGAGGCCTCACAAACGCTCGGTGAGCTGCAGGATAACATCCTTCTCGCAGAGGAACAGCTAAAAAAAGCTCAAAACACCCTCGACTGGACAGTCCGACTGCGTGAAAAAGAATACGTCTCCGAAACAGACCTCCAGACAGACCGTCTGAACGTTGAGAGTCTCGAAATAAAATTCGGCCAGTCCAAAACAAACCTCGACCTGTTCAAGGCCTACGATTTCTCCAAGCAAACACAGAAACTCATCAGCGATTACTACGAGGCAAAACGCGCTCTCGAACGAACTTATGCAAAAACACGTTCCGAGCTTGCGCAATCAAAGGCACAACTCGAAAGCGCAAAGGCAAGATTCGGACTCCAGCAGGAACGGCTAAACAAAACCAAAAACCAGATTGCCGCCTGCACAATAAGGGCCCCCGATACGGGCCTGGTGGTATATGGCACAAGCGGAGACACTTACCGCAGATTCCGGGGAGGCAGCGTTATCGCCGCCGGCGAGGAGGTCTTTCAGCGGCAGACCATCATTACCCTGCCGGACACGACTGAAATGATGGTGGAAATCAACGTCCACGAATCCTCCGTCGATAAAGTCAAACCTGGCCAGAAGGCCACTATCGTTATGGACGCCTTCCCCGACAAGACCTTCAATGGCGAAGTCATCAAAATCGCACCCCTGCCAGACCAGCAGCGAAGCTGGCTCAGCCCGGACATAAAGGTTTATACCACACAGGTAGCCATCAAAGGGACCCACGACTTCCTAAAACCCGGAATGTCCGCTCGCGTCGAAATCCTCGTCGATTACCTGCCCGACGTCCTTATCGTCCCGGTGCAGGTCGTCGCAAACCGAGGCGGCAAAAAAATATGCTTCGTCGTCAATAGCAGCAGAGCCGTCGAAAGGGAAGTAAAAACAGGCCTGTTCAACGATACCTTTGTCCAGATTCTCGAAGGCCTCCAGCCGGGCGATGAAGTCATCCTCAATCCGCCTCGAATCACCGAGACTGCAACGGAAACGACAACCCAGCTCACCGACAGATTCCAAAGACCGGAACAGCAATCCCAGCCGGTGCAGGAACAGCCGGCAGAAAACCGACCGGGAATGATAGACCCCAATCGAACTGGTTGGCAATCCCCCGGTATGCCGGCTGACTTCAACCAACTCGACGAACAAACCAAAGAAAGAATCAAACAATTTAGAGAAAAAGCTGAACGCGGCGAGATGCCGTTCGACCCAAACCGGCTCGATGAAAAAACACGCGAAAGACTAAGACAGTCCAGAAACCGTATAAGGGGGCAAAGCAACGATGGACCCGGCTCCAGACAAAACCCTTGACTTCACACACGACGGCCAAATCCTCGTCTTCGACAAGCTCTGTAAAAACTACCAGGTCGGAACTGTCGAGCTTAAGGCCCTCCGCGATATCGACCTCGGAGTAAAAAAGGGCGAATACGTCGCCATTATGGGCCCCAGCGGCTCGGGAAAATCCACCCTTCTCAATATCATCGGCTGCCTCGACAGACCAACCCACGGACAATATCTCCTCGGCGGCCAGGACGTCTCGACACTCGACGACAACCAGCTCTCATCTATTCGCGGCAGGCACATCGGTTTCGTTTTTCAGTCGTTCAATCTCATCGCCCAGCTCAACATTATAGAAAATATCGAGGTCCCGATGTTCTATCAGGGCCTCTCGGAACACCAAAGCGAAGCCAGGGCAAAAGAGCTTGCCGAACTGGTCGGTCTCGGCGACCGAATCAAACACAGACCATCCGAACTCAGCGGCGGCCAGCAGCAGCGGGTCGCCATCGCAAGGGCTCTGGCTAACGACCCCCTGATTGTCCTTGCCGATGAACCCACCGGGAACCTCGACAGCTCCAGCGGAAAGGACATTCTCGACATCCTCGACCGCTTGTGCGAACAGGGTAAAACACTTATCGTAATCACACACGACGAAAACATTGCCAAACATGCACAAAGGCAGGTACTCCTCCTCGACGGGCAAATTGAAAAACAATGGTATAACCGCTAAACCTATGTTTTTATATCGGGCAAGACGAACGTTCAAACTTGGTATCAAGAGCTTATGGCTCCATCGCCTGCGCTCCACTCTTACTGCGCTTGGCATCATCTTCGGTGTCGCTTCCGTCATCGCGATGCTTGCAATAGGCGAAGGCGCAAGCAGAACCGCCCAGGAACAAATCGCCCGGCTTGGCTCGCTCAACATTATCGTCAAAACCGTCCAGCCGCCAGAAGACCAGCACGCCACGGGCCAGCAGCAAAGTTTGCAGGAATACGGCCTCACCTACCTCGATGCAGAACGTTTCCGAAACAGCATTCCCAATGCTCAGGTCATAGTACCTATTCGTCGTGTGGCGCAGCAGGCCTGGTATCGAAACCGCAAAATCCCCATTGAAGTGGTCGGCACCGTCCCATGGCATCTCGAAACATCTCCAATTCACCTGATTATGGGCAGATTCCTTACCCCCACCGATATGGATTATAAACAGGATATCTGCGTTATCGACGAAGGCATCGTTAACGAACTGTTCGCCTTCGACGACCCCCTGAACCAGTATGTCAAAATCGCAAGCGACTATTACTCTGTAGTTGGTATCGTCAGCACACAGCCAATAGTCTCCTCCACAGGACCTCAGGAAACCAAAGAAAATGACTCTTCGAAAAAACGGTCAGGCGCAAACACAGGCAACATCTATATACCGATTACAACCGTCAAAAACCGCTTCGGTGAAATGTCCATCCAGATTTCGGGCCAAAGCGGCATAAGTGGTGAAAAGGTTGAGCTTCAGGAAATCATCGTCAAAGTTGACAATACCGGCCTTGTCCTGCCCACGCGCGACATCCTCCAGACACTCCTCGAACGATTCCACAAAAAAACCGATTACCAGTTGACCGTCCCCCTCGAACTGCTACAGCAGGCAAAACGCACACAACGAATCTTCAGCATCGTCCTCGGTTCCATTGCCGCTATCTCACTGCTGGTAGGCGGCATCGGCATTATGAACATTATGCTGGCCACCGTCAGCGAACGGACCCGCGAAATCGGCATCCGAAGGGCACTCGGCGCAAGACGAAAAGACATTATCTTCCAGTTCCTCTCTGAAACGCTTCTCCTGACTTTCGCCGGCGGATTACTTGGCATACTCCTCGGCTGCGCTATACCCTATTTTGTGACCCGTTTCGGCAATATGCCCACCGTCATCACCGGCACATCCCTGCTGCTGTCGTTCGGCATATCAGGCGCTGTTGGAATCACCTTCGGCCTGTACCCCGCCTACCGCGCCGCCTATATGGACCCCATTGAATCCCTCCGCCACGAATAAGTGTTGGGCTTGTGAATTTATTTTGGGATTTATTCGCTACTCCGCCAGCCAGGCATTGGCAAAGGCCTTCAGGTCTTTAAGCCCGACGTTGCCGTCCTGGTCGGCGTCAAAGCCACTGCACCAGTCATTGGCCGAACCACAGTCGCTTCGTTTCCACCGCATGCCGAAATCGGCGAAATCCCTGAAATCAAAGCAACATGCACTTGGAAACTCAATCTCGATATAATCAACATAGAACCAGCCCCAGAAGTGCTGGATACGCACTGTGTTGGAGCCGGCGTTTAGTGTTATATTTCCAAAATCAAAATCTTGCCAGGTGCTGTTTGTATTGGTAAAAACTGGCGCCCATACCTCCTGACCGTTGACAATGACCCTGTTTGTCTTGTCGCCCCAGCCGCTTGGTATCAGATACCTGATGATTAACGGAAAACTGCCTGCACGGGTGGAATCGACGGTAAACGTAATCCCAGTTCCTTCGCCTGGGTCTGCGTTAAAGTACATCGAACCGGTCCCGGAATAACCGGGGTAGTTTGTGCTGAAGGTGGGGCCATCGCTGACCGCATCTTCCGCTTCATAACGCACGATTATCGGCGGGGGCGGCTCTCCAACTGTTATATTCACGTCCGGTGAATCGCTCATCAGCCCATTGTTATCAGTGGCTACTGCACTGAGGACATAATGCCCTTCGGGTACATTAGTCCAGGTAAAGCTGTAAGGCAAGCTGGTATCTTCACCCAGCTTGACGTTGTTCTTATAAAATTCCACTTTGGTAACGGCCCCGCAGGGGTCAGAGGCATCGGCAGAAATCGTAATATCGGCGCCTTCTGTAAATTCTGCGCCTTCAGCGGGCTGTGTGATTGATACGACTGGAGCGCCGCCCTCAACAGGATAGTTCTTCCAGTCGATAAGCTCGTCAAGGGTAATAATATCTTCATCATTATAGACGGTATTGAGAAAGGTCTGGTCCACGTCATGAATAAATTCTCCTGACCATACTGAAAACCAGCTCCACCAAACCTTATCCTGTCTGATTTTATCGGGATTAGGGAGGATTCCCGATTCAGACAGCGATACCAGTTTGACCCCCTCATGCCGGCTCTGGGTATCCAGCCAAAATCCGACCATACTGGTGTTCGGGTCGCTGGGATAAATATCCATCGACGCAATGTCAACATAGTCATTACCCGGATACCAAGCCGCATCACCGACTGTATAAACCCATATTAGATTGTGTAGGCCGTGATAATTCACATAGCGGTCGTACATAAGCTGCCACAGCTCGATAAAAGGCCCAGGCCCTTTTGCTCCCCACCAGAACCAACCTCCGGACGCTTCGTGCAGAGGCCGCCACAGCACGGGCAGATTTGCGCCCTGGAACTTCGCCAGTTCCGTGGCAATCGCGTCAAGGTCACGAATCAGCAGTTGATACCTCTCGCCCTCAGGGTCGGCGAGGACCGCTTCGATATCAAACGTGGTGGCAGAAGTGTAAAACCCGCGCCACCATTCCGCATTGGGCTCATCAATCAAATCCGTGGGCGCGTTCCAGTGCCAGCTCAAACTGACAATCCCGCCGCCTGTATTTGCCCAGTCAATGTAACTTTCGACCTGGCCAGTTGGATTGGCGCCGTGTTCGATACGCGAAGGTGAATAATCAATTAAATCAAAGACACCTATTGCGGGCTGTTTTCCGGTAATAGAGTAGATATAGTCAATTTCGCTCATATCCTGCTGGCCGGAAAGGACCTGCTGCCCATAATAATCCACCAGAAAAGACATAAGCGATTTCGCCTCGCTGGTGGCTTGTGGGTCCGTGAGTGTTTTTGGCGGCCGGATAAGTCCTACCGACACGCCCAGCACGGAACGGCCAAGGGCCAAACTGCTCCCGACTTGCCGGGCAGAGACGGTTAGCGGCGTAAAAACAATAAACGCTAAAACTATTGCCAACAAAATAACTGCTTCAAAAAATCTTCTCTTCGGCCTCATCAATCTAATCCACAAAATACAGAGCCGGTCTGAAACCGGCACCGCCGGAAAGGTATCTGCCATAGTTTCTTTACGAAAGTGTCCGACTACCAGTTCGGCGAACAGCCGGAGTCCGTGGGGTCGTTGCACATCAGCCATTGCTTCGCAAAATCGCTGAAGTCATACAAATCGACCTCGCCATCCGCCGGCTCAAAATCAGCACCGTGGCAATTGTCCGGCCCGGTACAGTTTTCATCCAACCAGTAGTCAGTGAGTACGTCAAGGTCTGTATAGTTGACGTAGCAATCGCCGCTGATGTCCGATGCCAAGCGAAAACCAAACTTCTGGACATCTAAGCAGTTAACCGGGTCGGCTTTTACGAGCATATCATCGATGTAAAAGTTTACGCCTGCAGCAGGACCGCTGATATATATGCTCAAATTCTGCAATGTTCCATCGACTTCTAAGATTAGCGGGCTGGCCAGGCAAATCCATTGGTCGTTATATGCAGTACCTGTTGCGATGTTGTAGTAGTGTGTACCTCCATCGTCGACCTGTTTGATATTCATGGATACAGGCTGGCTTGCACTGTTTTCCAGCCTCACCCAGACAGAGCATTGATAAGTTTGACCATCAACTACCTTGTTGGTGATATCCCGTACAGGTCCCTGCCAGCTTTGTCCTCTTATCTCGGTTAATCCGCTGTAATACCCTGAGCGAGCATGGTCTGTTACGGCGGTTAAATCACAGCTCCATGTGCTCCAGCCCATTGCGGTTGCGGCTTCGAAACCGGCATTGGTCAGGATATTACCGCCGCTACCTGTTGTTAGCACGGTCGTGGGATTCGAGAAGGGAGTTTCGTTTCGCTGGGTGGATTTATCACGGACTTTGAAACAGTATGTATACTCAGTATTTGGCATAAGTCCACTGTCAGCATAAAAGGTGTTTTCCTGCCAGCCGCTGTCGTGGTTGGGATAAGTTACATTGTTGAAGTAGTACAGCACACCGCTTATGTCGTTCGCCTCAGCAGCAGTCATTGAAACCACATCAGCCGAAACGGCCTGGGGGGATGAGAGCCAGGTAAGCGGATCCAGCACAGGGGCATTGGTGTCAGGAGGTACTCCGCTCCCAATTTTTAATGTGAACTGGGCTGTTCCCGGAGCATTGAGCAACTCTATCGTGTGGACTTCTGGATTGCCTCCTGAAGGAGTAAGAGTAATTTCATAAGTTCCGTGGAATCCTCTGAACTCTATCAGACCGTTGGAATCGGTAGTGTTTGAGTCGTGAGTTTCCCATTCAGCCATCAAATCGAGATAACTTTGGCCGGCGGCGTTAACGTGCCAAAGCTTATCTATGAGGCAGCAGTTCGGAGCGCCCTCGTTTTCCTCGTAAAAAGCCCACTGCATAATGCCTTCAATCGCCGGGTGGCTATAAGTGGTTCGAAGCACCTTTTCAAGCTTCTCCGCTCTTAGATTAACGTCTGGTTCATTGATACGAATCTGAGTTACCCAAATCGGCAGACCCAGCTCGGCCATACTGTCCAATCTTGCCATTATAGTATTAGAATCGAATTCGCCCATGTTGTAGCACTCGACGCCAACAACATCTATTGGTGCTCCATCGTTTATAAGGTTGCTAATCAAGGCCTTATACGGATTCAGGTAGAAACCGCCGCAATTTATAACACAATAATCATCGATGAGTATCGTGACATTTGGGTCAAGCTCGCGTGTTCTCTGAAACATCCAAGTATTCACCCAATCGCCCAACCGGTCCTCGTAGTATGTCCCCGTGACCATCTCGCTGCAGACATCCCACATTTTGAACCTGCCAAGGCCCTCTGTGACCACAGACTCGAGGCGCTGCTGCATCGCTTGCCATAAGTCGGAGTCATTGAGATCTTTGACCCACTGTTGAACGTATTGTTCGACGGGCCAGAAAATCAGATGTCCGCGGGCGCTGATGCCTTTTAGTTCGCAAAAGTCAAGCATCGCGTTCATATCTCTGTAGGTCGTATAACCCCAGGTAGTAGGTTCTGTGTAGTACCACTTTGCCTCGTTTTGGAAGACAGCCCAGTTGAACTTGAAAATGTCCGCAAAGTAGGTTTTGAACTTAGGTTCCTTAAAGAGAGACTGGCCCATTACACAGCCGAATGGAAAACCCTTTTTTATCTGATTAATCTGAACATCAACACCTGTGGCTGGCTGATTGGCCTCGTTAAGTACGGCTATTTCAGCATCGCGTTTTCGATACTGCTCGATTCGGGCGTTGGCGTCGCTTTTCCAGTCGCCTTTAGCTGTCGAACCTCCAAGAAACAGGCATAATGCCAGAAAGGTTTCGGATATAGCTTTGGTAAAAACAATATGGTTTTGAATCCTACGATTCATAATAAATCAGTCACAAGTTACTTTTGCCTTTACCAGTTTGGAGTGCAGCCGGGGTCCCGCGGGTTGTTGCAGACCAGCCATTGCTTCGCAAAATCGCTGAAGTCATACAAATCGACCTCGCCATCCGCCGGC
This sequence comes from uncultured Pirellulales bacterium, assembly GCA_964400665.1. Classification (GTDB taxonomy): domain Bacteria; phylum Planctomycetota; class Phycisphaerae; order Sedimentisphaerales; family Anaerobacaceae; genus Fen-1362. The sequence goes on along the minus strand of CAYNVP010000093.1, from coordinate 1,828 downwards.
TCAAAATCAGCACCGTGGCAATTGTCCGGCCCGGTGCAGGTGTCATTGAGCCAGTAATCAACGAATGTGTCGAGGTCATAGTAGTTCACATAACAGTCGCCTACACCATTTATGTCTGCCGCAAGCCGGTAACCTGCTGCTATGACCTCGCTGCAGTTCGAATAACCTGTCGCCGCATGGGCATTGACCACAAAACCAATTATCACCTGACGGTTCACGCTACTATTCGTTACGCTCGGTGTCTCATCATCGCCTGTCGCAGATTTATATCCATCTACACCCGTTGATGAAGCCATATCAAGTTCGAGAGCTTTTGTAAAACCATTGTTTACGGTATAGTTGCTCGTATTACCACAAGTTGCAGCCACAATAACCATATCACCATTTTCTGTATGAAGGGCACTGGTTGTTATTGTTTGTGTGTTGCTTTCGAAACCATTCTCGTCAAATGCTCCGACTGGGTCTGTCTGGTCAGCGTTTCCGAGGAAAACACTGGCATATGATACGTTCTCCGGCATGGTGCTCCAGGAAGGAACAAACGTATTGTTAGTGGCAGCATCGATACCGGCCTCATCTAAGATGTATGCCGTTACGTATGCCCTGTAGCCCGAGCCGACTATTTCGGAAGTAATATTATTCATATCCTGCCCGCCATATGTTACAGAGTTAAGAGTCACTGCTCCGGAGTGCTCAGCATGTGCAATGAACAGCAGCGCTCGGCTGTAGCCTGCTTCCGCGGTATGAGTTAGACCTGTCAACCAATTCGGGTCGCCAAGGATTTCAACGTCTGTGCCGGGGGGCTGGGTTGTTGCTGACGCGGGTGGTGACGACCAGCCGGTCACATTCGGAACAACGGCACTGTCACGTGCCCTGACCCTGAAAGTATACTGAGTCGATGGGCTTAAACCCTGTGCTATATACGTCGGGCTTGTTTGCCAAGAGCTGTTGGCGTCGCCATAGTTAGTGCATTCGAAGTAGTATTGAACGGGCGGAGTATTGTCGTCGGCTGTCGTTGCGGTCATTGTAATCGTGCTTGACCCGCTTGCCGCGGGAGGTGTTGCCCAGGTCATCGGGTCGGGAGTCGGCGGCGTTTCGTCCGGCACGGGCTCTACGAGGTCTGTCAGGAGCACAAATTGCTCAGTGCTTGTTCCCGGCTCCAATTCTATCTGGTGTACTTCGGGGGTCTGGCCCGGCGCGGAAAGTGTTATCTCGTAAGTGCCGTGAAATCCCCTGAAATTTACATTACCAGACAGGTTGGTGTAATTGGAGTCATTGGTTGTCCATTCGTCCAGCAAGGATTCGTATCGAACGCCGGCTTCATTAAGGACCCAGGTAGAGGAATTTACAATCCCATCCCAACGCCAGGCATTTTGCTCGAATCCCCACATTATTATGGCTTCTACGTTAGGATGGCTGAAGCATATGCGGTAGAAATTCTCAAGGTCGTCGGCCACTTGAGTTGCGGTGCCCGCATCGGTATCAAATTCGGTAGCTATGATAGGCAGACCCAGGTCATCCAGTTCATTGAGGACATAATTGTAATAATCCTCGGGTCGAAAGGGCGAATTAACGTGGCCCTGAATGCCGAGGCCTTCAACCGGCGCTTCAAGAGCAATAAGACCACTGGCGCGAGATACATACTCATTACCATCGTAACCGCCGAATGAATTGCCGGCGTATTCATTCATATAGAACCCGCAGTCAGGGTCTATCGAATTGGCCAGTTCGAAAAAATGGGCTCGTCCCGCCTCGCCCAGACAATCAAACATGTTGCCGGACAGCATTTCATTATCGACGTCCCAACTGACGATTTGGCCTGCGTAACGAC
>CAYNVP010000092.1:0-10210 GCA_964400665.1 uncultured Pirellulales bacterium | reverse complement strand
TTTTTACTTTCACATATAAATATTTATAACGTTATTATTTCTGTCGAGTCTTTGTTTTAGCACAGAATCGGCCACAGATGCTCCGCCTGGGCGATAGGGATTTTGTTCTCTGTCAAAGCCGCATTGTTTTCCGTTGATTTCGATTCTGCTTACGCTGTTTTGATTTTTGCCTGCGTGATAGACAAGTTTTATATCTTTGCCGAGCAGATTTATATTGGCAGCGAGGCCGTCGAATTTTGCCGGCATAACAGGGTCGAAAATGGTTTGTCCGCAGCTTTGGCGAATGCCGAGCAGATAACGAATGATGAAGCTGACGAACATTCCCGGCCCGCTGGAATAAACTCTCCAGCCGCCTTTGACCGGAATTTTGCCTGCGATTAAGTCTTCGTAGCGATTGCTCGCATCGCTGCGGTTGACGAAATCGGCATCGGAACTGCTGTAATAACAATTCGACTGGCGAATGTCGGCCTGCGGAACAATTTTTTGAATATCAATCGGGACAATCTGCGACAGAGCGTTTACAAATTCATCGGCAAACCCCAGGCGAGCCAGAGCCTCGGCATAGCGCAGATGTGCGTGGGAATACATAAGGCCGACTTCTCGTCCGAAGAAAGCCGCGCTCTCTGCGCGTCTGAAAATTTTCTGAATTCCACCGTGGTATTTAACGGGGCTGTCCATCAGTCTTATGCCATCGATGCCTTTCAGGTGTTTTTGTATCAGTTCGATGTGCGTTTTTGCCTGCTGAGGCGTAAATATGCCGCTTAAAATCCCCTGTACCATTGGAAGCAGGCGGTAGTGAATGCCTGTTGTGTCGTCGCAGGGGTGCATGAGCAAATCGAATTCATTTTCGCTGCCTCTAAGGCCGAAGCCTGCCACAACGCCGTCTTTGATTAAGAAGCTGTTGAAGTCGAATCGTATTTCTCTGGAGAGTTTTTCAAGCTGCTCGGCGGTTTCGATATCACTTGCGGCACGACACATTGCGGCCAATCGAGTGAAAGTTTCATAGCTAAGAGCGACAGTCCAGGAGCTTATGAGCCAATTTTTGAGGGATTTGTCGGCGGGCTGCATAACATCGTTCCAGTCTCCGTCGCTGTAATTTACAAGTTTTGTATTACCGGCGAAACGAACGGCGGTGATGTGTTCAATCGCGCGCATAACGTGCGACAGAACGCCTGCCGGCTCTGACTGCGGAGAAATCTTTTGATGGCTGTATGGCAGCATATCATTGAGAAAATCATAATCGCCTGAACATTCGATATATTCGCACAGAGCAATTATAGGCCAGAAAACGACATCGCCGTTGGATTCATCCGCCCTGACACCGGCGTAGCGGTCAAACATCCACCACTGTGGCCAGTTGCCCTCGGGATTCTGATTTGAGAAGACCGCGACAAGAATTTTCCTCACCTGGGCATAATCGCCGAGGGCAAGCAGCATTTCAATCGGGCCCTGGCATACATCGCGAGTACCCCAGGCTGCCCCGCCGTACTGCTCCAGACCGTGCGGTGAGAGATAATGAATTCGGGCATTGTGAGCGAACCAGGGAAGGATTTCGGCTATTTGGCTTATCTGCGATAAATCGCGGACAGAAGACAAATCAAAGTTTACGAAATTGTTTTTCAGTTCTGAAAATTTTACGGACTGTGTTTTATTTGGGGCAATAAGTCTGCCTTCGATATTCATTGTGAACTTATCGGTATCGCTGAGTTTGATTACGATAAAGTCAAGCCCCCTGCTTTTGCCGTCGGCGAAGAGCATTTCGTCGGCACCGATTTGTTCAATGTACTGCGGTCTGTCAAAATTTATAACGTAGTGGCCGGTCGGATACATAGATTGCAGTTTGCTTTTTGCGCCGGGCAGAAGTTTTAATGAGCCATTCAGCTCGGTCTGCCAGTTATGCTCTGCGGCAAGTTCGCAGGAGATGAGCCATTGCGGCTTTGTGCCTTTCAGTACATTCAGTTCAAGACGAATTTGCGGGCTGTCGGCATCGGCTCTGCAAATAATTTCAAAAAGCAACTGCCGGTGTTTGTATATCCAGCGGCAGTGATTGAGCGACATTTCAAAGGCTGATGGCAGAGCCAACTGATAATACTGCTCGGCCTGTTTTATAAAAATGCGAAGGCCTGTATGTCTGGCAAGGTTTAAAGCGTTCGTGTTTACGGTTAAGAGGCGATTGAAATTGACATTTCCCTGTGCCAGGTGGGACAGGAAAGCTCCGAACATAAAGCAGGAGGCGGCCATTATTGTTTCGTCGCCGGGCAGATTGCCGCCGGTTTTGATTATGTGGCCGCAGGGACGATATGTTAGCAGTTCCTTGCGAGGCAGGACAACGTGGCGATTATCGCCATAGAAAAACGACAGCAACCTGTCATCGTGAAATTCACTGTTCCGTTTCTGGCTGCCAAACAAAATATCCAACTCATCATCAGCGATATCTTCTGACGCAAAGGGTAAGGCCTGCGAAAAAGTATTCTCGGCCTGTTCGGAATAAATGCAGTCGTCAGCCCAGGCAGTTACGACAAGGTCTTTTAATTCCTCTATGGCCGGAGCGATAATTTTTAAGTCGGCCTGCGTTGTGGCTGATGGGTGATTTGCGTGATATATGCCGAAGAAACCGTAATCGCTGGTTTGCCGGGGTTTTAGAATAAAAGGCTCGCACTGCAATGCGACAACGCCGAACTCACCCTGTTTAAGCCCGGCCAGTTTATCAGAGGACAACGCCTGCGGCACAGAGGTTTGCCTGTAAGAAGGCCCGAAAAATTGTAAGCCATCGGTTGAAAAGCTTTTTGCTTTTGAAAGCGATCCCGTCGCAAGCCAGGGGAAATTGCCTTTGCCGTGTTCGTTTTGCCTGCAGCAGACGACATAGCCGAGCTTGTCGTCCCAAAGCGGGGTGTAGTCAATATACTGGCTTATGTAATAATCGTTTTTCTCGTTTCCATCGGCGCAGAACAGGCCGATGTCCTGAACATAGAGCAAATCAAATTCGGCAGGCTTGCCGGCGGTGTTGGTTAGCTGCACAGACCAGAGCCATTTGCTCTGACGCGGACAAAGCAGCAGTCTGCACCTGAACAGCACTCCTTCAAATTCGCCTTTTGTTTCGTAAGTGTTTTCGTTAATGAAATGCCCTGCCGGGGAAGATGGGCCAATCATCGCAACGGCGGAAAATGAGTCTGACCTTTTTCTTAGATATAAATTGCAGCAACTATTGCCGAGCGGAGAAGCGCTAATAAGATTTATTTGTGTCTGACGACAGGTGATATTTTCTATCACTCCGTTGTCAAAAATGGAAAAGCTCAGGCCGGTGGAATTCGCCGCTTTGAAAACGTTTTTACCATCAATCAAAATGTTATCTTTTACTTCCATTTGCCTTGTATTTTAAAAGTTTCCCTTGAAACCGGCTCGTTTAAGCCCTGAAGTGATGTCTTGGTTTTTCATCATCAGATTCCATATAAGGCCGGTTCGCGCATTTTCAATCATCAGGAGCATTGGTCCCTGCGCGATGCCGATTATATGGTCTGATACCCACTTGCGGTCGATGTTAAATCCGTCCCAAAAGCCATAACCGCCTTCGTTTACGCCCTGCCAGACGGGTTTGTTGTCGATTTTTAAATTGCGCATATAACGCAGCGCTACAATCGCATCGTTCGGCACAAACGGCACAGACATACCCGCTCCATAAGGGTGGAGCGTGCCATATTCGCCCTGATTATCGCTTGCTCCGCGAGGCGGATGGCCGAGAACAACGTACTGGTCATCGGGGGCAGAGCCTGCGGTAATGCCCCAGAGATTTTGGCCGTAAGTTGCGAATTTGCCGCTGTTATCTCTGCACCAATCGCGATTGGCAATCACCGCTCTGCGGGTGTTTTCAAACCAGTCAATGCCGAGCGAATCTTTGCCTGTTTTTTTAAAGTCATAAAAACAGTGCGCGAACATATAAGTGAAAAGCGTGCCGGGATATGTGTAAATATATGGTTTGCCGGCTTTGTATCTGCCGATTGGTCTGTTGAAGGTTGTCATTGTATCGGGTTTGAGTCTGTATTTTTCAATCGGGCAAGCCTGACCAAGAAGCGAAATTAAAATTGTTTCGTCGGTGTACCAGTCCCAGGTTTGTTTGTCGAAACTGCCCGCCCCTGCCATATTGTTCGGGTCGTCTGCCTGCCAGGCCATATAAACCTGGCCGTTTTGGGGATTAACAAACGATGCCCAGTTGACTCTGCCGAAAATTTCCTCGACTAATTGTTTTACTTCGCCGCCGAAATATTCGCCGGCGACAATTGCTCCTGCAATCATAAGAGCAGTATCAACAGATGATGCGATACCTTCATAACCTAATTCGGTAGTGCTGCCGGTTTTTAAGTCAATAAAATGACAAAACATTCCATTGTGTTGTGCGTTTGAATTTTGAAGAGTTTTTAATGCGATGATTGCGCGTTTTTTTGCAGCTTCAAATGAAACATATCCCCTTTCAACGCCTATCGGCAGAGCCGCAAGACCGAAGCCTAAAGAAGCAACACTGCAAACATCTTTGCCAGACTTGTCTCTTACCAGGCCAGAGTGCGAATCGGCCTGCTGCCAGAAAAATTGAAATGAGGCGAAAGTAATTTCGTCGAGCAGAGCTTCGTCGGCGGCGGAAAACTCCGCCCGACCGACTGAAACGGCTGTAAACAGAAGCAGCAAACACCCTATACAGCTAATGCTCTTCACACTTTTCTCTTATAAATTGTGAATTTTTTAGTTCTTCTTCAATTCGCAACCGCAGGACTGGCGAACGATAAGTTCGGCTTTTAATACAATTTGGGCCGGTTCGTTTACTTTGCCGGTGAGACGATTGAGAATTGTTCGCACTGCCATTCTGCCAATCTCTTTGGTAGGTATTCTCATTGTGGTGATTTTCAGTCTTCGCTGGCTTGCTATCGGGGAATCGTCAAAACCTATAACACCGGCCTGCCTGGGCACTTCGATACCGCTATCCATCAGAAAATCCATTACGCCGCCGGCAATATCGTCATTGGCGGCCACAACGCCATATCTCTTTTGCGGCTCAATCAGCGGAAGTATATTTTTTTCCGCCAGACGATAGCCCTCATCATAACTGTAATTTCTGCAGAAGAACTGTCTTTGCTCGGCTTCGAGGCCTGTTCCTTTGAGAGCATCGGAAAAACCTAACGCTCTGGCAGTAGTATCAACATTGTTTTCAGAACCGCCGAGGAAAAATACATCATCAACGTTATGGGTATCTATGAAATGCCTTGTTGCTTCAAAAGCTCCAAGCCTGTTATCCAAAAGTATATTATCAAGCCGCCAGGAGTGAACATCCTGGTCAAGGACTACCAAAGGACTGTTAATAGGGCCGATGCCTTCAAGAACATCGCTGTATAATTCAGAAAGCATTAAAATCACGCCATCGGTTCGTCCCTGCGAACACAAACGGGTAACAGCCTCGATTTTTTCCTCCGGTCCATTTGCCTTGAGAACCATAATATGAAAGCCGTTGGCCTGGGCTTCTTGGTGTGCTCCTTCCATCAGCATCGCAAAATACTGACCTTCAAAATCCGGCACAATCAGGCCTATGGTGTCTGTTCGTTTTCTGCTTAGAGCCTGCGCCCTGCTGTTTGGCTGGAAATTCAATCGGCGGATTGCAGATTCGACCCTTCGCCGGGTTTCCGGTGCGACACGCCCCAAGTCATTAACAACACGGGAAACTGTTGAAATAGAAACACCTGCAACCTCGGCGACGTCGTGAATTGTCGTGGTTGTTGCTTCTTTTTCCATCATTCCTAACCCTGAAAACAACTTTAATCCTTATAAAAACCTTTTTACAACTTTTAAACTTCGATGTCAAGATATTTTTTATTAAAACCAAAATCATATTTGCAAAAAACGCATAATTTAAATGTTTTTTTGTATCATTATTGTTAATATTATTCACAAAAACCTTTTTTGTGGCAAAAAACGCATATATTTTGATAACTTGTGTAAAAAACCGAAATTTTTATATTTGAAAAATTTTATTTTTCTTGACTTAAATTATAAAAAACCGCAGAATAGCGATGTAAAAACGTTTTTATAAAATATAACTAATATCCGGCAGATATTGGTTTAGACTTAAAGGCTTTATAATGAAAAGATTTATTTGCATACTGGCAATAACAGTATTTATCGTACGTGCAATTGCTCAAAACCCATTGCCGACCGCCGCTATTTCGGCCAGTTCCCAGCAAAGGGAGCTTACGGCAGCAATGGCGATAGATGTTAAGATGGATACCCGCTGGTCGAGCGATGCCAACGACGAGCAGTGGCTGCAAATAGATTTTAACAGCCCTGTGGAATTGGTCGGCCTTACGCTGCACTGGGAAACGGCTTATGGCAGGGATTATGAAATAGAACTGCTGAACCTCGAAGGCAAATGGTATTCGGTCTCAGAGGTACACTTCGGCGACGGCGGAATTGATGAGATTTACTTTGGCCTGAAAAAGACTAAGGCTATTCGATTAGTCGGCCACAAACGAGGTACGGGCTGGGGGTATTCGCTTTGGGAGATAGGTATATTAGACACAGAAAATCAGATCTTCGCCAAAGCCTCCTGCGGCACAGATGCCAATGTTGTTCTCGACGGTAATGACAAAACCGTATGGACGGCGGTTGGAATTATGATTGCTGATGAGCAGGATAATCTGCCCGCCGATGCGCTGAAGGCAAGTTTTGATAAATACGTTGAAGACAGCCGATATCGCGCATCGCAACCAATCGGCAAGCGAAGCACATATACGCCCTACGAAGCGAGAAATATCGGGGCTTTGATTCGTCTTGGCAGAATTAAAGACGCACAAATGCTGCTGGAGTTTTTTGTTTCTGACGGCATAAGACCGAGCAACTGGAATCATCTGGCGGAGATTGTTCACGGCGATTTGCGAACGCCAAGTTATATCGGCGATATGCCGCATACCTGGGTTGGAGCGGAACTAATCAACTCCATTCGCGATGTGCTTGTGTATGAAGACCGCGGCAGATTGGTTCTCGCGGCGGGCGTGCCTGATAGCTGGCTTGCACAAGGCGTGAGTGTTCGCAATCTGCAAACCTGGTGGGGAGCGATAAGTTATGACCTCAAACGTCAGAACGATGGGCAGGTTATTCTCGAACTGAGATGCTCTAAACAGCCGACAAACGGCTTTGTTGTGCCAACCGGCGTAAAACTGATAATCAAAAATAATTCGGAGATAACAAATTGACACCCTCGAGATTAAAGGCAATACCGCAGACAAGGGAACTAACATTCAATAATCCGTCGTTTGAGCTTGATGAAAAATATTATTTTCTGTTGAGCGGCGAGATGCACTACTTTCGCGTTGATGCGGAACTCTGGCAGAAACATTTGGAACTTATCAAACAGGCAGGACTGAACACCGTTTCATCTTATGTGCCGTGGTCGCTGCACGAACAAATTGAGGGCCAGCCGGATTTCACGGGCAAATACGCAGCTGATTTGAATCTTGAAAGATTTATTGAGCTGTGTAAAGAGAAGAATCTTAATTTAATTTTGAAGCCGGGGCCATATATTATGGCAGAGCTTTCGATGCACGGCCTGCCGACATGGTTTTTCAAAAATTACCCGGATGCAATGGCCTGCGATTCAAACGGCAAACCGTATCCGGTCGGTTATACCTGCCTTTGCCACCCGGATTATCAGCGAAAAACAATGCAATGGTATGATGCGGTTATGGCGGTGATTGCGAAGAACCAGCTTTCAAACGGCGGGCCGATTGCAATGATTCAGGTCTGCAATGAGGTCGGCCTGTTCCAGTGGCTCAACGGCTGCGGCGATTACAGCAGCTGTTCGATTAAGGCGTATCGCGAGTATCTGAAGAAAACTTATAAAACAATTTCCGCGTTAAATGAACGCTGCGGCACAAATTATCGCGATTTCCAGGAAGTTGTCCCCCCTGCCGGTGAGGTAAAAACAAAGGCTGAGCATCTCGCGTACAGGGACTGGGAAAATTTTCATCGTGATTTTTATGCTGAATATATCGGAATGCTCGTCAGGGAAATAAGACTTCGCGAAGTTACAGTTCCGATGTTTCATAATGTGCCTGGGTGGGTGCTCGGCAGAGCTAAAACAATGCCTGTCTGTCTGTCAATGTATCATAAATTGTCGCGGCTGTATCCCGATATTCTTCTCGGCGTTGACCATATACCGGAAAACCCATCGTATAGGAATTTTCACGATGACAGAATTATCAACGCGATGACAAAATCCATACAGGGCAATCGCGGGCCGAGTTATGTGGCGGAATTACAGGCAGGAACACGAGAAGCAAATGTTCGGGTGTATCCAAATGAAATGGAACTATTCTATAAGGCTTGTCTGGCGAACGGCGCAGTCGGTATGAATTATTATATGTTCAGCGGAGGCGAAAATCCGCCCGGCTGGGGCATTTACGATTCAGCGTTTTATCTGCAAACGCCGATTGATGTTCAGGGCAGAGTCGGCGAAAGTTATCCTGTGATACAGCGAATCAGCGGCATTGTTAAAACACACGGCCAGAGGCTATGCCAGTGCAGCACAAACGCAAAACAGGCATTGGCGTTTTATCCGCCATATTATTATCGCGAGTTCCTCAATCCGCTGTTCACGGGCGAAAATATCGATGACGGCTCGTGTGTCGGGCGAAAGCTCGACTGGCGAACGGTTACAGATGAGCTGCTTTTTGATGGCGTGGGCAAACTGCTGGCAATGGATAATCAGGAATATGATTTTGCAGATATTACGGTGGCAGAGGCGAATCAGCTCGGCGGATATAAACAGATTTGGGCGGCTCTTACGGAACAGATGGATGCGGAAAGCCAGAAAAAACTATTGGAATATGTTCGCAACGGCGGTCATTTAATATGTTTTCCGACTTTGCCGAAATTTGACCTCAATGCCCTGCCCTGCACGATTTTAGCTGATGGTCTGGGCGTGAAAACAGAACAGATAATTGAAAATTCCGACGGCATAATTTATTGGACAGACACAAACCAGCCTATACACGCCATAGGTTATGTTGAAACATTTAACGCAAAATCCGCTGATATTATCGCACAGACGCAAAACAGAAAGCCCTGCGGAATTAAAGTAAGCTGCGGCAAAGGCTCGGCGGCGATTCTCGGCACGGGATTTATTTATCAATCGGCGGCTCACAAATATGCGTGGCAGAAATTAGGTCTTGCTGACAATTTCAGGGGGCAATTTGTGTGCGATAACCCGCTTGTTATAACGCGCACACGCCTGCACAAAAACGGCGGCGGATACTTTTTTATGCTGAATTACCATAATCAGGCAATTCAAACAAAAACAAACTTCGGCGGACAATTTTTCCTCCCGCCATTCAGTGGACTTGTGCTGGCGTTTGATATGCCGGTGTCGAAGGATTTTACGATTGTAAACACAACTTCCGAGATTGTAAACATTGAAACGACTGACTGCGGAATAAACATAGAAGTCAGCGGCAATGAGAATACGCCTGGACAGATTTGTCTGGACACTACGAGAACAATAAAAAACGTTCTGCTAGATGATAAATCAATACCATTTGAACAATCTTCACGAAAAGTAAAAATATATTACGTCCATAGTAAGGCAGCAGACCCAATCACAATAAAAATATTCTGACGAATCGGAGAAATTTTAAAAAAGGAATCGATATAATGCCTGTCAATCGTGATTTAACACCAGCGCAACAATATACAGAGCAGACCTAAGCAACGGTAAGAATGTTGAATTCAAAACAGACAACAGCCGCCGTATTTTTGTTTACATCACAGATGGGGAAGTCGAAATAAATAAAGAAAAATTATATCGCAAAGATTAAGCCCGTATTGATTTGGTGAATCTTCTTGAGTTCAAAGCTCTTAGTGACACAATTCTAATACTGATTGATATACCTTCGTGCAAAGGCTGGGTCTATGATGAGAAAACGTTAAGAGGAAAAAGAAAATAGGGAAAAACATCGTTTTGCTGGAATGCTCCCTGAAACTTGGTCCGGGCTTAATGAGAGGATAAACCATACAACTCAACTACAACCCCAAGGTTAAATAGCGTGTAAAATCACAAAAAATATAAATTCGTAAGGTTTGTAATATCAAAGACTTAAAAAATTTTTAGAAAAGGCAAACATTTTATATAACCGTGTTGGAAACCATCCAGAACCGAGAGAACTAAGGCATAAATATT
>CAYNVP010000091.1:0-10296 GCA_964400665.1 uncultured Pirellulales bacterium | reverse complement strand
TATGTCGGGGGCCTGGTGGGAGGAAGTAATGACAGCTATATCAGCAACTGCTATTCGATGGGTTCCGTCAGTGGTAATGATTATGTCGGAGGTTTTGTGGGAAGGACATGGAACGACAGCAGTATTAACAATTGCTACTCGACGGGCCTGACAAGCGGTTCTACTAACGTCGGCGGCCTCGTGGGAAAAAACGAGTTCCCAAGCGTGGTTAACGCCGGCTTCTGGGATACACAGACCTCAGGCCAGACGGTCAGTGACGGCGGAGTGGGCAAAATCACTGCGGAAATGAAAATGCTTTCGACTTTTACCTCGGCGGGATGGGACTTTGTCGAAATCTGGGGTATCGGGGAAAATCAGACCTATCCTTATCTGAGAACTGAGCCGGCCGGAGACCTGAACCATGATAAAAAAGTTGACTTTGTGGATTTTGCGGTTTTAGCGGCGAACTGGCTCATCAGCGAGTAACAGTAGTTTTGATGAATTGCAATTCCGGGTAATTCCGAATTCCGGGGACACCATACTCATTTCTTCTTAAATCCGCAATCCGAAATTGACCCGTTAGATAGACAAAGGCGTCATCTAACGGGTTAAATTAGTGTTTTATCTTCCATTTTCGGCGAGCGGTCTCGATTGATTGCCAAAAGGCCTCTCTGAATCTTTCGAGCGAAAACTGCTCGATAGCGGTCTTGCGTGCCTCTTGACCCATTGACATTGCAAGCTTTTTGTCCTCCAGCAGCATCATTGCGTACTTGCGCAGTTCAATCGGGTCATCGCTTAAAAAGCCGCTTATGCCGTGCCTGATGGGCGATGTCGGATGTTTGTTGCCGAGCACGGGAAGTCCCGCGGCCATTGCCTCAATGCTGGCCATATTGAATCCCGCCTCATAACGAGCGTCGGCTGTGTGAATGTAGAAGCGGTGAGATTGTAAAAGCGTCTTCAGTTGGTCCCAGCTTGCGGCTGCCATCACACCCGGCAGCGTCGGATTGTGCCCAACTAATCGAACGGGCAGTCCGGTGAATGCTTTTTCGTGAAGTTCCCACATCAGAATCTTCCGCCTGCTTTCGATGAAGTTACATATACGCAATCCGCACGCCTGCTCGCCCGTATGCGGATAATACTCGTCGGCGTCTATGCCGAAAAAAACGATGTCCTCTGTAAATCCCCACGACTTGCCCTTGAATATAGCAGTGGCAACCGCGTGTCCGCCGATTGTGTCGAGGTATCGGTGCAGCATCTCTCTCAATTCCGCCGGCTTTGTCTTTGCCCCCTCTTCCTCGACCCGACCTTCGAGTGTGGAGTGGAGCACTATGAGTTTCGGCTCATCTCTCGATTTCACGTCGAGCATATCCGTTATGTTGTGCGTGATTATACAGTAGTATTCTGTCTTCGATTCGATTGCGTCGGATAATTTGATAAGGCGGGAGTTCGGGGGCACGGGCCGCATCTGCCGGTCCCACCCGGGATTGTACCTGCCCTTAAGCCCCACAATGATATCGAGGTTGCAGCCGAGGCATCCAAGCTGATAAACCCACGGCTCGTGGCAGTTGAACACAAGTAAAGTTCTTTTGTTACTTTGCTGTTGCTTGTCCGACATATTCTGCCTGCATATCATTATATCATCCTGCTCACACTATACTTTGCAGTATCGTAATGAGCAACTGCGAGGTATCGACTGCCTGATGTTTAGACACTAAACTTTGCCTCCTTTCATACTGCGGTTGGAAGATTTTTTATTTTTTTCTGCTATTTATATTTTCGGACCTTCAGCCGGGCTTATCAGTATGAACCGCGCTGGTTTTACAGGTCCATAATTCCCCACTCTTCCCGTTTGCCCAAATCTCTTAAGTTCACCATATATTCATCGATAATGGCAGATGTTGGCTCACTACGTGCTCGTTGCACGGCAAAGGCATTAGGCCGCAAGTTTGCTCGCATCCGCGATAGAAGAGAGCTGAGGATTTGGTGGAATAGCTTTTAAGGAGTCAGGAATATGTTAGCAATTAAAAACAATATTATGGCGGCAAACGCTGCTCGAAACCTGGGCACGAGCTATGACGCTCTGGCTCAGTCGATTGAGAGGTTGTCGTCAGGTCTGCGCATCAGCACCGCAAAGGACGACGCAGCAGGCCTTGCCGTTCGCGAGTTGATGCGGGCGGACATTGCAGTATTGCAGCAGGGTATTCGTAATGCTCAGGACGGGGTAAGCTTGCTGCAGACAGCAGAAGGTGGTATGCAGAACATCGATAACCTTCTGGTGCGTATGAAACAGTTGGCCGAGCAGGCCTCAACGGGCACATATTCATCCGCCCAGCGGTCCATTATGGACAGCGAGTTTGATGAATTGTCTGCCGAAATCACCCGTATAGCCGGCTCAGCCGAGTTTAACGGCACAAGCTTGCTCAACAGCGCAACCGGCACCATTGCGGTGAACTTCGGCGACACCAGCGACCAAATCACCGTCGAAATGAAGAATATGACCGCCACTGGATTGAGCATTAGCACCCTGAATATTAACACCGCGGCAAGTGCCCAGGCAGCCTTGTCAACTCTTGACACAGCCATCGGCACGGCGACAACCGCTCGTGCGGACTTCGGTGCAAAGATGAATCGTCTGGCAACGACGGTCGATGTGCTTGGTATTCAGGCCGAGAACCTCCAGGCAGCCGAGTCACGTATTTCCGACGTTGATGTCGCAACCGAAATGGCTGCGATGACCAGAAACCAGGTCCTTGCCCAGGCCGGCGTCGCAATGTTGGCCCAGGCAAATGTAATGCCCAGCATGGCCCTGACGCTTCTTGGTTAACACAGAACGACAAAAAAGCTGAATTGAACGGGGGGAGGTGACTGTGGCCACAAGCAACGGTCGCCTCCCCAAATCTTAAATAAGTAATCCGGGCTGTTTTGAAATCGATGTGAAAACCATCCCGGTTATTCAAGCACCCGATTTATGGAGTTGTCTGATGAACGGAGTCGATATTTACAAAGAGCACGCCGTCGGTACCCAGAGCAAAGGTCGTCTCATAGTTATGCTTTACGAGGGTGCAATCAAGTTTATGAATCTTGCGGCCAGGGAGATGGAAGAGGGAAACTATGCCGCAAAAGGTCAGCACATCACCAAAGCACAGGATATAATCAACGAGCTTAGCGCCGTCCTCGATATGGACGCAGGCGGCGAGGTTGCCTCCAATCTGCGACGCCTCTACTGCTTTATGATTAAACGGCTGTCTGAGGCAAATACCAAAAGTGATCCTCGCCTGGTTCGTGAAGTTATAAAGCTGACGGAGGAGTTAAATCAGGGCTGGAAGGCCATCACCGGATGATAGCTTTATTCCCCTGTAACGGATTCTTTTCATCTCGCATTCTGCTACTCAGCCTGCCCCGTTGAATTCTCCGATTCCCTTTTAATTCCCCGCAGGTCCTATAAATTTGAATTTACCCGCTTTCTAAAACGGTTCTTACCGGCTATTAACGGCGCAAGTCCAGGATTTATAATTAGTTAGGTACAAAATAGAATACTAAGGACTTTGGTAAGGGGCAAATCAGGTTTTTCGGTAACAATTTTCTTGACATTGGCATTTTTTCTTTGATATAATACAAAATTAACAATAAGTGATTCCATGGTATTGTATTGCTTATGGAGGTTTGGTGAGGAAAAGCTGGCATTACAGCCGGGGTTTTGAATCGCAAAGCAGGACGCAGAGTCTGCAGGAGGGATTTTCTGTCGATGTTATATTACCTTGTGGTACTTATACCGCTCCCTCTCAAATCGAGTTTTTCAGCCAACAAACCAAAGTCATTACGGGCTTTGGTTTTTTATTTTCGTTCACGGATGGTAGAAACAGGGTAGGTGGATAATGAAAAGCACGGGCAGATTGTAGTTTGGACTTATCTGCCCGAATCCAAGTGTACCCTCCCGCAAGGATGTGTGTGCTGGTTTTGCGTACGGTGTGCAGCCGGATAGGTTTCACTGCGCAAGAACATCATAAATAGTGGAGATAATAGAAATAGCGGCTACATAATCGGAGTCATTCAAGGAGGCATAATGTCCGGATTTGTGAGGGTATCATTGCTGTCGCTGGTATCGATCATATTTCTAAATAGCTTGGTTTTGGCGGATTGTCCTGTGGGTGATTTGAACAGGGATTGCAAAGTCAATTTCTTTGATTTTGAGCTGATGGCGAATAACTGGCTGCAAGTGGAACCGAACCTGCCGGTTGGGACGGTTGTGATTAACGAAGTGCTCGCGCATTCCCATGCTGGCGCGCCTGACTGGATAGAACTCTATAATACTACCGGCTCAACAATCAACATCAGTGGCTGGTATCTGAGCGACAATGATTCCCTTTTGACAAAATACAAGATTGCTAATGGGACAACCATCGCTCCATACGGCTATATAGTTTTCTATGAGGACGTGCATTTCGGGATTGGAGTCAATGGGTTTGGATTAAGCGAAAATGGCGAAACAGTATATCTGTCCTTCGGCAAAAACAACCAGTGGGCTGGAATATGCGACGACAGGAAATTTGACGCCTCAGAAACCGACGTATCGTTTGGTCTTTATACCACAAGTATCGGCGATGTCGAATTTGTTGCGATGGACACAAAAACACCGGGTAGTTCCAATTCTTATCCAAAAGTTGGCCCCATCGTTATTAGCGAGATTATGTATAATCCAGCGGGCTACGGGGATGAAAATGCGGAATACATTGAACTTCATAATATCATGAACTACTCTGTGACTTTGCAGGAATACGACCCGTGTATCAGTGCGGATGTCCCCTGGCAGTTCACAGAAGGATTCGAGTTTACTTTCCCGCTCAGCACTACCATACCTGCCTATGGGTATTTAATTGTAGCAAAGAATGTAACTTCGTTTACAAATGCCTATGGCAACCCGGGTGTTCCGGTTCTCGGCCCATTTGGGGACGGCAAACTCAGCAACGACACTGAGAATGTGGAGATTTCGATGCCGGGCGATTTGGACCCCTGCGACCCGGGGATACGTTATTATATTCGTGTTGATTATATAAGATACAGCGATGGTGATCAGCATGAGAATTTTCCGGGGCTTGACCCCTGGCCGCCAAGCGCGGACGGCACCCTGGATGGTTATTCGCTGCAACGGATTGATCCTTATCTTTATGGTAATGATGTAAGCAACTGGGAAGCTGATTCACCAACGCCAGGGGAGTAAATTTGAAAAACAAAGATAATGTAATGTGTGAATTGCACATGAAACGAAAAACCTAATTCATAAAACTTTGTCAGGAGATAGGAGTGATGAAAGAGTTAAAACAAACACCACAAGTCAAAATAATTTGCAGCCTATTGTTTTTGTGCAGTCTGTTGATTCCGTTCGCGTCGGCTGCTGCGGATGTCGTCATTTCCGAGATTATGTACCACCCGGTGTCTGATTTCGACACGGACGAGTTCGTCGAACTCTATAATACCGGCGGCACAGCAGTAAATCTCGAGAACTGGGACATAAATGGCATAACAATCAGTTTTGGCCCCGGAGCATCAATAGGAGCCGGCGCATACCTGGTTCTGGCCAGGGACGCAACCGGCTTTCAGGCGACATACGGCTTCGCTCCGGATTATGTTTACGGCGGCCAGCTTCGCAACTCAGGAGAGCTGTTGAGAGTATTGGATGCCAACGGCGTCGTAATCGATGAGCTGACCTATAGCGATGACCCTCCATGGCCGGTAACCCCGGATGGAGAAGGGCCTTCGCTTGAGCGAATTGACCCGACGCTGGATGGGGATACTCCGCGCAACTGGCGTGCATCAACAGCCGCCGCAGGGCATACCGCCGGCGCCCTCAACAGTGTCAATGCAAGCGGTCTGCCTCCGTGGATAACGAATGTTCAGCATACGACCATCCAGGCAGGCGTTGCAACTACAGTTACAGCTCACATTGTGGATGCCACATCAGTCGATTTAACATACGTCGTCGATTTTGGCACGCCTAGTACTGGAAACACTATGTACGACGATGGAGCACATGGTGATGGTGATTCCGGTGATGGGGTATACGGTGTAACAATACCGGCTCAATCCGCCAGCACGCTGGTTCGGTATAGGATTGATGCTACCGGGTCAACGGGCTTGATGGGATTTCCCCGTGATGACGATTCGATAACCTACGCCGGCTATTATCTCAAGGAAACAGTTATGACGGGTCTGCCTGTTATCTACTGGCTGATGGATCCCACTGACTACGATTATATAGTGGCTAATACCGATGATACCGACCCGGCCCGGCCGGCACTGGTGTATTACAAGGGAACACTCTATGACGGCGTTACGGTACACGCACGAGGTGCCGATGATGACCGCGGCTTTGCCAAGAAGCACTGGAAGTTCCGCTTCCCCAGAAATCATTTCTTCTATGACCCTGACTTATCTGAGATACCGATGGACCAGTTTAACCTTCAGTCAACATACACCGACAAAGCCGATATGCGCGAACACCTTGCATATAAGCTCTTAGGAGACGTCGGACACCCCACCAGTATGACTTTTAACACTCGCATACAGCAAAATGGGCAGTTTTACGGCCTATACACATTCTTCGAGCAGCCTGACGACGATTTCCTCGAACGCAATGGCCTTGATAGAGATAATGGGGCCTGGTATGAGGCCTGGCCCGGCGACCAGTCCACTTGTGCCTATTTCCCTGTTGGGACACTTCCAAACTGGTATGTAAAGATGAGGCCGAAAGAAACTATAAATGACTTCAGCGACCTGCACGACTTCCTCGATGGCATCAACAACCTCACCGGCACGGCAAGAACAAACTTCATTTATGATAATGTTGACATTCCCCGTATGCTGAACTACTGGTCGGCGTTAATCGTCATGCACGAGAACGACAGCGTCGCCAAGAACTATTACTTATATCGCGATACCGCAGGCACCGGACGCTGGTTCATGACGGCCTGGGACAAGGACCTGACGTGGGGTCGTAACTGGAACGGCTCCACTGTTCTTAACGACGAGATGTGGGCCGACGTTGATACGATTTCTGGGCGCACTAATGTTACGCCAAGTCATCCATTGTTCGGAGACCAAACTCACCTGAAATATGACTATCTCTGGAATCGCCTGATAGATGCACTCTTTAATGAACCTGAAATAAAAGAGATGTATTTCCGTCGATTGCGTACAGTTATGGATGAGCAGCTTCAGCCGCCCGGAACACCGTATAGTGAGCTTAAACTCGAGAATTACATCGATGAATTGGTTAACTTGGCGGATACTGAGGCGTCTCTGGATCAGGCCAAATGGAACATCTCATGGGGGACTCCACAGACGATGGCCCAGGCGGCACAGATATTGAAGGATGATTATCTCGCTGTCAGACGTACGCACTTATACGTCACCCATCGCGTTACCGGGGAAATTCCAACGGCACAAACGCCGCAGCTTCCGATTGTTATAAACGAAATTATGTATAATCCTCCGGGTGACGATGCCAATGAATTTATCGAGCTGTACAACCCGTCGTCAACCGAGGCCGTTGATTTGTCCGGCTGGAGATTCGAGGGGATTGCACTTAATATACCCGAAGGCACGGTAATATTGCCGCAAAGTTATGTAGTCTTTGTTAAAGATGACGTGCAATTCCGCGCAACATACGGCAGCGGCCACTTTGTCGCAGCACAATACACCGGAAACCTGGACAATGGCGGTGAAAATCTCATACTTAAGGACCGCCAGGGCAATATCATAGATGAGGTTCGTTATGATGACGATGCACCCTGGCCTACCTCACCGGATGCAGGAGGTTATTCATTAGAGCTTATAGATACCTCGCAGGATAACAACCGTGCCGTCAACTGGGCGGCCAGCGTTTCAACAGGCGGAACCCCGGGTGCAGTCAACAGCAGGGCCGGCACCTCGCCTTCCATTCCAGATCTCTGGGTCAACGAAATCCTGCCCGTCAACTACTCGATAAATATGGACGAGCAAAGCGAGTATGAGCCGTGGATTGAAATCTATAACGCTTCGACCAGCTCAATTGATCTCGGCGGAATGTACCTGACCGATGATTATAACAATACATCCAAATGGGCAGTACCTTCCAGCACTATTCTTGCAGCCGGCGATTGGATGATTATCTGGGCAGATGCCGAAACAGGCGACGGCCCGCTACATACAAATTTCGCATTGAGCGCTTCAGGTGGTTCTGTTGCCCTCTATACAAGCTCAGGCGACATCGTAGACTACCTGAACTATGACGCGCTGCCGGCAGATATCTCTTATGGTAAATATCCCGATGGAACGAATTTGCGCCGTGAGTTTGTAACACCAACTCCCGCTGCACAGAATTACATTGCACCTCGACCTGTCATGCTGAATGAATACAGCGCTGTTGCGAACTTACAGTATCTTAAAGATGATGGTTTAGACACGTTCTGGGGTCGCATCCAGGGCAACGGCGGCGACTGGTTTGAATTGGCAGTTACTCAAGACCACGTCGATATGCGCGGCTGGCAACTCGTAATCAGCGATGACACCGGCGGCGCCGGGCAAACCATTCAGACGCTCACCTTGACCAGTAACAACCTCTGGTCGGACATCCGTTCCGGCACCATCATTACAGTTTCAGAAAATCTGGCCGATGACATCAGCAATTACAACCCGCAAGGCAATCTCTGGTGGATAAATGTGCAGGCCGAAGACAGCGCCAGCGGAACGTATATAACAGCTTCGGACTTCACAGTTACGAATAACAACTGGCAGCTTACAATTAAAGACAGCAATGGAACTACCGTCTTCGGACCGGCCGGCGAGGGAATTGTGCCCATAAGTGGTATCGGCAACGACGAAGTCTTCAAACTGGAAGAGGACCCCGGGCCTTACCTCACCGAACGGGCCAACTACAATGACGGCTCATCGAGCACGTTTGGTTCAGAGAACATATACGCCGATGGCACATTGGTTCAGGACTTTAGCGGCCTGCGCACCATCGAGGATACAGTCGCTCCGGAACCTGACCCGATGACATGGTCGATTCTGCCGACTCCGACGGCAGGCGATGAGATTAGTATGATAGCAACAACTGCTTCTGACCCCGCCGGAGTTCAGTATTACTTCAATAACATAACGGATTCAAACCACGATAGCGGCTGGCGGAACAGCTCTTACTATAAGGATGTAAGTCTTCCGTCTGGCATTACGTATTTTTATCAGGTGAAGGCACGCGATAAAAGCACTGCCCAAACCGAAACCGCCTGGTCCGGAATCGCCTCTGTCGTACCTCTACTTGCAGGACCGGTCCCTGTTTCCGGCACCGTCACGCTGAATGTGTCATCGAGTACACGGACGACTGCGACTTTCTCCCATACGGTCGCTTCAGGTAATGACCGCCTCCTGGTTGTCAGCGCGATGACTGAGGGTGCCGAGTCGGTCAGTTCCGTCACTTACGCAGGGAATAACCTTACCAGAGCCACTGTTACAGCATCAGGAAATAACTCCGGCTGTGAAGTCGAGCACTGGTATCTGGTTAACCCTCCGGTTGGAACAGCCAGTGTCGTCGTAACCTATGCAAGTAGTGTAGCACAGGACGGCATTGCCGCCGTCAACTTCACGGGTGTTAACCAGACCAGCCCTGTTGGGGCAACTGCAGGAGCGTATAATAACACTGGCACGAACGTAACCACAAGCATTACTACAACTGGCGCTAATTCACTCATCTTTGGTGCGGCGACAGCCCAGGGAGGCGACACTGACCCCTTCACTCCAGGTGCCAACATTATTGAACTTTGGGATAGTGCCACTGGCACCAGCTCTTTTTCCGACTCGGGCCTATGGGGCGGCGAGTTGTCAACTACGACTGCTGGGTCGTACACGTTCAACACGACTTCCAGCGTCAGCGATGACTGGGCTATCGCTGCTATCGAAATCAAAGCTGTGCCTGGAGGCACACCTCCCGGCCAGGCAAGTTCTCCAAGCCCGTCAGACCTGGCAACTGATATTGATGTAGACGCAGACCTTAGCTGGACTGCCGGCTCCGGTGCTACATTGCACGATATATATCTCGGCACAGTAAGTCCTCCACCGTTCCGGAACAGCCAGTACGGCGCAACCTTTGACCCGGGAACACTGGAAAATGAAACAACTTATTATTGGCGCATTGATGAAAAGAGTGGCGGCGGCACGACCACAGGCACCGTCTGGAGCTTCACTACTGGTGGAGCGGGATTGGTTGTGGTACCTGACGTAGTGGGTATGACCCAGGCGGCTGCAGAGGCGGCGATTACAGGAGTTGACAGTCTTACCGTCAGC
>CAYNVP010000090.1:0-10423 GCA_964400665.1 uncultured Pirellulales bacterium | reverse complement strand
AATAAGGCGGTAAAGCCTTCTCGCCCCGCCGCCTCTGAAACGCACCATCGTCATCCCGCTGTGATTTCTTCCGCCTGCCTTCTTTATACGAACGCAAAGGGATTTCTCCGGCTTATCAACAGTCAGCTCGGCATAGTTGTTGACCGAACTGTTTCTTCGTCCCGCACTCGTCGGATTGTAAATCTTGATTCCCATGCTTACCTTCTTCTTTAGAACAGGTCTATATGATAATCCGATTCCAGATAAACAACCGCCTTTTTCCATTTCGGCGTGTAGCCCCACGTTTTGCCCCTGCGCCTGAATTTGCCTTTCCTGTTGGCGGTCCTTACTTTGCTCACCTTCACTCCGTACAGCCGTTCAACGGCGCCTTTTACCTGCTGTTTGTTCGCGTCCTTGTTCACCTCAAACGCGTACGCGCCGACTTTGCCCGCAAGGTGCGTCCCCTGCTCCGTAATCAATGGCCTGAATATGATATTATGGTCTTCCATATAGTCCGGCAGCTAATTCTCGCCCCCCTCATCCTTGTTCATCAGCGTCAGAAATGCGTCTTTGGTAAATAATAACTTGGTGTGTCTGCAAATATCCCCCGCATTAGATTCGGCGACCGGCTGCACCGAAACCTTCGCCACGTTCCTTGCCGACCGCCACAATGTTTCATCATAATCACCCGTCACCACGAGACAGCTTCGGTCAATCTTGAGATTGCCCAGCACCGTCGCAAAATCCTTCGTCTTCGGCCGCTCAAAATTCAACTGGTCCACAACCACCACGTTGTTGCTCAAAAGCTTTGCCAGTATCGCCGAATCCCGCGCCAGATGCTTTTGTTTTTTCGGCATTCGCCGGCTGAAATCCCTCGCCGCCTTGGCAAACGTCACCCCACCGCCCACACGTATAGGCGTCCTGATGGTCCCTGCTCTCGCGTTGCCGGTGTGCTTTTGTGCATATAGTTTCCGCGTCGAACCTTCGACCATCGACCTGCTCTTCGTTGCCGCTGTCCCAACTCGCTTATTGGCGTGGTACATCACTATCGCCTGCTTCAACAGCGCATACCTTACTCGCCCGCCGAAGGCCGACTCATCGACCTTCAATGTCTCAACCTCTTGACCGTCTCTGTCGTATACAGGCAATCTTATCATCTGCTAATCCGAACTATCCTTTTTGGGCGCTTCGCACTATCACATAACCCCCTGCCGGGCCTGGCACCGACCCTTTGACAACCAGCAGGTGATTGTCCGTGTCTATTGATACAAGTCGATGTGTTTTCACTGTTACTCGTTCCGCCCCCATGTGCCCACCCATTTTCTTGCCGCGTTTTATGTCACCGCCGTGACCCCTATCCGTCCCGTAACCCGCCTGAGAACCCGGCGCACGGTGCTTTCGCTCTGTTCCGTGCGAAGCGGGAAAACCGCCAAAATGATGCCGTTTCATAGGGCCGGCAAACCCCTTGCCCTTGCTGGTCCCGATTACATCCACAAATTTAGTCTCGGAAAACGTTGAAACCGTTACCGAGTCACCCGCGTTGTATTCCGTCTTAGCGTCACCTGCCAGCCGCATCTCTCTGACAAACCGCTTTGGCGTTGTCTTGGCTTTTTCGGCGTGTCCAACCGCTGGTTTTGTTCTCCGAGATGCCTTCACGTCATCGTAACCAATCTGCACCGCGTTGTACCCGTCCGTCTCAACGGTCTTGACCTGCATCACGACACAGGGACCGGCCTGTATGACAGTAACCGGCAACAACCGTTCCTGCTCATCGTAAACCTGTGTCATCCCGATTTTTTTACCCAGCAGCATCGCCACTTTTCTATTCCTGTGTCAATTCTCTTCAGGCCACCTTATGCCTTAATCTTCACGAAAACGCCTGCCGGCACCACCAGCCGGTTAAGAACCTCGACCGTCCGGGCATTCGCCTCGCGAATATCAATCAGACGCTTGTGCGTCCGTAATTCAAACTGCTCGCGGCTCTTCTTGTCAATGTGAGGACTTCGCAGCACCGTGTATCTTTCGATTCGAGTCGGCAGCGGAATAGGGCCGCTGACACGAGCATTGGTTCGCCTTGCGTGCTCCACTATCTCCTTGGCAGAGGCATCCAGAATCCTGTGGTCGTATGCCTCCATCCTTATCTTTATTCTTTCGGTTTCACCGGCCATACGCTCGCGCCCAAGTCCTCAATTATTTCGTCCTGTTTTTTATACCTGCGACTGCAACCCGCAAACAAATTATGCTGCTGCCGCTTACCTCTGCCGGCCCTGTAAAAAACACTTCTCTCACCGGCTGAATCTGCGCCGTCTCCGGCAACGTGTCCCATCTTGTGGCAGGAAAGGCTTTGACTGATTATCGAACGCCGTGCACTCACGACACCCGATAACCAAATCACCTTCCTTAACGAATCGGGGCTTTGCCTCTCGGCAGCGCCGACCTCGGCCACCGGCAGAATCGACACCGCTTCCCGGCCCTGCGGAGCTTAGCCCCCGCTTTTACCCCTTAATTAAAACAAACCTTCAACCAAACCATCCCTGATGACCACGATTCGCAGACGTGTCACAGCCCAACTCGTCCATCGCAAAGCCGTCCCTGGCAATGCTCGCTACGGCTGAAAAACCAGCAATTTAGCATACAAGCTGATACACGTCAACGAATTACGAAAAAAAATTTCGCCTAAAAATAATTTTTTTCAAATAATAATCTTCGCGGCAATCTGCTCGGGCACCCTTTCATAGCTGCACGGTTCCATCGTAAACGTGCCACGCCCCGCCGTCACACTTCTTATCTCGCTTGAATACCCGAACATATCTGACAAAGGCACCTTCGCGTCGATTGTCCGTATCTTACCGTGGATTTTGCTATCCGTAATAAATCCCCTTTTGGCCAGTAAGCTGGCCTGCACCACCCCAAAATTAGCCTCGGGAACCAATACTTCAACCCGCATAACCGGCTCTAAAAGCACAGGACCTGCCTTTTCGAGTGCATTTTTAATCGCGACTGCAGCCGCCTGTTCAAACGCAATATCCGATGAATCTACGGCGTGAAACGAACCGTCAATCAACGTAACTCTAACCCCCATAATGGGATAGCCCGCTAACACACCTGTGAACAGAGCGTCCCGCACCCCTTTTTCAACTGCCCCAACGTATTGCCTCGGTACTTTATCGCCACCCGCTTCGTTTTCAAATTCTATCTGCCGGCTCCAATGCCCGTCCTCAGTTAGCATCGGCTCAACACGCAAAACAACGTGCCCATATTGCCCCCTTCCCCCAGTTTGACGGATGAACTTCCCTCCCGCCTCGGTAGCTTTCGTAATTGCCTCCTTATAAGCCACCCGCGGCTTGCCGACCCGGATGTCCAGTCCCCTCTCTTTCATCAGTTTGTGCCGCAGAATCTCAAGATGAAGCTCCCCCATTCCGCTGATGACCATTTGCCCGGTTTCTGAGTCGACCTTCGATTCAAAGGTGGGGTCCTCCCGCCGTAACGCTGCCAGCGCATCGGCCAGCTTATTCTTCTCTGCAGCCGTCCGCGGCTCTATCGACATACTCATGACCGTCTGCGGAAAAGTTATACTCGGCAGTAACACCGGCTTTCTCGGGTCGCAAAGCGTGTCACCCGTAATCGTATGCTTGGGCCCGACCACAGCAACTATATCCCCGGCGACAGCCCGCTCTAACATCCTGCGCTCGCTTGCGTGCATCTCAAATATACGCGTGACATTCTCTCGTCTGTCTCTGGTCGTATTCAGCACCCTGCTGCCCGACTTCAACGTCCCCTGATAAATCCTGAGAAAATTCAGGTCCCCGTGCGAGTCGCTGACAATCTTAAAAGCCAGCGCGACCAGACCCGCCTGCGGGTCGCACTTGACGATAATTTCCTTCTGCGCGCTATCCGGCTTATGGGCAATAACGGCCGGTTTATCCAATGGCGACGGCAAATACTCCACCACTCCGTTCAGAAGACGCTGCACCCCGATATACTGCAAGGCCGACCCGCAAAATACCGGCTGTAACTTCCCGGCCAATGTCCCCTTCCGTATCGCCCTGTGAATAATCGCCGCGTCTATCGGCTTATCGTGGACATATTTGTCCATCATTTCCTCATCGTATTCCGCCGCACGCTCGAGCATATCGTGTCGGGCCTGCTCCACCTTGTTGCGATATTCAGCGGGAATTTCAATCTCCTCGAAACTGGCCCCGAGTTTCTCCAGAGCAAAAAAAACCGCCTGCATCTTGACCAGGTCTATCAGGCCGGTAAAACTATCGGCCGCACCTATAGGAAGCTGCAGGACCATCGGATTGGCAACAAGCTTGTCGCGGATACTATCGACGCTCATCTCAAAATCCGCACCGACTTTGTCCATCTTGTTTATAAAACAAAGACAGGGCAGCCCGTATTTCTGCCCCTGTCGCCACACTGTTTCGCTCTGCGCCTGAACCCCTTCGCTACCGTCAAAAACAACCACTGCCCCGTCAAGCACACGCAGCGACCTTTCGACCTCAGCCGTGAAATCAATGTGTCCCGGCGTGTCAATAAGATTGATTTCAGCGCCCTCCCACGGGAATTTCGTCGCCGCCGACGTTATGGTAATTCCCCTCTGTTGCTCCTCCTCCAGATAGTCCATCACCGCCGTGCCGTCATGTACCTCGCCCATTTTGTAGGTCTTGCCGGCATAATAAAGAATCCGCTCCGTCACCGTAGTCTTGCCGGCGTCAATATGAGCGATAATCCCGATGTTTCGTATTTTCTTCAAATCGTCCGACATCTTCCCTATTCACTGTCACAGCAAATATCAATTCCGCTCTACACAACGCACCAGATGGATATAAAAAAACTGCCACGGTCTTTTATAATTCCGTGGCAGTTCGAAATTCCCTTTTTACCACGCAAAATGGGCAAATGCCTTGTTGGCCTCCGCCATTCTATGCACATTCTCCCTCATCAACATGGCGCCGCCCTTTTTCTGATAGGCCTCCATCAGCTCCGCCGCCAGCCGCTCGCTCATCGCCTTGCCCTTCGCTCCCCTGGCCGCATCGAGTATCCACCGTATCGCAAGCGACTGCTGACGTTTCGAGCTTACCTGCATCGGAACCTGATAACTGGCTCCGCCGACGCGTTTGCTGCGAACCTCAATCGCCGGCTTCACGTTGCTCACGGCCGTCTCAAAAACCTCTATCACAGGCGCGGATTTCTCCTTCTCGGCTATGATGTCCATCGCCTCGTAGAATATGTTCTGCGCAACGCTCTTTTTACCCTGCAGCATCAGGCAGTTAATAAACTTGCCGGCCAGTCTGCTGTTGTATTTGCCGTCCGGCTTTAACTGCTCTTTCGATGCTGTTGCTTTCTTTGCCATTGTTCTATTCCTCGCTGCCTTGCTACCCGAACACTAACTATTTACCTCTCTTGGCGCCGTATTTGCTTCTGCCTCGCTTTCGATTGGCGACTCCCGCACAATCCAGCACACCTCTGACAATATGGTATCGCACGCCCGGCAAATCTCTTACTCTGCCTCCGCGTATCGTCACCGTGCTGTGCTCCTGCAGGTTATGGTCTATCCCGGGTATATAGGCTGTTACCTCTTTTCCGTTGGTCAGACGAACACGTGCAATCTTGCGCAAAGCCGAATTGGGCTTCTTGGGGGTCATCGTCCGCACAATCAGACACACGCCTCTTTTCTGAGGCGAACCGCTTATGTCGGACCGTTTCTTGCGCCCCTTCGACTTGGCCCTCGGCCTTCTCACCAACTGGTTCACTGTTGCCATAACTGTGTCGCTCCAATTCTGCTGTGCGAAACATCGCAGCGTTTCGCCGTGTCGCACGAACGTCTTGTGCCAATCCAAACTGTTATTTGATGCCCAAAGCTTCCCTGATTGCGGCTTCTTTCCTTGCCTCGGCCTCTTTTTCTTCTTCAATCTCCCTGGCTTCTCTGAATTCCTTCGGCAGCGGCGCCTCGACAAGATGCTTGACCTTCAACTCCAGATACGGCTTGAATGCCGTGCCCGCAGGTATCAAATGCCCAAGTATCACGTTTTCTTTCAAGCCGCAAAGATTATCTATGCTACCACCCAACGCTGCTTCAGTCAAGACTTTCGTTGTCTGCTGGAAACTGGCGGCGGCTATGAAGCTGTCCGAACGCAGCGATGCCTTGGTAATCCCCAGCAGCAGCGTCTTAGCGGTCGCCGGCCTCGGCTTTTTGCCCTTCGCCGGTTCTCCTCCGATTGCCTCTACCTTCTCGTTGATAGTCGCCAGCTTGGATTTATCGATGACTTGACCTTCCTTAAGCTCGGTGGCGTCGCCGACGCTGGCTATCTTTACACTGTCGTTGAGACGCACGTTCTCCCGGCGAAACTCAAACTTGTCAACCACCTCGCCCGGCAAAAACGAACTGTCACCCACCGACTCAATCTCAACCTTCCGCATCATCTGCGCAGAGATAATCTCAATGTGCTTGTCGTTGATATTCACGTTCTGCGAACGGTAAACGTTCTGAATCTCACCTATCAGGTATCTCTGCAGAGACTCTTCGCCCTTTATCCGAAGAATATCGTGCGGCACTAAAGGCCCATCCGTCAACGTATCACCCGCATCAACTATATCGCCGGTGTGAACGTTCAGATGTCTGTCACGCGGAACGTGGTGCTCTTTTTCCATCTTTTCCGAGCGGACAATAATCGTCATCTTGCCCTTTCGCTTATCACTTTTAAGCTCGACCTGCCCGCTGATTTCCGCTATCGCCGCGGGGTCCTTGGGCTTACGCGCCTCGAACACCTCCGTCACACGCGGCAATCCCCCCGTGATATCCTGCGTCCCGCCGGTGGCACGCGGCTGATGAGAAAGAAGCTGACCCGCCTGAACCTGCTGACCCTCGACAACCTCTATCCTGGCGCCCGCCGGCAAATAGTGAACGTCGAGAATCTTGCCATCAGTATCCTCTATCATTATCTGCGGGTGCTTGTCCCCTTTATGCTCGATGACAACCGGCTTATTACCCAACTGACCCTTGCGCTCCTCTTCAAGCCTAATCGTCTCGCCTTCCACGATATCAACAAAGCGAATCAGACCGGCAACCTCAGCCAGTATGGGCGTGCGGTGCGGGTCCCACGCGAACAACCTCTGACCAGGTTTGATTGCGGTTGGCCCATAGACCTCTTCTCCATCGTAAACCTGAAGAACTGCTCCGTAGGGAACCTTATATTTGTCAATTTCGCGGTCTTTCTCATCAAGAAGAAGCATTTCACCGCTGCGTTTCAGCACAATTCCTCTTGACTTGACTGGCCTTTTTTTCCCGAGATCATCTTTCTGGTCAAGAACATCCGTCCGGTATGACTCGTGAGTATCTTCAAAAACGACATTGGGGTCTGGAACATTACCCAAGTCTCTGAATTTTACTCTTCCTTTAGCAGTAGCTTTCTGGTCGCTTTCAAGAATAGCTCTGGATGCAATTCCGCCGGTATGGAACGTCCGCAGCGTCAATTGCGTCCCCGGCTCGCCAATCGACTGCGCCGCAATAATCCCGACCGGCAAACCTTCTTCAACAAGCTGTCCCGTGCTCATATCCCAGCCGTAACACTTCGCGCAAACGCCAAATGAACTGTCGCAGGTCAAAGGACTTCTGACCCTGATTGCTTCAATCCCCATTGCCTCGACCTTCGCCGCCGCCTCAGGCGTTATTGCCTCGTTTTCCCGAACAATCATCTCATCGGTAATCGGATTGCGAATGTTGTCTCTGGCGGTCCTGCCGATAATAAGCTGTGATAAAGGAACGTCGACCTGGTCGCCTCTGGCAACCGTGCTCTTGGTTATACCCTGCAGAGTCCCGCAGTCCCGCTCGGTAACTATGACGTTTTGAGACACGTCGATTAGCTTGCGGGTCAGGTACCCGGAATTGGCCGTCTTCAGCGCCGTATCGGCAA
The DNA here is from genome assembly GCA_964400665.1 of uncultured Pirellulales bacterium. Lineage (GTDB taxonomy): Bacteria > Planctomycetota > Phycisphaerae > Sedimentisphaerales > Anaerobacaceae > Fen-1362. The sequence goes on along the minus strand of CAYNVP010000090.1, from coordinate 2,528 downwards.
GACCTTTTCTCGCACCGTGCGTGGAGCTGAAATACTCGAGAACCGTCAATCCCTCCCGGAAGTTCGACTTAATCGGCGTCTCGATAATCTCACCTGAGGGCTTGGCCATAAGCGCACGCATTCCTGCCAGCTGCTGAATCTGGTCCACGCTGCCCCGTGCGCCAGAGATACTCATAATATGGATGGGATTGAGATACGGCGAACCATCCTCATTCTTATCCTCCTTGAGACCCCGCATCATTTCATTGGTCACCGCCACACGCGCGTTGGTCCAGGCGTCGATAACCTGGTTATAACGCTCGCCCTCAGTCAGCACACCTGCCTGATAGTTCTTCTGTATCTTCTTGACCTTCTTTTCCGTCTCTTCAATAATCTCCGGCTTCTTGGGAGGAATCTTCAAGTCCATCACCCCGAAGCTCAACCCCGACAGGGTCGCGTGCCTGAATCCCTTGTCCTTAATCTTGTCCAGCAAATCGACAGTCTCTGCGCTTCCGGCAAATTCATAACAGTCGCTGATTACCTGGCTCAACTGCTTTTGTCCCATCATCCAGTTGTAGAAAGACATCTTTGCGGGTAAAATGTCATTGAAAATGCATCTTCCCACGGTGGTTTCGACCACAACCGGCCCGGCGTCCTTGCCAGTCTTTGCCTCGTTGGCACGCTGTTCTTCCGGCACTACATATTTGTTGATGCGAACTTTAATCTTAGCGTGCAGCGCAATCTTGCCCATATCATAAGCAAACATCGCCTCGAACGTGTCCCTGAACAGCGAACCTTCGCCTTTCTGGCCCGGCAGCATACAGGTCAGATAGTAATTTCCCAGAACCATATCCTGCGAAGGCCCGACCATCGGCGAGCCGTTGGCCGGCGAGAAAATGTTGTTCGTCGTCATCATCAGCGTGTGCGCCTCGGTCTGGGCCTCGATACTCAACGGCAAATGCACCGCCATCTGGTCGCCGTCGAAATCGGCGTTAAATCCCTTGCACGCCAGAGGGTGAAGCATTATCGCGTTACCTTCCACAAGCACCGGCTCAAACGCCTGAACACCCATCCGGTGCAAAGTCGGCGCTCGATTGAGAAGCACTGGGTGCTGATGAATGACCTCCTCCAGAATATCCCATATCTGCTCGCCTCGCCGCTCAATCATCTTCTTGGCACTTTTGATAGTGTCGGCAAGCCCGCTTTGTTTGAGCCGCCGGATAATAAATGGCTGATACAGCTCCAGCGCAATCCTCTTCGGCAATCCGCACTGATGAAGCTTCATCGTCGGCCCTATCACAATCACCGAGCGTGCCGAATAATCCACACGCTTGCCCAGCAGATTCTCCCTGAATCGGCCCTGCTTTCCCTTTATCATATCGCTTAAGGATTTTAGAGGCCGATTGTTGCTGCCCAATACAGGCCTGCGACACCTGCCGTTGTCCATAAGCGAATCAACCGCCTGTTGCAGCATCCTTTTCTCGTTGCGAATAATCACTTCCGGAGCATTGAGGTCCATCAGCTTCTTAAGCCGGTTATTTCGATTGATAATCCTTCTGTAGAGGTCATTGAGGTCGCTTGTTGCGAAGTTGCCGCTCTCCAAAAGCACCAAAGGCCTCAAATCAGGCGGTATAACCGGAATCACGTCAAGCACCATCCACTCCGCCTTATTAGAGCTGGTCTTGATGGCATCCACCGCCTTTAGACGCTTGCTCAAATCTTTTATCCGCTGGCCGCTGCTGGTCTTGCTGATACCTGCCCGCAGCTCGGAAATGAGTTTGTCCAAATCAAGCTGTGCCAAAAGCTGGTTTATCGCTTCCCCTCCCATCAGGGCCTTAAAGCTGCTGCCGTACTTGTTATTGGCCTCCCGACATTCCTCCTCTGAAAGCAACTGGCCGAGCTTTAACGGGCTTTGCCCGGGGTCTGTCACTACATAGTCCTGATAGTAGATTACCTTTTCGAGTTCGGAACCTTTCATCCCAAGAATCGTTCCCAAATGATTTGGCACGGTCTTGAAAAACCATATATGAATGCAGGGAGCAGCCAGGTTGATGTGCCCCATCCTTTTGCGACGGACCCTGCTGTGCGTCACTTTCACGCCGCAGCGGTCGCAGATTATGCCCTTGAACTTGGTCCCCTTATACTTGCCGCATGCGCATTCCCAGTCGCGCTCAGGCCCGAATATCCGTTCGCAGAAAAGCCCGTCCTTCTCGGGCCGGTAAGTCCGGTAGTTTATTGTCTCGGGCTTGCGAACCTCTCCAAACGACCAGCTGCGAATATCATTGGGACCGGCAAGCGAAATCTTGACCGAACCGTAATCATTTATCCGATCATAGATATTACTAATCATTTATTTTCTGCTCCTATTTCAACCAGGCCGCAACTTATAAAACTGTTGTTCCCAATCGTTTCTTTTCAAGCTGGATATTCAAACCCAGCCCTCTTATCTCATTACACAGAACGTCAAACGAAAGCGGGGTACCCGCTTCGAGGGTGTTTTGCCCCTTGACCATCGACTCATAAATCTTGGTCCTGCCCTCGACGTCATC
>CAYNVP010000089.1:0-10679 GCA_964400665.1 uncultured Pirellulales bacterium | reverse complement strand
CCGTGTCACTGCTTCGCATACTTTTGCGGGATGACGATTTTGCCGTGCGTCTTGCCGCCTATGAGAACCTTGTTCGGCTCAATGACATCTCTGTCTCACGGAAACTTATTGGTGAAAGCTTCTATCTCGACCAGATATCTGCCCCCGGTAAACCTGCGATTTTCATCTCACGCCGGGAGCAGGCCCGCGTCGCACTCTTCGGGGCACCCATCTATTGCCGAAGCAACACCTTCGTCGAGACAGCCGATGGCGCCATCACTATAAATGCACTCCCGGGCGAGCAGGTTGCCGCAATAATTCGCAAACACCCGAGGCGCCCCGACATAATCGTTAACCTGAAAAGCTCTCTCGACCTTGCCGACATAATCCAGACGTTGTGCAGTGAGCCGGTGGCCCGGACCAGCGAGGTCAGCCCGGGACTTGGCGTCCCATACTCCACTCTGGCCGGAATACTCAAACAAATGGTCGATTCCGGCGCTGTCCCCGCAGAATTCCACGTCGGCCCCGAGCCAAAAGGGCTGCCAAATATCAAGAAATAATACCGCTTCGACCGATAATATCTAAACCGAATGTCACCGCTAATTGAAAGGTTGATATCAAAAGCAGAAAGCTGAAAGCAAAACCGTGTTCGCTGCGCTTTTCCTGGTTAGCAGCAATAATAAATGTGAAATTATCGGACACTATGACTTTGAGCGCCCTTGTATTTGCGACAGGTTACGGAGGCAGGAGGGTTACCCCCTGATTCGATTCTCTCCGCGAGATGGTTTGCTGTATTAGGTTTTGCTTGGCTCTATATGGATGTATAAATGCGACTTGAAAAAGTATTTATCGACGGATTCAAAAGTTTCGCGGACAAAACGGAGTTCAGCTTCTCCTCTGCTATAACCGGAATCGTAGGCCCCAACGGTTGCGGAAAAAGCAACGTCGTTGACGCAGTAAAATGGGTCTTCGGCGAACAAAGTGCTAAAAGTCTCCGCAGCGGCCGGATGGCCGACGTCATTTTCAGCGGCTCGGCCAGCAGAAGACCTGCCGGCTGTGCGGAAGTAAGCTTGTTCATCTCGAATACCGACGGCTCCACGACAGGCCGGCTGCCAATTGACGCCGAAGAGGTCCAGGTCACACGCAGAATATACAGAACCGGCGAGAGCGAATACAGAATAAACAACAAGCTTTGTCGTCTAAAAGACGTCAAAGAGCTGTTTATGGACACCGGCGTCGGTGTCAGGGCGTATTCAATCATCGAGCAGGGCCAGGTCGAGCGGCTGCTTATGTCTTCCCCCGTCGAACGCCGGCTCATTTTCGAAGAGGCGGCGGGCATCAGCAAATACAAGGCACACAAGGATGAGGCCCTGCGCAAACTCGAACGCACCGAGCAAAACCTCCTGCGCCTCGCCGACATCCTGTCCGAAGTCGCAAGCCGGTTGCGAAGCGTCAAGCTCGCCGCCGGAAAGGCAAGAAATTATCTTCAGTACACTCATCAGCTAAAACAGCTTCAGGTCAATTACTCCCTTGCCGAATTTGACAAAATCTACAAAACCGCCACCGAGAAGAAAAACGCTCTCGGTGAGGCCGAAAAAATCTTCGCTGTTACCGCCGCCGACGTTGCAAAACACGACGCGCTGCTGGGACAGATTGGCCAGCAGATTATCGACACCGAGAACAACATCAACAAGACCGACAATACGCTGGTCGCGGTGCAGAGTAAAATCGAGCAACACCTGCAGCGAATAGAGTTCCTGCGCAGCAGGATAAGAGAGCTTGAGCAGAGAAAGGCCGCCGCTGTCGTTAGGGCTCATCAGCTTGCCGAACAGAAAAATATCTTCACGACCGACCTTGAAAAGTACCGCGTCCAACAGCAGGAAAATGAAAAGTCCCTCGAACAATGCGGTCGCGACATCGAGCGGACCCGCCGCGAAATTGCCGATATTAACGCCCGATGCGCCTCACTCGAAGCCGAGCTCGAAGATGAGAAATCAGGCATAATCGATATTGTCAGACACACCGCCCAGCTTCATAACGAGCTTCAAAGTATCTCCGTGTATCGCACCAATCTATCCTCTCAGAAGGACCGGCTCGCCGGTAGGGCACAGGTTGCAGGCGCCGAGCTTGAAAAACTGCTGACCGAAAAGGCCCAGTGCGAGGCACGCCTGGCGGACATTGAAAACGTTTTGGCCGACCTGACGAAGAACCTCGACGCCAAGCGCAAAGAATCCGAGCAGTGCGCCGGCCGAATAGATGAAGACAGGAAGCGATTGTCCAACAGCAAGGAGGCCAGAAGCGCCCTCGCAGGTGAGCTTGCCGTTCTGACCGATATGGAGAACCGCCGGGAAGGCGTCAAGGCGGGCGCAAAACGAATCCTCGAAAATCCCTCTCAGTTCGACTACGTCGAGGGAATCCTGGCCGATATTATCACGGCGCACATCGACTATGCCGCTGCCGTCGAGGCGGCCCTTGAGGACAAGACCGACGCCGTCGTCGTCAACTCCACTGACAAGCTCCTCGCCGGCAGGGGCGATATCGATAAGCTCGACGGCAGGGTTCACTTCATAAGCACCGACAAAATAGAGCCGTTTGTTAATACCGTTGACCTTTCGATGCTTGGCCCCGTTAAAGGCCGGCTCGTCGAATTCGTCAGCTACCAGCCGAAGCACGCCCCGCTCGTCTGGTCGCTTCTGGGTAAGACGCTCATAGTTGACTCAATAGACGCCGCAATCCCTCTGGCTGAGCAGCTCGGCTCCGATTACAAGTTCGTCACGCTCAAAGGCGAGTTTGTCTCCGGGGATGGTTTCGTCAAGCTCGGCCCCCTCGGCCGGGCCGCAGGGCTTATCTCACGTAAAAGCCGACTGCGCCAGCTTCAGGAAACAATCGCAAATATCGAAACTGAAATAAACGAACTGGAAAACCAAATCTCCGGCTCCATTCAAACAGGCGAACACCTCACAAAGCTGTGCAAAGACCTTCGCACCGCCGTCTATGAGGCGAACACCGAAAAGACCCAGATAGATTCGCGCCTGACCGCGCTCGAAGAGAGCATAAAACGACTAAAAGAGGAACAGCCCCTCATCGTCGGCGAAATTGACCTGCTCGAAAATCAGATAGCGCAATCCGTCCAGAAGGAGTATCAATCCCAGCAGAAGCTTCAGGAGCTTGAGGCCGTCAACAACCAGCGCACCTCCCGTATCAGCCAGTTGCAAAGCGATTATTCTGGCCTCAAAGAAGAGCTTCAGTCGCTCGTTGATAAGCTCACCGACCTCAAGGTCTCGCTCGGCCAGAGACAAGAGCACAAGCAGTCCCTCATACAAACAATCCGGTCTCTTCAGGGCCAGCTTCAGGCCAACGCAGGCGCCGTTGAGGCGGCGGAATCCGAAATCAGAAACTCCAACGAACAGACCGCCGCAGCACAATCCGACATACTCGCCGCTGAGGCAGCTGTCTCCGAATTGTTCGGCGAAAAAGACACCAGGCAGCAAAACAGCTCCCGGCTACACGAACAAATCGATGAGCTGCTCGCCGAACAGAAAACCAACGAGCAGCTCCTCCGCGACAAACGCGCACAGCAAAGCCAAATCGAACAGCAGATAAACGAGATTAAAATAGAGCTTGGCGCCCTCGACGTTCGACAGCAGGACCTTGTCGCTCGTGTCCGCGATGAGCTACAGCTCGACCTGCTGGCCGCCTACACGAGCTATCAGGACACCGCCGTTGACTGGGAGAAAATCCGCGAGGAAATCGCGGACCTCCGCGGCAAAATCGAACGCTTAGGCAACGTCAACCTCGACGCAATCCAGGAGCAGGAGGACCTCGAACAGCGCCACGGCTTTTTGTCAACACAGCTCGAGGACCTCAACTCCAGCAAAGGAAGCTTGCAGCAGCTAATCAATCGTCTCAACAAAATCAGCAGAGAAAAATTCGCGCAGACGTTCGAGCTGGTCCGCGGTAATTTCCAGCAAATCTTCCGCAAGCTCTTCGGCGGCGGAAAGGCCGACATTATCCTCGAAGAAGGCCCCGAAATCGATATCCTCGACGCCGGAATCGAGATAATCGCAAAACCGCCCGGCAAGGAGACCAGAAGCATCTCGTTACTCAGCGGCGGCGAAAAGGCAATGACCGCCATTGCACTGTTGTTCGCGGTCTTCAAGGCAAAACCATCGCCCTTCTGTTTTCTCGATGAGGTTGACGCCGCGCTCGACGAAGCCAACAACGAGCGATTCGATATGCTCTTGAAGGAATTCCAGAAGGACTCGCAGTTCATTATTGTCACCCACTCCAAACGCACGATGAGCTCCGCCGATATGCTTTATGGCATCACTATGCAGACCCAGGGCGTCAGCAGGAAAATCTCCGTCAATTTCGACCATTACGTAACCGAACCCGCCGCGGCCTGATTTTTCCCCGTTCGACGTTCTTTTTGACGTTCTCCCCGCCAAATCCTATAATACCCCAGTTCTATTTGAGGGCCTTATTATGGAAACTGCTCTGCTTGCTGTAGCTGTAGTTTTACTTATACTGCTGCTGATACTTGTCTTTTTGCTGCTATTTGGCACAAGGGACAAACTCGCCCGGCAGGTCTCATCTGTTGCCTCTTTGCAGCAGCAACTTGAGGCCGTGCGAACCTCCTCCGACACTACGCGCACCGCACTTCAGGATTCCCTTCAGAAAGGCCAGGACTCCGTCGCCAAAAATTTGCAATCCAGCGTCGAGACGCTAAACCGCCTCCACGCCCAAATAGGCCAAATAATTACAGCAAGCACGCAGATGCAAAAAGTCGGCGACGAGGTCAAACGCCTTCAGGAAATACTCGCCAGCCCCAAACTGAGGGGCGGGCTCGGCGAATGGTCCCTCGACAATCTGCTTTCGCAAATTCTCCCCCAGAATAGCTACCAGCTTCAATACTCTTTCAAAGACAACCAAAAGGTCGATGCCCTCGTTAAACTCGCCGATTATGCTGTCCCCATCGATGCCAAATTTACTCTGTCGAGTTTCGAGCAATTGCTGAAGGCCGATACAGACGACCAGCGAATACGTCTGCGAAAAAAGTTTCACGCCGATGTTATCGACCGTATCGACGAGATAGCAGAAAAATACATCAGGCCCTCCGAAGGCACCGTCGATTTCGCCCTTATGTATATCCCTGCCGAAAATGTTTATTACGAAGCGATTATCCAGTACCCCGACGACGCGAAAAACATCCTACAGTATTCGCTCGACAAAAAGGTTGTTCCTGTTTCGCCTAATTTACTTTATGCCTACCTGATGACTGTTGCGATGGGACTTCACGGCCTGCTTATCGAAAAACAGGCCGCGGAAATTCGCCAGAACCTCAAAACTCTGACCGGCTCATTAGCCGATTTCACCGCCACCTGGGACGTCCTCGGCAAACACCTTCATAATGCCTATTCCCAATACGACGAAGGCCGGAAAAAACTTGACAGATTCGGTATGCAACTGGACCAAATTCAAAGTGAAAAAGACAACCCCGGATAAATCACGGATCGTCCTTTGAAAGAGGAGTGCTTTGCAATATGAAAATTTTTAAATTCACGATTTTGCTTCTTGCGATGATAGTTTCCGGTTGCGGCGTCTCGCCGTCGGTGGACCCTCTTTACGACGGCTTCAGAAATCCGCCTGTTTCCACAAGACCATTCGCACGGTGGAGCTGGGATGTCGGCAGCCCGACTGAAAAGGAAATCCTTCGTCGGCTCGATGCCGTCAAAAAGGATGGTTTTGGCGGCGTTGAAATATATCCCGCCGAGGATATAAATATCGTAATGCTCAAGTTTGCCGCCGACGCCGCGAAAAAACGTGGGCTTCTTATCGATTTGTCTCTCAGCTCAATTCTCGCTGCCCCATACCTGCAGCCAGACGAAAGCAGCCGGATGATTACGCTCGGCAAAAAAACGCTCTCCGGCCCCTCAACCTATACAACCACCCTAAATGAGATCCTGCATATGCCTGACGAAACCCGGCCCGTCGCCCGCAAAACAAGACGCCGCCTGATGTTTCTCCGGCTTATCCCTCAGGGCCTCAACAGTTTCCAGCCCGGCATCAAGCCGATTGATAAAATTAATCCCTATGGTTCAAACACCTTCGATGTCCCTGACGGCGAACACAGTTTTTATGTCGGTATCCTGCACGAAAACGCCGTCCGACTCTCCAACTCCACATCAAATGTCCCTGTTCTTGACGTCCTCAACAGGCAGGCCGTTGAAAAATACTTCGGTAAAATCTTCTCCGACCTCAGCAACGTCTTCGAAGGCCGGCTCGGCGACTCCATTCACGCGATATCCTGCGATAACGTCAACCTGTTCGGCGCCAACTGGACAGACGATTTCGCCGAGCAGTTCCTTCGTCGACGCCGCTATGACGTCCTGCCTTACCTGCCCGTTATTCTCGATAATACCCTCCCAAAGCAAAGGACTCGCTTCTACGACACCACACGCCGCGTTCGCTACGATTTCTGCCTGACCTTTGCCGAATTATTCAATGAAAATTTTGTCCGGACTTTTCGTGACTTCTGCCGGGACAACGGCGTCCTCTCCCGCCTCAACATCCCTGATGTCAATATGCTCCTTACCCTGAGAGGCCTCGTCGGGTCCGACTCTATGTCCCCCGACATACCTCTATACAACGCTCCCTTCCCCGTCGTGCGTGACACCTCGCTGCCGTATCCTGAAAATTGCACCGGCTGTAAAGCCCGGCTGTCTTACCTGTTTCAAAACTCCACGCGCCAGAGCAGAATCGCCGTTCTTTTCCCGACCGTTGATATCTTCAGCGACTGCGGACTCTACGGGTTCCGATGCGAGGATTATTTCTGGTATCTGTCCGGCCTCTGGCAGGCGCTCAATCACAATGGCTTCTCCGCCGATTATATCAACGAACAGGTCCTCTCACAGTCAACTTATGAAGATGGCTCGCTTCACCTCGGCTCAAGCACCTGGGACGCCGTCATCGTTCCCGACGTCTGCTCAATCGAATTCCCGGCCGCCAGAATACTGCGCCTCTTCGCCAGGGCAGGCGGCAAAATCGCACTTTTAGGCGGATACCCAATGGCCTCGCCCGGCTTCAAAGACCTCCTCCAGAGGACTATTCCCGTCCAGATTACAATGGAGCACATCCGCGAAGAAAACCCGGACCGTGCCGTCGTATTCCTCCCGCCGCAAAAAAACAAGGATAATCTCACCTCCTGGGCCGCCGAACTGACTCGAAAACTCGGCGGCACGCCCGACGTAAGAATCTCTCCTCCGAACGATAACCTCCTCTTCGTCCACTATGCTGCCGGCAATCGAGACATATTCTTCTTCACTAACACCAGCCGTTACCAACAGATTTCCTTCAATGCGCAATTCAATACCGCTGACAAAATCCCCGCTGTCTGGGACCTCGAAACAGGCGCCCGCAGAATATTCCCTTACGGCGGCAATAACAGCAAGCTTGATATTCGTCTCAAACCGCTCGAATCCCTGCTGCTTGTCTTTGAACCTGATTCCAAAAGTATACCTTGAGAGTGGCAAAATGATTTACGAAGACCTCAAAGGCAAAAAGGTTCTCGTCACCGGCTCAAGCTCGGGAATCGGCGCCGCCTCGGCCGTTGAATTCGCCAAACAGGGCTGCTTCGTCGGTGTCCATTATTTCAGAACAAGGCAGGGTGGACTTGACACTCTCGAACAGGTCAAAAAATACAGCGATGGTATCCTCCTTAAAGCCGACGTCCGAAAGCAAAGCCAGGTCAAAAAAATGGTCTCGAAGTTCGCCGAGGCCACCGGCGGCATCGATGTCCTCGTCAATAACGCCGGCGACCTGATTGACCGCCGGCCCTTTGAAACCGCTGCCGTCGCCTACCACGACGACATCTACCAGACAAATATCCGCTCCGTGTTCTTCGCCACACAGGCCGCTTTATCTTACCTTAAAAAAAGCGCGGGCTGTATCGTCAACGTCGGCTCCGTCGCAGGACATCACGGCGGGGGCGCCGGCTCAGGCATCTATGCGGCAGCTAAAGCCGACGTCCACGTCCAGACCATCGCTATGGCAAAAGAGTTCGCAAAATACGGCATCCGCGTCAACACCGTCGTCCCCGGCCTCATCGAAACACGATTCCACCAGCGCTACAGCTCCTCCGAACGTCGCGCTAAAGTCGCAAAACAAACGCCCCTCGGCAGAAACGGCACCGCAGAAGATATTGCCAAGGCAATCCTGTTTCTCGCAAGCTCCGATGCCGCCGGCTTCATTACCGGCGAATACATCGCCGTCAACGGCGGCCTCTATATGCGCGCTTAAATCACAAATACCTCGAAAGGAAAGTTTGATATGAGCAGCAAAACAAATATGAATCGCAGGTCGTTTTTGAAAACCACAGGCGCCGGGCTGGCGACTATATTATCCGAACCGGTCGCTGCCGCCCTTGCCCAGCAGGCCGCCTTGAAAAAGACCCGCCTTGCCGTCATAGGCACGGGTATTCGGGCAATCGATATGTGGGGAAAAGACATCCTCAGAGATTACTCCGACAGCGTGGAATTTGTCGGCCTTTGCGACCCAAACCCCGGCCGGGTCGAATTTGCCAAAAAATACATCGGTGCAACCTGCCCGGCCTACACTGACTTCGATAAAATGCTCACCGAGACAAAACCTGACAAAATTATCGTTACCACCGTCGATGCATATCACGACGGGTATATTATCAAAGCTATGCAGGCCGGCTGCGACGTCATCACCGAAAAACCGCTCACCACCGACGAGTTCAAATGCAAGGCAATCCTCGACGCCGAGAAAAAAACCGGACAAATCTGCACCGTCACATTTAATTACCGATTCACTCCGCACCGGGCAAAACTAAAGGAACTGCTCAACGCCGGCGAAATCGGCACAGTTACCAGCGTCGATTTCCACTGGTATCTCGATACCTCACACGGCGCTGATTATTTCCGCCGATGGCATCGCCTGCGAAGTAAAAGCGGCACACTGCTTCTCCACAAGGCCACGCATCACTTTGACCTGCTCAACTGGTGGCTCGACTCCGACCCCGTTGAGGTCTTCGCCTACGGCGCTCTCGAATTCTACGGCAAAAATCACGAGTTCCGACATACCAACTGCCGCGGCTGCCCACACAAAGATAATTGCCCGTTCTTCTGGGACATAACCAAAGACGACAAGCTTATGCAGCTTTACGTCGCAAACGAGCAATATGACGGTTATCTGCGGGACGGCTGCGTCTGGAAAGAGGATATCGACATCTTCGATAAGATGGCAGTCCAGATAAAATACGCCAATAACGTCCAGGTCAGCTATTCGCTCACTACCTACTCCCCTTACGAGGGCTACCGCATCGCCTTCAACGGCACAAAAGGCCGGCTCGAGGCCTGGATTAAAGAACGACAGCCCTGGACAGAACCGCCCAGCGACGAAATTCGTCTCACCCACAACTTCGGCAAATCGCAAATTATCAACGTCCCGCACACCAAAGGCGGTCACGGCGGAGGCGATATGCGCCTAAAAGCCAGAATTTTCAAAGACCCCTCGTTGCCCGACCCGCTCAAACAAGCCGCCGGCACACGCGACGGCGCTATGTCAATCCTTATAGGCATCGCCGCACGCAACAGTATCGACACCGGAAAAATCGTCCGAATCGCCGACCTGACCGATATAAAACCGCAGCCCAAAAGACCGGTTTAGAAGTTGCCGCTGGAATAGTCGAAGCTTTGTTCTTGATTTTCGACGGTTGTTTTGATAAAAGGATTTGTTACCTTATAAATCCGGCGAATAATAAGGACTGGTGCGAATGAGAACCTCTGCACGGACGCAAATGAAACGACCAGCCTGTGAGCGGCTTCACCGAACTCGCAGGCACGGACACTCCTGCGAGAAAACCTGGATTATTACTCCCCCCGACCCGCGCGCAGACCAGCTCGCAAAATCGCTGAAGGTCTCGCCGTTAGTGGCGCAGCTTTTGATAAACCGCGGCAATGCCGATATCAAGTCGGCCTCGGCCTTTCTCAGACCAAAGCTCACCGACCTCATTAGCCCCGAATTACTTCCCGGCGTCAAAAACGCCGCAAAAAGAATCAGAGAGGCGCTCGCCCAAAAGCAAAAAATCACGCTCTACGGCGACTACGATGTTGACGGCATCACCGGCGTCGCCATACTCTGGCAAATCCTTATGCTCCTCGGCGCCAACGTCGATTACTATATCCCGCACCGTATCGACGAGGGATATGGCTTAAACATTGATGCCGTCGAGGCGATATCCAGAACCGGCACGAAATTACTCGTCACCGTCGATTGCGGCATAACCGCGCAGGCCGCCGCCGAGCTTGCCGAGAAACTTGGCCTCGATTTGATTATCTGCGACCATCACCGCTTCGCCGACAAGCTCCCGCCCGCCGTCGCCATCGTCCATCCGGCCCTCGATAAATCCTATCCCAACCCCGATTCCTCCGGCTCGCTCGTCGCCTTCAAACTCGGCTGGGCCGTCGCCGACCTCTTCAAAACTGGCCAACGGCTAAGCCCCGAAATACGCGACTTTATGCTCAACGCCACCTCATTGGCCGCTATGGGAACCATCGCCGACATTATGGACCTCCGGGGCGAAAACAGGACGCTTACCAGCTTCGGCCTGAGCCTGCTTTCCGACACCAGGCTGCCCGGCCTTTGCGCACTCATCGATTCCGCCGACCTTACAGGCA
>CAYNVP010000088.1:0-10746 GCA_964400665.1 uncultured Pirellulales bacterium | reverse complement strand
GTAACCGTAGCCCCTGCCGCTGTGGCGGTAATCAACTACAAACCCGGCGATACCCAGCTCGTTTAGCCAGCGGGCAATCTGGTGGCCCTCATGGTCGATTGCGACGTTCGTGTAACCGCCGCCCGGAAAAATGACGACTCCGGAACCGACCGATTTTTCCTTTGCCGGCAGGTAAATTGTAATTGTCGGTTTATCCTTGGCGTCATTACCTTTGGCCCCCGGTGCGCCTTGAGGCCAGAGCAATTCCGTTTTCGCGCTCGGCTCAGCGCCGCACGCAGCGGATATTGATAATCCCGTGAGAACCACAAGTACAGTCGCGATTTTAACAGGTAACCAGTTTTTCATCTTTTCGCTTCCTTGATTAAAACATTCACGTATTTTCGGGCGGTTTCGGTTATGGAATTCCAGTCGGCTTTTTCGACGAGTTCTTTTGGCGCCATTGAAGCCCCTGCGGCTACGGCCACACAGCCGGCTGAGAAAAATCCGGCCATATTCTCAGGACGGACGCCTCCCACCGCGACAAAGTCGATGTCGTCAATGGGGCCTCGAAGCTGCTTTATATAATCGAGGCCGATAGCGGAGGCGGGGAAGAGCTTGACCATTTTCGCGCCGTGACGTTTTGCGGTTAGTATCTCCGTAGCAGTGGCCGCCCCGGGCAGGACGGTGACATCCTGCCTGACGCAATAGTCAATCACGTCGGGGTTCACGTCCGGCGCGATGATGTATTTTGCCCCTGCCGAAAGCGCTTTTTTGCACAAATCCATTGTGATTACCGTCCCCGCACCGATGCTCATTTTATCGCCCATCTTTTCGCAGAGAGTTTCAATCATTTCGAAGACGCCTTCGGTATTGCAGGTGACCTCAAGCATCTTTATCCCGCCTGCGAAAATCGCTTCGGCTGTATCTACTATCTGATTTTTCTTAACGCCCCTTACGATGGCGATTATCTTTTCCCGTCGAATCGTCTGGTATATCTCTTCTGATTTCATATATGATTCCCCAGCAGGATTGAACCTTTGGTTGCAAGCGTGCCGGCCACACAGGCCGTCATCAGGCACGCTATGGTCGCGGCGACAAGCGCGCGGACCGCGACTTTGGCGATATCGCCCGTTCTTTCACGCGCCAGCGCCGAAATACCGCCGACGAAAATTGCCATAGAGGCCAGATGAGCGAAACCGCAAAGTGCATAAGCGGTGATGACCGCCGAGCGGGGATTATGCAGCAATCCTTGCTCAAGTGCCACCGCCAAATCCTTGTATGCCGCCACCTCGGTAACGATGGTCCTTTCGCCGATTATCTTCGAGGCGACTTTTACGTCTTCTAAGGGGATACCGAGGACAACGGTAAACGGGTAGAACACATAACCCATAATCGCCTTCAGTGACCATTGCCCCTCGAAGCCGAACAGCGGGTTTACCTTTGCGCCGATGCCGCCCAATATCAAATCAACCAGCGCAACTAAGCCCAGCACCGCTATCAACAGCGCCACGATTCCGACTATCATCTTCACGCCCGCATACGCACCGTTGATTATCGCCTCGAAGAAATTTTTCTCTTTTTCGTAGAAGGGTTTGACATTTATTCCCAGCGTTACCGGCTGACCCGATTCTGGCAGGATGATTTTCGATACCGCCAGCGCCGCCGGTGCCGAAAGCAGTGACGCGGCGACAAGGTGGCCCGCAATCATGGGAAATACAGCTTTAAGATTGAGGACGTACAACGCCAGCACGTTGGAAGCAACCGTCGCCATTCCGCAGGAAAGAATCGTGCACAATTCCGATTGAGTCATTTTGCCGAGGTATGGTTTTACAGTCAGGTTTGATTCGATACCGACGAAGATGTTGCTGGCCGCCACAAGAGATTCGGCCCCCGATATCCGCATCAACTTGGTGAATACGTATGCGAAGCCGCGAATTACTCGCTGCATTATGTTGAGGTAATACAGGATGGATATGAGGGCAGAGAAAAAAATGATTGTGGGAAACGCCTGAAAGGCCAGTATCGAACCGAGCGACTCCTCACCCGCATCGCCTGTTTCGCCCGGCCCAAGCGCTAGTCGGCCGAACACGAACTTTGCGCCGGCTGACGCCGAATTGAGGACCTTGACCACCGCGTCATTGACCCACAAAAACACGCGCGAGCCGGCAGGCACGAGGAAGATGAATATCGCTATGATAAGCTGCAGGGCAATACCCCAGATGATGACCCGCCGGTTCATATTTCGCCTGTCCGCCGAGAGCAGCCACGCGAATCCCAGCAATACAAATATCCCTGCGAAACTGATTAAATTGTAAATGTCCATATCAGACCTTATGATTTCTGCCAATTTCAATGCCAAATTTGCTTTTGAGTTTACTTGAAAAATTGACGCTTAACAATAGGTCGTGGCAGGGCACGTAATACGGTTGAGGTTGCGCGACTCGACCACCACCCTGCCGGTAGCGGATAAATGTCGGTTACATAAACCATACACCAGCCCTGAGCGAAGTCGAAGGAAACCATAGTTAAAAATCTGCAAGCCAAAATCTGTAATCTTAAATTAGCCGTCCCTCCCTCGCAAAAACGTCCTATAATAGCGGTTTTATCAGGGTATTCAGAACCGGCTATGAAAACTGTGACTTCTGACACGACCCTCGTCCTACGAAGCACGAGCATCGAGTGACGAGCGACGAATAATGGCCAACTGTCAATAAAAAATGCGATTTCTGACCTGAAAAGGGCGGGGGGAATAAATTTTTTTATGCTTGACAAAGCCATATTCCGACGGTTAAATTAGGCCAACGAGGCAATTTAGATAGAATGGTAGGGTATAGATATATTAAAGAGGAGAGTGTTAATCGATGAAGGAATTATTCACAACAGGGGAAGCCGCGGACATATGCCGGGTGAGTCAGCAGACAATAATCCGGTGCTTTGATTCGGGCCGGCTGAAGGGATTTCGTGTGCCCGGGTCTCGTTTCAGGAGGATACCCCGCGAGAGTTTGTTGAAGTTTATGAAGGAAAACGGCATCCCGATTGAGGGTCTGGAGTCGGGCAAAAAGAAGGTCCTAATCGTTGATGATGATGCTGAAATCGTTGATTTGTTAGAGGAAGTGTTGTTGCGGGACGGCCGCTTCGATGTCAAAACAGCTACCAGCGGATATGAGGCCGGCATCCAGACCCAGCGGTTCAGGCCTGACCTGATACTGCTGGATTATATGCTGCCGGACGTCAACGGCAATGTCGTCTGCCATACTATCAGGCGGAATCCCGAGTTCGAGAATATCAAAATCATTATCGTAAGCGGCGTTATAAAACAGGACGAGATAGACCAGCTTTTGAAGTCCGGCGCGCAGGATTTCATCAAGAAGCCGTTTGATATAAGTGACTTGATTAACAGGGTTTGTGCATCTCTTGAGATGCAGCAAAAGGTATCATAACCGAGGACAGGGAACGGATGACGGAGGGCGGATGACCGACGAACTGTTTTCTGTCCTCCGTTTTCTGTCTTTTGTCATCTAAAGGAATTATACGGTGGGGACGAATCCGGAAATTACTTCGGCCAAGAAGGTTGACCCGTCAGACGCAAGGCGAGTTGAGCTTGCGGTAGGTCAGTGCGAGGCGTTATCAATACTGCCATCGACGGCTGCGCGGTTTTTCGGCGGACTCGGCCGGATGGAATTGACTCCGTCGTCGTTATCAGAGCTGATAGAGGCCGACCCGGCCCTGACAATACTGTTATTACGCCTCTGCCGGGATAAGAAAGTCGCAATTACCCAGCCCGACTATTGGATTCTGCAGGCGATGGAGGGATTGTCGCTGCGGGAGATTCGGGACGCTATGCTGTCGGCCAAGATTTATGGGGGATTGTCCGAGGACCCGCGAAGCGATTTCAGGAGGGAGCTTACGCGACACTCGCTTGCGGTGGCATGCTGTGCCGAGCAGCTTGCGCAACTGGTAACACCTGCGTTTGAAAGTCATACGGCGTATATGGCGGGGCTACTGCATGATACGGGGAAATTCCTCTTAGATGAGGCGATGCCGAAGAGTTTCGATATACTTCTGGAACAGGCGAGGGCGGGCAAGACCAGCTTGTGCAGGGTGGAGCAGGCCAATTTAGGGCTCGACCACGCCATATTAGGCAAGCGGTTAGCGCAGAGGTTGCGTTTGCCGAGCGATGTGATTTTGGGCATCTGGCTTCATCACAGCCAGGCGGTCGTGGCAACACAGGCGATGCCTCAGGCGAGGATAGCGGCTATTGTGGAGCTTGCCGACTGCATTGTTCGGCGGGCAGGGATAGGGGAATCGGGGACTTATGATGAGGAGGTCCCGGCTGAGACAATAGCGGAGTCGCTGGGGCTGAGTGATGAGCATATAAAACAAGTTACGCAGCGATTGCCTGAATTAGTTCATCAGAAAAGCGAGGCGGCGGGTCTGTCGATTCTCAAGCCCGGGTGGGCGTATTGCGACGGTCTGCGGGCGATGGCCGGGCAGTTGGCCGGGGAGGGCACGAAATTATTCGAGGAAAGCGCCCGGCTGCAGAGCAGCGCCAGCCATTTCGATTTTTTCAGGGAGATGCTTTCGAAACTGGATTCGAATATGACGGCCGTCGAGCTGGCGAAGGAGTTTGCTCTTGTGTGGCAGAGGTTTTACCAGACGGGGCCGGTCTGTGTATATTTGATTAATGCCACCGAATCAAAGGTGGGTTCGGCAAGCTCACCACAGGTCGTTGAGGCGGCTGTTGTTGAGAGCAAAGATAAGGCGAAGTCGGTTATATTGGATGTGCCGCCTGATGCGAAGTTAATCCCGCAGCCGATGCGTGAAAAGTTCGCAGTTATCGACGCCGGTGATTATGTCGGCTGGCTGCTCGAACAGTTAGACGTTGAGTTTGACCTGAGTCGCACCAAGATAGCTCCGCTTGTTGGCGGAGGCGGATTCGACCCTTCGACCCAGCTCAGGACAGGCAAGCTCACCGCAGGCCGGACGGTGGGCGTGATTGTGTTTGAGCTTCGTCATCCTGTGGATTCGACCCTTCGACCCAGCTCAGGACAGGCAAGCTCACCACGGGCCGAAGGTGACATTTCGGAGCGGTTCGCACCTGCCGCCCGATTAGGCGGAGCGATACTCGATATTTTAGAGGCAGTCGGCAGCCAGCAATGGTACGCGGAGCGATTTGCGCAGCTTTTAATCAGACCCAAGACCCAAGACCCAAGACCCAAGACCGGGGCAGAGCCGGGGGCACTGGCGGAAATGGCGGCAGGGACCGCCCACGAACTGAATAATCCTTTGTCGGTGATACAGGGGAGGGCCCAGTTGCTTGCCGATAGCGAGAGCGACCCCGACAAAAAGGGGATATTAGAGCAGATTCGGCAGAAAGCCGGCGAGGTTTCGGCAATAATCGACGATTTGATGAGCTACGCGAACCCGCCGACGCCGAGGCCGACTGAGACGGCCGTGAGGCAAATCATTGATGAGGCCGCTGATTTGGTTCGTCAAAAGAAGATGGTAAATCAGCTCGATATCAAAATCGATGTTGCACCCGATACCCCGAACGTTCTGGTTGACTCGGCCCAGATTGCCTGTGCCGTCTCGAATATAATTTGTAACGGTCTCGAATCATACGACGAGGAGGGGGGGGCAATAGAGATAAAGGCCTCCCCTAAAAGGACAGGGCAAGCGATGACAATCGAGGTCATAGATTCGGGCCGGGGGATGGATGAGCGGACGCTGGCGAAGGCGATGCAGCCATTCTTTTCCGCCAGGCCGGCAGGGAGGAAGCGGGGGATGGGTCTTTCGCACGCGCAGCGATTGATAGAGATAAATAATGGCACACTGCAACTATCCAGCCGGCCGGGAAAAGGGACAACGGTGACAGTGACGCTGCCGTGTAAATAAAGACACAAGACGCAAGACCCAGGACACAAGACCTAAGGACGTATTTAGCTAAAAAACAGTAACTGTCCCCATTATTCCCCCCATTATTCCCAAAGGCGCTGAGCATATTATCTAGACTATGTGTGAAATCGATCCTATGAGGGATCGGTATCCGTCTACTCTTTGTCTCTTTTAATTAACTTACCATTGATGTAAAGTTTGCTACGAGCCAACTTGCCTTTTTGCCCTTCCTCTTTATGTGTATATGTGATTTCGCCGTGCTTAACTTCCCAAGTTATACTGTATGAATTTCCATCGGTAGAATACTTAAACTCGTTAAAATAATCCATCACGTTAGGCCCCTCAGGTAGCTTGTGAGAGTATGTTTTTTTAAAAATCGATTCCCTTAAAAGCTGTAAATTTTCTGGATAGCGTTCGTTTTTCTTGTAGTGTTCTCTCAATTCTTCGCTGATGCAAGAATTCAAAAAGGACATATCTGAGTGATGATTTATGTCATTTCTTAAGTTTATCATTGTTTTCCCAAAGTGTATAACAAAGTAAATTGACAGAGCAGCGACAACAGAAATCATTGTTAAAATAACTAATACTTTTGTGGAACCGACCCTTTGAGTCTTCATAATAAGTGTCTTTCTTATATGTAATCGACTGTCACTTACAATATTTTTCAATATCTTTCCTTTGGGATTTTTTACAACATCCGCTGTTTTTTGTTCATCTCATGATCGGCTATCATAATATCCAACAGTATCTATCAACAATTTAGTAGGACCAAGATATGTTGTCAAGACCGCACGTGCTGCGGGAGTAAGAAGGAAACTAAATTATAAGGATTCCTTATGGCAATAAGTTTAACAGATTCCCGCCTTCGCATTGTATGCTTTCGTCTTCGCTTTCGCTACGCCGGACAGGTCGGCGGGCAAGCTTCACTTCGTTTGGAATGACAGTTCGGCGGGTGAGAAATTAAGTCCTAAAACGTGGTTTGGCGGGGTAATAGAGTGGGCTTTTTACCGTCGGGGCGGGACCTTAAAAAATTCCTGTTTTCCACTGAAAAGGTCGCTCGGTGATGTTGTAAGGGCGATTTTGAGTCGAAAAATCTGATTTTGCTGTCATCTCCACGCTTGCCTGCAACAGGCGGAAGTTGTGCAGAGGCAATCCCTTTATGACGATTACAGGGGCTATAAAGTCACAACAGAAAGCCAAATCGTGAATCAGGATGAAAGGTTGAGTTATGAATATTGAAAAGAAGTGCTTAAAATGCGGCGGCCAAAACGTCTGCCCGAGCGAACTGCAGTCAACAGGCAAGATTTATTCCCGCCCAAAGCAGTCGAAATTTATGACGGTTTTTACAACCGGAGCTCCGGTCAGCGCGCTGACTTGTCTTGATTGCGGTCACGTTGAGCTGGTTGTAGATGCGCAGAAGGCCAAATCGCTGCTCAAAACTGCCTAAGGGTTTCGGTTCTCGGTGCTCGTTGCTCGACGGGTAACGAGTATATGTGTTCGGGAGGATGTGGTGAACGACGAGAAGCGTAATAAACGGCTTCGTCTGCTGATTTCCCGGCTCAACAAAGAGCGTAAAATCCGGGCCAGGCAAATCGATATTCTCTGCAACGACTTCGTTTCGGCACAAAGGGACTTCATAAAGGCGCTGAATGTCATCAGCTTTTCAGCGGACTTCTACGAGGCAGTTGCGGGATTGAACGACATCAATGAATTGCTTTGCACCGCCGGCAGACTTGCTCAGGACCAGATACCTGGCGCAAACATTGCATTCTTTTTGCAGCGGGGGGGCAATTGTGAATATCGTCAGACAAGTTTCGAGATGCACATATTCGAGAGCGACCGGCCCATTGACCTTGAGGAAAGGCGCATCGAGAATTTCTTTACCGCCGAGCTGGTCGATAATATCGTCAGGTCAAACCGGGTTTGCACCGTCGATGATATGGTGGCGATGGGACTTCAGTGTTCTCCGGCCGGCCTCGAGAAAATCTCGGCTGCGGCGTTGCCGTTATCGAACAGCAGCGGCTCTCCGGGATTCATACTTATTTACCGCTGTTCGCAAAGCCCTCTGACATCTGATGAAATTAACTGCATTGCTCAGGTTACACCGGGCCTTGCCCGCTCAATCATCTCCTGTCGCGCTGTTGTCAACAGCGTCGAACCGTCCTGACACCGTGCATCTGACTATCACAAATCGGCCAAAACAGTTGCCCAAACAGCATTGCTAAACGTATAATATTAAGGTTATTTGTATTTTGGGAATATGTGGGCAATGGGCAGCAAGAAACAAATCAAGGCAGAACCGTTCGAGACAGTCGAGCCGATAGGCAAACGTGTGCTTATTCGAAAGGATGAGGACAAAAGGCAAACCAAGGGCGGCATACGACTGCCGGACAATATCGAGATTCCGACCATAACAGGCAGGGTAGTTGCGATATCGGCTGAGATTGAAAATACGCCGGAGATACCTCTGCGAAAATACGACAAGGTCCTGTTCAATCCCAAGGGCGCAATACCGGTTGACTTCGAGGGGGACAATCGGCTGTTTGTCGTCGAAGTCGAAAACGTCGTCGCTGTCTTCAGAAAGGGATGACCGATGCGCCGGCAGCAGTTGTTCATTTGGCAATAAAAAATGCCAGAAGGTATTTATCCTTCTGGCTTTTCCGGGTTGCCGGACCGAAACGGCAAACAGGGGGATAAGTAAAATAGTGTTTATCAGTGCATTTTGACCCGCCTGCGCCGGTGTCCTGCTAATGCAAGCATCCCGGTTAATAAAAACGCAATTGTTGCCGGTTCAGGGACCGGCACGGGGAAATCAACCCCGGTTTCAGGTACTGGTAAATCTTCGCCTGGTTCCGGAACAGGAATATCTTCGTTTGGCTGGGGTGGTTGCGGCCGTCGGTGTTTCGACGGGCGTCTGCCACCTATGGCCTGCTCGAGACCCGCGCCATAATCACCTCCTGAGGGTGTAAGCCCGCCACTACCACGCGAACGCTGCGGTCTCTCCTCGAAATCAACCAAATCAAATTTGGTCCGCTCGAATACGGCGATAACAATCTTCGGCGAATCGAGATAGACCATCGTGGTGCTGGCCGTGGCGTCGGTCACGTTACCGACCCAGTAAACGAACTGATAGCCGGGTTTGGGCACTGCGATTAACGTCACTGCATCGTCTCTGTCGTATGTGTACACGCCCGGCGAAAGGTTTAGTGTGCCGCCATTTACGGGCGAAACCTCCAGCATCAGCGCGGTGCCATCCTCCTCGCAATGTCCCGGTCCCGCAAGACAAAACAGCAGGATTGCACAGCCGATGGCCAGCGTGCCTTTACCAAATTTTGGGTCCCTCCGTCTCGTTATCTCAATCAGGAAAGACATTTTATGTCGTTTTCCTTTTCTTTCTGTTCTTCGCCAAACAAAAGCCCGAAGCAACGCCTAACAAAGCAAACGTGCTCGGCTCGGGAACGGGCAAATCGGCTTGTTGCAGCGTTACTTCAAAATCACCCCTAACCGGTGAAGAGTCACTGCTGAAGACGAGAAACCATGAATGGACGCCGGGTGCCAGGTCGCCGTAAGCAAACGACCACTCACCCTGATTTGTGCTCACCTCCGGCGTAGATGCGACGCCGTCTTGGTTGTCATCGGATGAACGTGTATCGTTAAATGGTTCGAACGACGCAGCGGATATATTCAAGTTCGTTTCGGCATACAACAATTCGAAATTAATAACGTCTTCAGTGCTTTCAGACGGGTGATTCCAGATTTGATAGGCATAGATGTATCGACCGGAAAGGTTAAGCGCGTCAGCGAGCTGTTGTTCACCAGATTTGAGCAGATTCTGGGTATCGTAAACGGTGAACTCGACGAGAATTTTTAGGAATCCATTTTCCGTATCTTCCGTGTACTCTCGCTGCCCCTGCCAGTTGTTTTGCAGTTCTGCGTAGGTACTGTCGGGCAGTAATATTAGAGCAACCGCCGTATCCGGTGCCAGCACGGTTGCGATTACTAATACGCTTAAAAAACCGATTGTTCTCATCACCTTCATTTGTTTCCTCTAAACCGATTTATTGAGTCGCTGCCTCCGCCTGTTTACGCGTCAAACCAGGATTGATTACCTTGTTATTATTCCCGCCGGTTCTCCTGCGTCTAAGCGCCAGTAATGCCCCTGCGCCTATCAGTGAAAAAGTCGCCGGTTCCGGAACAGGCGACGGCAAGATTGAGCCGCTATACTCGTTCGGTCTATAAACTGCGTAGTCAACAAATCTGTCCATTACACCACCAAATCCGCCCAGTACCGAAGCACCGGGAAGGTACGCGCGGCCGGACACACTTGGCATCGCCGCCAGGTCGTCCGTGAGTGCCGCAAATCCACTCTGTTCAGAAACGAAAAGAACTGCCATCAAAGGCCCTATCTGAACGTAACGCTTTGCTCTCATCACTGCCTTCTTGTTATGATTCCGACTCCTGTTTATCTTCATAATCCTTAAAGCGTATCTAATAATCGTTGCACGTGTTATATCTTCAACACACACCTGCTCTGCCATGCGCGCAGAACGGGTGCGCGTCTCTTCTCAAATTCTCTTCTCGTGAAATTCCTCCGCCCCGATACCGGAAGCCCGGCCCCTTTGCCCGACTACCGGCTCAATGGCCGTAAGTCATTTATAATAAACGACTTACAACATCTACACTTGTGAGTTTTCTTGAACCCCCGAAAATTGTGCTGCACTATTGCAGCATTAATAAGAAAGAACTCACTGTCAAAGAGCATCTACTACTTCTCTCTTCTTCTGTGAGTTTCTCTTCAGCCCCCAAGCTGATATTGGCATTAGAACATATTGTTAAAGAGAAGTCAAGGGTTTTTTTGAAGATTTTTAATAT
>CAYNVP010000087.1:181-10792 GCA_964400665.1 uncultured Pirellulales bacterium | reverse complement strand
ATGAACCTCTACAGCGATTACATTGTCGCCCTGATATAAATAGCCGGAAGGTATTATGAATGGTCCTTCATAAACAGCATTATTAACAGACCTGTCAGCGAGAGTTGAGTGCTGGACTGTAGTACCCTCGTCTATGCCGATGCGGAAAACTTCATTTCCATTTATATAAAATACGGCACCATCATCAATGACAGTAGAAAGATTAAGTTCCGATACGTTGTTCGGGTCAGCATTGAGGGTAAAGTGTTTTCGGAAATAGAAGGTGCGCGGGCCGAGAGTAAGCAGAGTGTTTTTCGGTGCCGGGAGCGAGGAACTTTCGACGTATAACAATGCCTGGCCCGTCGGCCACGATGCATCATTATAGCCGGGAGCCCGCCAAGCGGTGCCCAGATCAGTATCGGACTGCTCGTATGACCACATATCGTCGATTACAATCAAATTGCTTGTCGTAATAGCAGAGCCAGACGGATTGGCCACGTGAGGAGTCGGTAACACAAAGAAATCAAAATGGTCTGCACCATCCGGAGAACGCCCCTGGGAGACGTCAGTTGTCTGCGGGCCATAGAGGATTTTATCAATCTCATTGAGCCCGGCATCAAACAAGCCAATCATTCCCCTGTGGGCGGACAGCTTGAAATCCAGGTGGCCGGGCGTATTGGCCTCGTCGTCGGCAATGAAAACGGCAAAACCGTTTGGAGGCGCAAAACTAAGCGGGCCTAATTTCTGCTTGGCCGGTTGTGTTACAGGATTGTCCGTAAGATATAATTCACTCAAATCCACAGGCAAATCACATGGGTTATACAGCTCTATGAAATCTTTCTCGAAGAGGACCTCTTCATTAGCCAGCCATTCATTAATCTTAAGCTTATCCGGGTCGCCAAGCGGCTGAGCAATATTTGCAGACCCAAAAGTCGTCTTGGTAAGCTTCCAAACACTGCCATAGCCAGCACGACCAATGGAATAGTCGTTAATTTGTGGGCCGAAGATAACCGAGTCAATAAGACCACTCCCATTGGCCGGTTTATCATAGAGGTAAAGTTCCTCGCCATCAGCAGACAGGGCAAATCCCAGATGATTAGGTTCATTATTAAGATCACCATACAACACCATATAATCGCCGGGATACATAATTGTGTCAGTGACGGTCTGGCTGCTAAAGACAAATTTTCTCGGCTGGAACGGGTCATCGGTTAAGCTCATATCGGTCAAATCAATCGGTGTAGGCCCATCGTAATATAACTCAATCAAATCAGGGTCGGCTCCGTGCGTATGCACCAGCATCTCATTGATAACAAGTCGCGAATAAGAGCTATCGATAGTCCAGGTTCTCGATGCGACATAGCAGGGGTCGCTTTGCCAGTAGTCTGCTGAGTTTTTGCCTTTCACATAAATCGTATAGGACTGCCCATTTACCAAATTACTATCGGTCAGCTCGATAGGAGTATCGACGGAGAATTCACCGTACCATGGGCCATTCGGGTCGTTAATGGAATACATATAATCAGTTATACCCGGTCCGCCGACGGTGAGTGTGGCATCAGTGTGGTAAGTTATCGCATCGGGCTCACCACAAATGGCAGCGCCGCTGGGAATGTAGGCGCCCATATCCAGGCCGCAATGTCCGGTTCCAATCGCCGGTGACATACTCTTTAGGTGAAAATCACTCTGCTCATCAACAAAAATCGGGTCGGCGTCGATGTTTCCGCTGCCGAGGACGTTATCGCTGCCGAGATAGTTTGAGTCTGTAATGATGGAGTTATTGACGATAACATTCGGGTCGGCCGGCCAACCGGTCTCAGGGTCAAGGTCTGGTTCCCAAATCAGATATTTGAACGGCCTGATGTATTTCCAGAATATGTTTCCATCGAGGTAAGCGCCACTGCCGGGGCCGCTTACATTGCGGCCGAGCTCACAAAACTGGATGGCTGCATCATTCGAATCCACGAAGACATTGTTCATTACAGTTGCATACGCGCCTTCTTTGGCAAGAATACCATGGTCACTACTCACAAAAATGTTTCGGACAATAGTCCAGTCGGGCAGGTTTGTGCTTGAACCGTAAGACTCGCCGCCGGCAATAGCGTTGGAGGTCGTTGTGTCCGGGTCCGCACTGTGGAAATTCATAAAGATGTTGCCTTCAATATAGGCATCTGTGGCGTCCAGGTCGAGACCGTCATCTCCGCCGCCCAGGAAAATGTTGTTAATCGCAAGGAAGGAGAGGTTGCCGTCATCGGTGCCATCCCAGTCGA
Source organism: uncultured Pirellulales bacterium (assembly GCA_964400665.1). Taxonomy (GTDB): domain Bacteria; phylum Planctomycetota; class Phycisphaerae; order Sedimentisphaerales; family Anaerobacaceae; genus Fen-1362. Next base: position 8,543 of record CAYNVP010000087.1, on the reverse strand, counting down.
TTATGTCATCGACGCCGCCTACGCCGAAGACGTTGCCTTTCAGAATCAGATATTCATCGCCGGTCATTTCTATGCCGTGAATCGGCTCACCGCTGGAAATCCCCGGGATGAAACTGTTGCTTATGGTTACGCGGGGGTGCTCCATATATGCGATCGTATTATTGTTTGTTTGCGCCCAAGTCATATTGTCGAATTTGACCTTGGAATATAGAGCGTTAATTGCCTCGCCCTGTGCGGCACCAAACTCCTGGTCAACATAGGCCAGACGGTTGTCCGCAAGCGTGTGGTTGAATTTAATGCCGTCCCAATATGAGCTGCTGCCCGGCACTCGGGTAAGTCGAATGCGCTGGTATTTTGATCCTTCGGCCAGAAGCCGGCCGCCGGTGTTGATAGTAATGCCGGTTCCTGAATTGAAGAACAGCGAGGTTCCCGGCTCGATAGTGAGAGTAATGCCGGCAGGCACAGTTATGTCGCCGGTTACCTGCCACGGCCCGGATGCAGCATCCAACGTCGTATTTGTTGCGAGCGTGCCGGAAAGCCCCGACACTCCACCGTCCTCATACCATATATCAATAAAACCGCTCTCCAAGACATTACCCGTCCCATTCGGGTCACCGTATGTCTCAACTATCACCCTGTTAATGCCTGGATTAAGAGAGATACTGTTGCCTATAGACCAGTTGCCGTCCAGCACAGACCAGTTGTCCGCCAACACCCCATTTATCCGTACCGAGTATGTTTCGATTGAGTTAGCCGTACCGGACAGGGATGTAACGGGGGAGGTTGTACGATGATAGCCATTTGTGACAGGCAGAGAGCTGGTGATGTTAAAGTCCTGCGGGATTTCCTGCAGGGCATAGGTTACTCGCTCGGCAATTTTCTGTTTTATTTCATTGAGCATCGACTGGGGGACCCAGTCGCCCAACAGATTTTCGATAAACGGATTGAACCGTTCCGACGCAAATACCGTCCTGGCCAGGTCCAAAAGCTGGGCGTAGTATTCCCTGACAAAAACCGGATGCTTAAGGAAGCGGTCAATAACAGGCAGTTGTCCGTGGTCGGCGGCATAAAAGATGGACCTGCTGGTGCTGGGTATGTCCTCTCCGACGTAAAGAATGGTATCAAGGTCGTGAATCAGCAGTTGGAAACGCGTGTCAATCAGGCCTCGATACATCCTATAATCGTCTCCCACGCCCGTGCCTAAACCAGTTTCATTGTTGCCGATTAGTACATTAGCGGCGAACCATCGCATCCACTGTTTTACGTTCAAAACCCTGTTGACCTCCTCGACGTAGGTGGCATCCGGCTCATTATCCAGAACGTTGGTAAGGTCAAACAAGTCGGTCCAGTCATTTTCCGCTTCGTTGGTTAACTTAGAATATCCCGCGGCCTCGTAATCCGCCGGGTTGGTCCCCCGATAGGTCAAATCCGCCGTCGCGGGATAGTGGGCGGCCTTATAGATATTTCCGCCGGCGTCGTCGGGAATGTGATTTTCGGCCCAGTCGCCATCATACACCTCCACGTAGGCGTATGCTCCATACATCCTGGAGGGGTCCGTCAACGCCAGGTTTACACCGTTCACTCTCACTTCGACCGGGGATACTTCCGCCGCCAGCATACCCGCCATTTGGAAGATTGCGCTGCCGGCCGTCTGAAGATAGGTATATTTGCTGTTGATATTGATGGCGGTAATCTCTTTCCAGGGGTCATCATGGCGGAAGTTGACGCGATAATTGTTGGGCGGCACGCCGCTGTTGCTTTCGCCCCGATTACGGATACTTACAGTGTAGCGTTTCTTCATATCCACGCCGTCGATACTGATAAAAGTGCCGTTCATCTGGGCGCGGGAGTGTCTTTCATCATTGTCGCCGGGCTGTTCATCCCCGATATCTGCCAAGCGAGCCCGCTCCGCCTCGGTCATAATCAGATAGTAGATTGGTCGGCTGCTTGGCATCCAGTCTTCATTGGGGTCGAACGAATCGTCAACTTGATATAATACGTTTGTTACCTGCTCCGGCGTGCCGTCTATGAGAGCCGGTGCAGGCCAGGTGCGGGAATTCGCAGCGGCGTCACTTGCTTTGACAAAGAACTCGATAATTTTGCCGTTCAACTGGGCAGGTATTTGTGCCCCGTATATTCCGTCATCTGCGGGACCATCACCGTGGGTCCCGTCATCAAACATCGACAGGTTATTGTAATCACTCGGGTCAAAGTGCGGATAAACGTTCGCACTTGTATACACGGAGCTATCAATACTATAGTGCAGCGTTGCTGCTATACCCGTCGGCAGTTCGTCAATGATTCGAGCTGTCACTGTCACCGGGTCATTCGGTCCCGGGATTATCGGAGAATGTTCCACATCCAGGATTAACGGAGCGATATTGCCGGCGTTAACCGAGTTCACAATGCCAGGCGTGCCTTCATTGACGTTGCTTGCTGCCCAGTTTTGCCCGTACTCATTTGGCATAGCCAGGTTTATCAACTCCAGTGATTTTCCGTCTCCATCGTGTTCGTCCGACCAGACCCACCCACGATGATAATTGTCCACCGGGCCAAGCTCGCGTACCGCCCAGTCACCCTCGTCGCCATATTCGACTCTGTCAATAATCATACCGTCTTCATCAGCAAGCTCAATTTCTTCGCCTTTGTTGCGTAGCTTTCCTGTCCAGCCGCCAACGACATTATTAACGCTCGGATACTTGGCCTTAAATATGTTCACGTCGGCGGCCACCACGAGGCGTTGCCCGGCAGGAATGGTTACATCCGGGAAATTGAAATCCACGCCATTGCAGAATTGCCAGCCGGACAGGTTAACCGCTTCAGTTCCTCTATTAAACAGTTCGATGTACTCCTGCCCGAGGTTCTCAGGCTCGTAGGTAAGAACGTTATGGTAAGGATGATACATTATTTCGCTGATGACGATGCTGGAGGGCTGGATACCGTTGGACTTTCCCGGAGTTGGATTATCAAGGACCTGCCAATTTTCACTGCCATCGGGGAGACGACCGTAGGATTTATTTTGCTCCTGTGCGCCGAAAGTTATGCTATCTATTAGATCCTCATCAGCGTCATACAGGCCAATCTGCTCGCCACTGCCGCTAAGGGCAAAGCTCGCATGCAATGTCCCCTGGGACGGCTGATCATCAGCCCAAATCAATAAATAACCGCCGGCGGGAATAGTAGTCTCCGAAGGGTTATCGCTGGGAACATCCCACCACGGAAGCGGCTCATCAACCGGATTATCCGTCAGGTGCATGCCGGCAATATTAATAGCTTCGCTGCCGTAGTTGTAGATTTCAATCCAGTCGTCATAATCACCCCATTCGTCCCGGATTCCGCTATCACTGTTATTCTTGGCCATAAACTCATTTATAACCAGCGTGTGCTCCATCTGAGTAAATATGGCGGTAACAGTCTTATTGCCATTCATTGTTATTGTTATTGGATTATCGCTTCCGCTAAGGTCTCCGCCCCAGGAGCCGAACCGACAGCCCATCGCAGGATTAGCTGCCAGCTCTACATCCTCCCCATAATAATATGTCACCCTGTCAGGAACCTTGTTGACACTGCCGCTGCCTGAGCTGTTCACTACTATTGTATCATCGGTGTCGTCATCCATCTTCCAATGGCCAACGCAAAAGTCAGCCAAAGCATAATCACCGCTGACAGGCACGTTTTCTGTTCCATCGCCGTTATTATAAAGATATTGTATTTCTTCTGCCGTCAACGCCCTGTCAAATATCATCGCGTTGTCAATCGCGCCCTTGAAGGAAAGGCCATAGTCAAACCTTCCTATGTAAGTATCCGGGCTGGCGACCTGGGTCGTGACAGTATCATTATAATGTACCTGAGCACCATCCTTATACAAAACCATTCGCCCAGTAGCTCCATTAGGCTCAAAAGTAACTGCGACAAAATACCATACATTAGGAACCATTGGGGTGGGGTCTTGAACTTGATTATAGTTCCCGTAATGACCCGCCGAGAGTTTGTACGACCAAAAAGACGGAGCCCAAATTGCGTGAGACCGGGGGTAGCCGGAAGAAATGATGTTGTTGTAGACGTTACCAACATCTATTTTGATCCACGTAACCTTTGTGTATGCTCCTGTTCCTATAACACCCCCTAAATTTACATAATCGGAAGTCCCATTGAAGGTCAAAGCCCCATTCAGATACGGTGGATCTCCACTATCTGTATGTAAACCAGAAGTGAACTGTTGTGCAGTTCCATTATTGCCACTGACAGTAATCTTTAGCGTGATTGCGCTATAGTCCTCGAGCCAGTTTGTTGCTAACAGGGCAAAGTCGTACATATTTACTCCCGGAGTACCATCAAGATCGGCTTCGCAATCAGGGGCAGCACAGGAGGTGTCTAACCAATAGTTGGCCAAGTCCTGCAGGTCTACAAAATCGACTTTGTAGTCTTTATTTAAGTCGCCTTCAGGGTAATTCTGAGCGCTGAGTGAACCAGCTAAAGACACAATCAATGCCAGTGAGAATAATGAGATTTTCATCACCTGCCTCTTCCACAAGTTATGATGTTCTTGGCCCTTTGCTGTTGTTTAAACTTTAGGGTGGGTTTAAAGTTGAAAATACCTATACGGATTATATTTAGATACAGCTATTTTAACCTATAAAGGACACATAAGTCAATACCTTTGTTTGTGCTTTGGACCTGTCTCTACTATGCCCCGTTTTTTTGCCTGTATATTTAACAGGTCTTTCACTTTTCTGAGAAAAACGGGTCCTTGGCCAGCTATCGAGGTATTTGCAGCATGCGGGAAATATGACTTGGGTATGAATAAAGGATTAATCCATGCTCGGAAATGTGCGACAGATTTGTACGTTTAGACTGCTGTTGCGATTCGGCCGGCATCATAAGTCTTTATTTGACAGTCATAAGCAGTTTAGGCACAATTATTTACAAAGCCCCGTTTTGTGCTCTGGAGTCAAAGGTTGTGAGTTCTGCCGTAAGGTAGCCTGTGGAGAATCGCACCGGGGATAGTCTTCTGCTGTATTTATAGTCCGTTTTCAGGATGTCTGGATGCAGAGAAAAGGGGCTTGTTAATACAGTTAGAAAAAATGTCGCTATCGACTGGACTGTTCGGGAGGCTGTAAGAGCCAGATTGCGAGTTTTTGTCAGGCGAATCCTGAAAAAAACACGGCTATCCACCGAATAAACAGGAATCCGCGACTCAAACCGTCCTTGAGCAGGCCGAATTACTCTGAAGCGATTAGGCCGCGTAACCATCCATACAAAACACCGAACCCGCCACGCTCCTGTTTCTCGGCCTCGGTACGGTTATGGCAGCCAGAAGACGGTAAGGGATAGGCAGGGTCTTTTTGTAACGTGATAAAATCTTTGAATAAGCCAAATCCTTGTTAGAAGTAGAATTAATCCGATTTACTTTAACCCGGTAAATTTCCTTGATAAATTCAAACCTAATCTGTATAATCTAAAACTTGATAATATAGGACCTTGAGGAAAACAGGAATGTAAGAGGAAGGAGCTGGTGGGTTGCTTGCAATAAAGGAGAAGGGTTGCGGCACTATAACCAAGACGGAGATTCTCTGGTCTGACCTCGGTTTACCCAACAGGGAACGAATGGAACATACTCAAGAGGGAGCCATTAACCGGAAAATCAAGAGAATTTGCTGTCCCGTGAGTGAGGTTTCAAGGTCGAGTTTGCTTATATACGGCATACTGCTGCTTGCGCTGTTTGCCATATTTACCCCAAAAGCGAAAGGTTTTCACTTTACTGTATCGGGCGATATGCGCGACGAGCACGAGACCTTCGGCCGAGTCCTGCAGTCAATTAACGACAAAGTCGGTGGCCCAGGGGTTTTTCACGTCTCGCCCGGGGATCTCGATAATCCATCTGACGACCAGGGGCTTCCGGAAAATCGTGATGTAATCGACGATCACTTTGGCTCAGATTACCTTTGGTACCCACTGATTGGCAACCATGACAAGGAAACGCCTGGGGATATGAACTGGCTGCGGGATGAATATAACATTGGTCACAACGGAAGGACTCCGCTAAAGGATAGTACCAACAAAGATGGTCCAGAAGGCACCGTTGAGACAACATTCTCATGGGATTATGAAAATGCTCACTTTGTTTCTCTGAACATTTACTGGGACGGTGGAACAGCGGCCGGCAGCGACACGGCTACCGAAGGAGACATTGTGCCTCAGTTGTATAACTGGCTGGCGGCGGACCTGGCAGCTAATACTAGGCCTTTTGTTTTTGTCTTCGTTCACGAGCCGGTCTTCCCATATAATCATCACTACGGCAACAGCTTGGACGAGGATCCGGACCACAGGGATGCGTTCTGGAACCTTCTGGAGAGTGAGAAAGTAACTGCTTTAATTTGTTCGCATACGCACTATTGTTCGATACATCGCGGCGACGTGCGAGGCCATACTTACAACTATCCTGCTATTAATAGCTGGAGGACTCAGGACCCTAATGTTGCCGGTTTGTATGGCAGGGTCTGGCAATTTGATGTCGGTAACTCCGGGAAAAACCCCGGCGGCGTCGAAGCAGGGCCTAACGAAACTGACTGGCTTCCTGAAGAACTATGGTACAATGGAGTGACCTTTGCCGATGTAACTGTAGATGACAACATAGCAACGGTTAATATATACCGTGACCCGCGTAATCCCGCTATAGTATCTGATTTGGGTAGTGATTTTAGTCTTGCCGACACAATAGTCATTCTACCTTCCACGGCGCCCGTCATCTCCGGCTATATTCTTGATTCTAACGCCATGCCATTTGCAGGTGTGTATCTATCAGCAAATAATAACGGCGACTATGATACAACAGACGCGAACGGTTATTATGAGATACCCGTCCCTGACGGCTGGTCCGGCACGATTACGCCGAAAAAAGCCGAATATACATTCGACCCGAACATCAGGTCTTACACAAATGTTACAGGCGATATAACTGACCAGAATTACACCGCGACCTATACACCGGATGTTACTCCCCCTGAGCCGGACCCGATGACCTGGGCTTCGTTGCCTGCGGCAACCGGACAAACTTCAATTACGATGACGGCCATAACCGCTTCCGATGATTCTGCGCCTTTGATGTATTATTTCGAATGCACGACCGACGGCGATGCCAACAGTAATTGGCAAACAAATTCAACCTATGTAGCCGATGGTCTTAATCCCGGAACTCAATATACGTTCAAAGTTAAAGCCCGTGATAGTGCCGCCGCACAGAACGAAACAGCGTGGTCCTATACTGCTTCGGCTACGACCTTTCCAGGCCCGTTCGCATGGGACAACTTTGAAAGCGCCGGCTGGGCCGGCGGAAGCGGCTGGAGCGATAGCTGGACCCGCAGTGGAGAATCGCTCGTAACAACCAGCGGCACCGCCCATACGGGCTCTTATCATCTGCGGCTGAGATATCATACTGGCATAGCTTACCGGATGGTGAATATGACCGGTGTAACCGGGGCACACCTGACCTTCTGGTGGAAAGCATATAGCTTTGAGAGCGGTGATTATGCTACCGTGGAGGTCTATGACGGGACTTGGCACACTGTGTTGACCGTTAATAATGGTCAGGATGACAGTATCTACCATCCAGCCGACATTGATTTGTCGGGCTACAATATGGTCAGCAATTTTCTGATTCGCATTGCCTCCCATATGAGCAGCACTGGCGATTATTTCTACGTTGACGATATCGAGTTCACCAGCATCCCAATACCTCCTCCGCCACCAGGCCAGGCCGGCAATCCCAATCCTGCCAATACCGCAACAAATGTAAACACAAACACTGACCTTAGCTGGTCAGCCGGGGCAGGAGCTGACTCTCATCTTGTCTATTTCGGAACAACAAGTCCGGGGGAATTCCGTGGCGACCTGCTTGACACAACCTTTGACCCTGGCACGTTAGCGAGCGGCACAACTTACTACTGGCGTATAGACGAGAAAAACACCGGTGGAACAACTACCGGGACAGTATGGAGTTTCACTACAGGCGGTGGTATAGCCCCGACGATTACCTCAACGGCTATAACTACGGCTGCCGTGAATGCTGCATACAGTTATGATGTAGAGGCCGATGGCATACCTGCCCCGACGTACGCGCTTCTTGTCTCACCTTCGGGTATGACTATAGACGGCAATACGGGTTTAATCAGCTGGACTCCGGACAGTAACCAGCTTGGTCTGAACGCCGTGACCGTCGAGGCGGCTAACAGTGAGGGCGGTGATACCCAGGTCTTCGATATAAACGTGGCGGGTATAGCCCCGACGATTACCTCAACGGCAGTAACCACGGCTGCCGTGAATGCTGCATACAGTTATGATGTAGAGGCCGATGGCATACCTG
>CAYNVP010000087.1:0-81 GCA_964400665.1 uncultured Pirellulales bacterium | reverse complement strand
CCCAGGTCTTCGATATAAACGTGGCGGGTATAGCCCCGACGATTACCTCAACGGCTATAACTACGGCTGCCGTGAATGCTG
>CAYNVP010000086.1:0-10839 GCA_964400665.1 uncultured Pirellulales bacterium | reverse complement strand
GATTTTCGTAGGCGTAGATAATCGAGCGGGAGGCGTTAATCAATGCGCCGTTGCCGTCTTTGTTGCAGAAACGGATACAGTTGGCTGCTGTCGCCCCTTGTGAGCCGTAGCCGGGGACGAGAAACCAGACATTTGGATATTTTTTGCGAAGCGCAGTTGTCTGTTCAGGGCTTGTCCCGCCGACGACCATACCGATATTGCTGTAGCCGGCCTTTCCGATACGTTCGGGCTTATTCGCAATCTCGCCGACGACGGCGGCAAGCTTTTCATACATCTTCTGCCCGTCATCACAAACGCAGTCCTGGATAACAGCCGCACCGGGATTGCTTGCGCGAACCCATACGAAGACGCCTTTACCCTGTTTTGTGGCAGTATCGGCGAAGGGCTCGATTGCCTCGGCGCCGGCGAAACCGTTGACCGTTATCGCATCCGGCGCCAAAGTGTCCTCAAGACCCGTCAGTTCAGGATTTTGCAGATGTGCCGCGGCATATGCCTCGGCAGAGTGGCCTATGTCGCCGCGTTTGACGTCGCCAATGACTTCAAGGCCAAGCTCATTCGCCTCTGAAACAAGCGAATAGTAAGTTTCGACGCCCTCCCAGAGGTATTTTTCAAAAAACGCGATATTGATTTTCACAGCCGGCACCATCGGCGCAACAATCCGCAGGACCTGCGTGCAGTAATCGAATATCGCATCGACCGCAGCAGCGGCGTCGAACTCATCGTTTAAATCCTTTCGGTTCGTTATCGCCGAGGGAAGCCGGCTGTAAACAGGGTCCAATCCGACAATCAACGGTGTTCGTTTGCTCTTTACGGCCTCAACCAGCCGGTCTCCAAAATGATTCGCCATAGCGCAACAAATCCTTTCTTGTTCAATTTTAAGTTTTCACTTTCAGCAGTTTGTATTTTGTCTTACTATAACCGCCCGATGGGTTCCTAACAAGCATTGAGTGGCGCTGCGATGAAAAAAGTTTCGACGAACTCGAAAAAAAACAAATTCAAAAAATACGTCCTGCCGGCAATTTCTATTGCACTGACGCTTTTGGTGTTGGCGCTGGTCCTGACGGCGTACAAACCCGTTCTCTACGCCCCCATCAGAATCGCAGACCAGAATCAGGTAAGCCCGTACCTGACCCACCAGCTTATGCCCGACATTTACAACCACGCGCAGCTCGGCGAGCCGTTCGAGGTCGTTATCACCCAGCAGGGTTTGAACGATATCGTTGCCCGCCTGCCTCAGCCAATAAGATTGGATAACATTACACTTGCCGACCCGCAGGTCGTTTTAATGCGCGAGCAAATCATCATGATGGCTACCGTCCAGGCACACCCAATCGATTTTTTTGTAACAATCGAGCTGAATCCGACAATAAACGAAAGGGGATTACTGAACCTGCACGTTAACAATATCAAGCTCGGCATGGTCAACATCACGGCCGTGGCGAGATTGATAGGCGACAGGGCATATTCAAACTGGCTGACAAGCACAGGAACTGAGCCCAACAACCTTGCGGCTCAAATATGCCGGTCGCTACTGAGAGACGAGCCCTTTGACCCGGTCTTTGAAATCAGAAGCAAAACCGTGCGCCTCTCAAGAATCGATGTAGAAACAAAGGGCATAGCAGCCCTGCTAAGCCCCGCCCCGGACGAGTTATAAAATATAATCGGGTGATATTCATTATAGGACCATCGTATAGTCCTCTGCTATACCGCCCTCGATTCCCCCGTTTTTCTGCGGAATTACCACACCTCTTTTCAAAACGCCGCCTCCGCACTTAACCAGCCACAGTTTATCCACGATATTATAAAAAAGAACATAAATCCAATGGGGGCTTAATTATGGATAATTCGGAGACAAGCGATAAACAGCAATCACTCGACAAGGCCCAACTGCTCGAAAAGCTCACCAAAGCCGAGCAGGAATTCAAGGACTTCGCATATATCATATCCCATGATTTGAAGGCGCCTCTGCGGGCCGTCAAGGCGCTGACCGAGTGGCTGGCCACTGACTACGCCGACAAATTCGACGACGAAGGCAAAGAGCAGCTCAATCTGCTGATTAGCCGCGTCGGCCGGATGCACAATCTCATCGACGGCGCCCTGCAATACTCAAGAATAGGCCGGGTCACAGAGCAACCAGCCCAAATAGACCTCAATCAGCTTATACCGGAGATTATCGAAACGCTGGACATCCCAGCCAACACACACATCACAATCGAAAGCCAGTTGCCCGTTATCACATCGGAACGGACCCGTATCCAGCAGGTCTTCGAGAACCTGCTCAGCAACGCCGTAAGATTTATGGATAAGCGGGAAGGTTCTGTAAAGATTGCCTGCGCGGAAGAAGACGGCTGCTGGAAATTCAGCATCGCCGATAATGGCCCCGGAATAAAAGAGGAGCACTTCGAGAAGGTTTTCAAAATCTTCCAGACGCTCCAGCCCAAAGACCAGTTCGAAACCACCGGCGTGGGTCTGACCTTGGTCAAGAAAATTGTCGAGCTATACGGCGGCAATATCTGGGTTGAATCGAAAGTCGGCGAGGGAAGCACATTCTTCTTTACATTACCAAAACAGGAAATTGGGGTTAAAGATGCGAAGCTCCAAGCGAGTATCGTTGGTTGAAGATGAGGGTGTAGATGCGATAAAGGCACGTTATCTGATAATCATCTTATCCCCGTCACAATAAAGGAAAGGCGATATGTTAAATACCGTAACAGTTCCAGAACAGTTTGAGCCAATTTTCCGGAAGGCTCAAGAGTATGTGAGCACGTACTTCAGTCAAAAGAAGGAAGATGCGACGACGGGTAAGATAGAGGTATTCGGCCAACGGTATATCCTTATCAGAGCAGCCTCGATGTCGGTGGATTTCTTCGACACCATAAAGGATATGTTCAAGGACTGGGGAGAGGAGAATGCATCAGAAATGGCGAGGAGTCTTCTTTTTGACGTTGCACACACCATCGGAAAGATGGATGCCAGGAACTTCCATCAGCGAATGGGTCTGCAGGACCCCATAGAGAAGCTTTCAGCAGGGCCAATTCATTTTTCTTATACAGGATGGGCTTTTGTTGACATATATGCTGAGTCAAAACCGACAGCGGACGAAAACTACTATCTTATATACGACCACCCATTTTCGTTTGAGGCCGATGCGTGGGAAAAGAGCGGCAAGAAGAGCGGTTCCTGCGTCTGTACTATGAATGCCGGATATTCATCCGGATGGTGTGAGGAGAGCTTTGGAATTCCGCTGGTTGCCTCTGAAATAATGTGTAAAGCCAGGGGTGATGGTGCCTGCCGGTTCATTATGGCACATCCCTCCAAGATAACACAGTACCTTCAGGCATATTTGCACAGCCATCCGGAAATACCTGACAATGCGACGCTTTACAGAACAGGCGGATTCTTTCAAGAGTTCAAGCAGGCACAAGAGGCCCTGCGAAACAGCGAGCAGCGTTTCAAACAGGTGGCGGAAAGCGCCGGTGTCTGGATTTGGGAAGTTGACACCGACGGCTTATACACTTACGCCAGTCCCGTCGTGGAAAAAATGCTCGGATATAAGCCGGAAGAAATTGTCGGAAAAAAGTGTTTTTATGACCTCTTCGCTCCGGAAATAAAAGGGGAATTCAAGAAAACCGCTTTTGAAGTTTTTAACAAAAAAGAAAATTTCACAGGATTTATTAATCCCGTCATACATAAAAACGGCAGCACCATTGTTCTGGAAACCACCGGCACACCGATTCTGGACGACAAGGGAAATCTCCACGGCTACCGCGGGGCAGACGTAGACATCACCGAACGCACCAAGGCCCAGCAGCGACAGACCGAACTGGTCGAGCAGCTGGAGAAAACAAACAAACGCCTCCAGCAGGAAAACGAACAACGCACAAGGGCGGAAAAATCGCTCGAAAAACTAAACGCAGACCTCGAAGCAACGGTAGCCCAGCTAAAACAGTCCAATCGACAGCTTCATGAATTCGCCCATTTGGCCGCTCACGACCTCAGAACACCCCTGCGGGGTATCGGCACACTGGCGCAATGGCTGGCCAAGGACTACTACGACAAACTCGACGATGAGGGACGCCGACAAATTGACCTGCTGGTTAAAAGAGTCGAGCGAATGGATAAAATTATGGATGCAATCCTGCAATACTCAACAATCGTCAGAAACAATCACAACGAACGCCGTATCGACCTGAATACGTTGATTACGAGTGTCCTTGACAAACTCCACCCCCCTCAAAATATCAAGATAACCGTCAATAACACTCTTCCCGCCCTGATTTGCGAAGAGGAACACATAACACTGGTCTTCTATAACCTCCTCGACAATGCCATCAAGTTTATAGACAAACCCGAGGGCCGCATCACAATCGACTGCACTGAGGACGACGATTTCTGGAAGTTCAGCGTCTCCGACAACGGCCCAGGCATCGAGCCGCAGCATTTCGAGAGAATATTCCGGCTTTTCCAGACGCTCGACGAACGCGACAGGGTTGAGGGAACAGGGGTAGGCCTGCCGCTGATACAGAAAATCGTCGAGCTATACGGCGGCAGAATTTGGCTCGAATCCAAAGTCGGCGAGGGCTCCACGTTCTTTTTCACACTGCCTAAACAAATGACCGCCGCCGCCCCTCAAGCACCTCAACCTGCGGCAACCTGACAGGCATAAAAACGTTTTAATTTCTTAAAATCCGCTCAATAAAATAAGTCAAACCCTTATTTCGCGGGCAAATCACGCCACTAACCCCCGCCCCGTAACCCCAAAAATTTCGCCAAAAACGCAAAAAAATTATTGTCATTGCCGGATTTGACGATTAGTATAATATATTCGTGTAGTTAAGAATTACGGTTGCAGAACCTAAAACCTTGGGTGCGTTGATGGTTTTAACAGGGTCTTCTAACAGTGGTTATTAGCCGAACAAATACTCGGTTCGGCGAAGGTTTCGCTCTGATGGTGGCCAGGATACATGGGTTTCTGCTCCAGTGGCGGCTGACGGGTCGGGTTGTTGTTGGGGCTGCGGTTTGCGAAAAAGACGCAACTGACGCCTATTACCGGAGGCAGATGATGTAGCAACAAACTGACGATAACTTGACTTATTTGGGCCGTGCCGTGGAACTGGAAACCGTTATGGTTTCCATTTTTTTTCGCTCGTAGGAAGGACATAAAAAACAGATGAATCAGGATTTACTGAGAATCGTCGAAAACATAGCCAGAGACAAGAACATCGACAAGGAATCCATCTTTACCGACCTTGAAGAAGCTATGGTCTCGGCCGTCAGGAAGCATTTCGGCGAGCTTGAAAGCGAAATCGTGGTACAGATTGACCGTAACTCCGGCCAGGTTGTCGCCTTCAAGGACAAGCAGCAAATCAACATCAAACAGCTCGGCCGAATACCCGCCCAGACTGCAAAGCAGGTTATGATACAAAAGATAAAGGCAGACGAGAGAAACAGCATATACACCGAGTTCGTCCAGCGCAAAGGTGAAATCGTCAGCGGCTCGGTAGTTCGATACGAAGGCGGCTCGCTGGTCATAAGTCTGGACCATCGGACAGAAGCATTTATGCCCAAGGGCGAGCAGATAGCCGGACAAACTCACAGGCCCGGCGAAAGAATCAGATGCCTAATTCTCGAAGTCAAGGAGGTCTCAAACCAGGTCAAAATCATCCTTTCGAGAACGCACCCGGATTTCATTCGCCGGCTCTTTGAGCAGGAGGTGCCCGAAATCGCCGAGGAGATTATCGAAATCAGGGCGCTCGCCCGTGAGGCGGGCTACCGCACAAAGGTCGCCGTCGCCTCGCTCGATGAGAAGGTCGACCCCATCGGGGCGTGCGTCGGCGTGCGCGGCAGCCGAATAAAAAACATCGTCGACGAGCTTGGCGGAGAAAAAATCGACATCGTCCGCTGGAGCGATTCCTCGCAGGTATTTATCACGAACGCCCTTATGCCGGCCAAGGTAAGCGAAATTGCACTATGTTTCGAACTTGGAAGAGCGACAGTGGTAGTTGATGAAGACCAGTTGAGCTTGGCGATAGGCAAGCACGGTCAAAACGTCCGCCTCGCCGCCCGTATGACCGGCTGGGATATCGATATACTCACACCGGACGAATACAATCAGGGCATAGAACGATTGACTTCCTGCGTAAAGAACGTTGAGGGCGCCGATGACACCCTCATCGATAAGCTGATAGCGCTGGGTATTATATCCGTTCTTGATTTGGACGACGTCGGCGCAGAACCCCTGGTCACTGAACTGAATATCGACCCCGACCTCGCCCATCGGCTCGTGGCGGCGGCCGTCGAAGAAGCAAAAAACCTGGCCGCCGAGACCAAACAAAAACAGGCCGAAGAAATAATGCAGCAGAACCAGTCGGCGGATACCCCTGAGCACACATAACGGAGTCTTCCAAAAGTGGCTGTAACAAGAGTATATCTGTTGGCTCGCGAGCTGGGAGTCAAAAGCACTGCCATCCTGAAGAAGTGCCAGGATGAAGGTCTGGACATCAATAACCACATGGCCACTATCTCCGCAGGGCTGGCAGCCACAATAAAGGAGTGGTTCAGCGAGGGCAACCATACTACGGCGGTTGAAACAGCCAAAAAAGTTGACCTCAAAGATGTGCGCATCAAGAAACCCAGGGTAAAAAAGACAAAAAAGAAAGGGCCGGCTGTTGCTGAACCACCTGAACAAGAAACCTCCGGCGCAGAGACTGAGCCGCAGGCCGTCGCCTTGGAAGAACCGGTTCAGGTATCACCTCCGGCAGCTCCCGCCGAGGCACAGGGCCCGCAGGCGGCTGAAGCCGAACAGACAAAAGCTCCACGGGTGGAACCCAAGCCCAAACCAAAACCGGTCGTACCTGCCGGCCCGAAGCTCGAAAAACCTGAACCAGCAAAACTGACAGGCCCAAAGGTCGTGCGAATCGAGGCACCCGAGCCGCCGGCAGCTCCGCGACGACCAAGGCCAAAGCCAAGGCGTGATATACCAGTTACAGAGCCGTTGATGGGCTTCGACAAGGATGAGGAGGAGACCATTACAGACCGGAGTGCCCAACAACGATCGACTAAACGGCCAAAAGAGCGAACACACGGACGCAGACGAACCGAATACGATAGTGAAGCCGCAAAGAAAACCCATCTGCTAAACCAGCGACGCGAACGAGATTTGGAGGAAAGGCGGGCCCGGCTGAATGCCGCAACCAGCGAGGGCCTGCGACTGCGACCGTCGCGAAGAATCGCCATAAAAACTCGATTTGAAGCCTTTCCGACCATCGCCAGACCCACTAAAGCCACTGTCACTGAACCGATAATCGTCAAAGACCTCTCTTCAGCACTGGCCGTCAAGGTCTCCGACATAATAACCCGTCTGATGAGGCAGGGCCTGGCAGCCACCGCCAACCAAACTATAAGCCCGGACGTTGCCGAACTCGTCGCGATGGAATTCGGCACGGAGCTGCACGTCGAGCACAAGACATCACTCGAGGACCAGATACGCGCAGAGTTTGAAGACAGGCCCCGGAACAACCTCAAACGACGACCCGTCGTAGCCACAATGCTGGGCCATGTCGACCACGGCAAAACGAGTCTGCTCGACAAAATCCGCTCCACAAACGTCACCGCCGGTGAAGCCGGCGGAATTACACAGCATATCGGCGCATATCAGGTCAACGTTGGTCAGGGTAAGGTAACATTTCTCGATACCCCCGGACACGAGGCCTTCACGGCTATGCGGTCCAGGGGCGCCAATATGACTGACGTGGTAGTGCTGGTCGTCGCCGCCGACGACGGCGTGATGCCGCAGACCATCGAAGCCATACACCACGCCAAGGCGGCCAACGTCCCCGTCATCGTGGCGTTGAACAAAATCGACCTGCCCGGCTGCGATACCAACCGAATCTACGCCCAGCTGGCGGAGCACGAATTAGCACCGGTCGAATGGAGCGGCCAAACCGAAGTCGTCAAGACAAGCGCCGTCACCGGACAGGGCATCGCCGACCTGCTCGAACACCTCGATTACGTGGCCGAACTGCTGGAACTTAAGGCCGACGATACTATACCTGCCACCGGCTGGGTCGTTGAAGCAAAGGTATCGCCGACACGAGGAACCGTCGCAACTCTGCTTATCAAAGAAGGGCTTATGAACAAAGGCGACGTTATCCTTGCCGGCTGCACCTACGGCAGGGTCAAAAGCCTCAAGGATGGCTTCGGCAAGAGCGTCAAAGTCGCCGCCAGCTCCACTCCCGTGGAAATAACGGGTCTGCAGTCCGTTCCAAACGCCGGCGACAGATTCTATGTTCTCGACGACATCAACAAAGCCAAGGCGGCCGCAGAAGAAAATCAAATGCGCCAAAGGGAAGGGACGCTCACCAAAAGGACTCAAATCACGCTGGATAACCTCTTCACCCAGTTAAAAGCCGGAAACATCAAAGAGCTTAACCTTATCATCCGCGCCGACGTCCAGGGCTCAGTAGACGTGCTGACACAATACCTGTCGGAGCTGAGCACTGCCGAGGTAAAACTTAATATACTGCACTCGGCCACGGGCGGTATCAGCGAGGGAGACGTCGTCCTCGCAGAGGCCTCCAACGCCATCGTCATCGGGTTTAACGTCGTAGCCGACGAGCACGTCGCCAAACTGGCGGACAAAAAAGGCGTCGAAATCAGGTTCTATAACATCATCTACCGCATAACCGAAGATTTACAAAGGTCGATGGCCGGCCTGCTCGAACCCGAAGAGCAGGAAAGAGCCATCGGCAGGACCGTAGTCAGAACTACTTTCAAAGTCTCGAAAGTCGGCACAATAGCCGGCTGCTATGTCAGCGACGGCCTGGTGAAAAAGAACGCGAAGCTCCGCCTGATACGAGACAACATCGTCATACGGGACAACCTCGGTATCGAATCGCTCAAGCACTTCAAGAACGACGTCAGCGAGGCGAAGGCCGGAACGGAATGCGGCATAAAAATCGCGAGGTTCGACGACGTCAAGACCGACGACGTTTTGGAAATTTACGACATCGTCAAGGTTGCGAGAACCCTCCAGTAAACCGGCCGGCCAAAAGTTATGCCCACGAGAAGACAGGAAAAAATCGCACGTGTCGTCAGAGAAGCGGTCAGCGACGCAATTGCAAATCACCTCAACGACCCCCGTATAGAAGAAGCGTTTGTGAGCGTCACGAGGGTCGATGTTTCGGCGGATATGCGCATCGCCAACGTCTATTTGAGCATATTCGGGGTCGCAGAGACCGCACAAAACACCGTCTTTAATGCAATAACACACGCCAAAAAGCGAATCCAGATGCTGCTGGCCGGCAGGATACAGAGCAGATTCTGCCCGGTCCTTAACTTACATCGGGACGACAAGTTCAAAAAGACCCTTGAGACACTGAAGCTGATTGACGATTTGGCCGGCGAAACCGGACCTTCGACAACACCCGGGACAGAGAACAAAGATTTGGTTGACCACGAGCAGGGTTGACTGTTATATTCGCCTGTCGCAGCGGGCCGCCAAACGCCCGATTTGGGATTACCTAGCGGCTGAAAGGCAGCTATGAAGGACAGCAAAGAATACTCAAAAAAGATAAAGAAATTATATCTTGCCCTGAAGCGGCGAACCGCAAAGCCGGCCCGCGTAGATTACGACGAGCCCGTGGATGCGCTGGTCTATGCCGTCGTTAGCGAGAACATCACCGACCCGAAGGCGCATTCCGCAATCAAAAAACTCAGGGACTACTTTATCGACTGGAACGACCTGCGCGTGGCTGCGGTCGACGAAACAGCCGAAGTGCTTGGGCAGGATGTTACCACAGCACGCAATACAGCAGCGGCGCTGGGTAATTCGCTGCGGGCAGTGTTCGAAAAATACAATATGCTCAGTTTACAGGCCCTCAATAAATTAGGCAAACGACCGGCAAAACAGGTGCTCGAAAAACTAACCGGCGCCAACACCTTTGTGGTCGATTACATTATGCTGACGGCCCTGCGGGGCCACGCCATACCGCTTACTCCGGGAATGATAGAGTTCCTCAGGACCAATGAACTTGTTCACGCCGAAGCCGGCTATGAGGAAATCGAAGGATTTTTAACAAGGCAAATCCCGGCGAAAAACGCTTATGAGTTCTACTCGCTTTTGCGACGCCAAAGCGAATCGCCAAAGCCGCGGAAATCGCGAAAGAAAAAACCGGCGAAGAAAAAATCAGGTAAGAAAAAATAACCAGGAAATAACCCAGTTTTCGGAGCGAACCAAATTGTCGGAAAAACTCGTAAAATTAGGCATACCCGCGGGCAGTTTGAAAGCGGCAACGATTGAGCTGTTCCGCAAGGCCGGCTACAACATCTCCGGCTCCGAGAGAAGCTTTCTGCCCGCAATCGACGACGAACAGATTCAACTGACTATGCTGCGCGCGCAGGAGATGAGCCGATACGTTGACGACGGCGTGCTGGACGCCGGCATAACCGGCTACGACTGGATAATGGAAAACGCTTCCGACGTAGTCGAGGTCTGCGAGCTTGGATACAGCAAGGCGACAAAAACACCGGCCAGATGGGTTCTGGCTGTCCCCGACGAATCAAAGGCAAAAAAACCGGAAGACCTCAAAGGCGGCATCGTCGCCACCGAGCTGGTAAACGTGACCAGAAAGTATTTCGCCGACAAAAATATCAACGTCAAGGTCGAATTCAGCTGGGGCGCCACCGAGGTCAAGGCCCGGCTGATTGACGCAATCGTCGAGCTTACAGAAACTGGAACCTCACTCCAGGCGAACAACCTGCGTATAATCGACACCGTCATCACTTCCACGACCCGGTTCATCGCCAATAAACAAAGCTGGCAGGACAAATTCAAAAAGG
>CAYNVP010000085.1:0-11047 GCA_964400665.1 uncultured Pirellulales bacterium | reverse complement strand
CGTGGTTCTGGTTTGTCGGTATGCACATATCTGCCGCGACGCAGTTGCCGTTTTTGTCGAATTCGTACTCGTGGAACAGGATGCCGCGGGGAGCTTCGACACAGCCGGCGCCCTTGCCCGCCTTCGGGGCACTTGTCACCTTTTCGTCTTTTAGCCCTTTGGTAAGCAGCTCGTCAATCATCTCAATGCTCGTTTCTACGATGTGAAAGCACTCAACAAGCTGGGCAACAGTATTCATATACGGGTTGCAGCAGCCCTTTTGGAGACCGAAGGTTTTTGCGGCGTCTTTGGCCAGAGGCGATAATAACTCGGCGTTGTTGTTGAACCGGGCCAGTGCTCCGACCATGTATGTATCGCGATGCCACTTTGCCCACTTGGCTGTTGACTGCTCAACAACGTATTCGTTTGCTACCTCGTGCCATTTTTCAATCGGAAGGACCGCTCCCTTGATGTCCGTTGATGTGATGCCACCGTGATAGAAAGTATATGTCGGCGGGTTGGTCTGCTTGAGCGATACATATTCGGTGGGGCGTTCAAATCTGGGGACGTTGGCTGCGACGCTTAAGACCGACTCGGCTATTTTCTTCAGGTCGGGTATGGTGTCTTTAAGAGTTTGCTGCAACTGGCGGAACTGTTTTTCAGTAGGTATGCGGGTCAGCCCGCCCGGTATGATAGTTACAGGGTGCGTTGTCCTGCCCGCGAGCAGGTCCGACCATTCATTTGCGGTCCTGTGAACTTTCACGATAGTTTTGACGACGTCTGCGGCCTTGGCAACAAGCGGCACGACTGATGGTGCGCCGAAGAAGTCCGGAGCGGCCAGGTATCCGATGTGCAGGGTGTGGCTTTGGAGCTGTTCGGAATAGTGCATAAGTATGCGAACTTTGTCGGCTTGTTCCGAGACATCCAAGCCCATTGCAGATTCAATTGCCTTGGTGGCGGCAAATGAGTGCGTAATGGAACATATTCCGCAGATGCGGGAGGCAATTAACTGTATGTCCTGATAGTTGTGGCGCCTGACCATCGCCTCGAAGAATCGCGGCGCCTCGGGCACCTGCCACTGGAGTTTTTCGATTTTGCCGTTGGTGACGTTGACAACAATGTTGCCGTGCCCTTCGACACGGGTTATATGATGAACGTTAATATCCAGATTTTTATGCGTATGTTGGCTCATAGCCAGTTCCAAAAAGAACCATCTTGGCTTTCAATTGTTCCACGTTGAGTCCGTATTTGTCGATTACATCTTTGGCTGCATTGGTGTTTGGGTCATCGATGTAGCCGCGACAGCCGAAGCACCTGAATCCTGATGATGGGCATCTCGCGCCGCAGCCGGCCCTTATAATCGGCCCAAGACAAATCTGCCCATAATCCCACAGGCAGGGGTTGCCTTTGGCCTTGCATTCGACGCAGACGGGCCACTCCGGTATCTCCGGCTTTTTCCCCATAAGCAGGCATCGAATAATATAAGTGAATTCCTTTCTGTCTATCGGGCAGCCGTGGATTTTATAATCCACCTTCACAACTTCATCCACGGCTTTTGTCGGTGCAGTATCGAGGTGCGGCATGTTGGCCGACTTGCCGTAAACACAATTTTTGACATCCTGCAGGTCGAAATTATTCTTGAGCTTGTTTATGCCGCCTATTGTTGCGCAGGCGCCGAGGGCAATCAGGGTTTTGGCCCTTGTGCGTATAATCTCAAGACGCTTTTCATCTTCAGGTCTTGTGATTGAACCTTCGATGATGGCGATGTCATATTCGTGACTTTGTTCACTCATTGCTTCCCGCCATTCAACTACGTCAACGGCATCGACAAGGTCGAGCAGTTCCTCTTCGAGATTTACAATCTGCAGCTGGCATCCTTCGCAGCAGGCGAAGTCGAAAATAGCTAATCTGGGTCTGTCCATTTTTATATTGCCTCCGGTGCTACACCCAAGTCGGAATATCTAAATACCGGCCCGTCTATACACGCGTAAAGGTTGTTTATCTGGCAGTGTCCGCACTTTCCCACTCCGCACTTCATTTTTCTTTCGAGATTAAGGAATATATTCTCACGGGGCACGTTGGCTTCATCGAGGGCCAGGAGCACGAACTTATACATCACAGGCGGCCCGCATACAAAAACAAGCGCCGAGGTGAGCTCCGTCTCGATTTTCGGTATCAGCGTTGTAACGACGCCGACGTTGCCCAGCCAGCAGTCGTCGGCCTGGTCGATTGTCTCCATAAAGTGCATATCTTCCCGGCCGGACCAGGCGTCAAGCTCCGAGTTGAAGAACCGCTGAGACATACACTTTGTGCCTAACAGAACCGTCAATTCGCCGTAGTCGGCTCGGTTGTCGAGAATGTAGTTTATGAAAGACCGTTGAGGTACAAGCCCTATTCCGCCGCATACGAACACAATGTTCCTGCCCTTTGCTTGTTCTGCAGGATACGTCCCTTTTCCGTATGGGCCTCGTATTCCTATTTTATCGCCATCCCTGAGGCGATGGATTGCATTGGTGACGTTGCCGATTCGGCGGACAACCAGCTCGAAGTATCCCTTTTGTGTGGGCGACGAGGAAATTGTAATCGGCGCCTCCCCGATTCCCGCGATGGAAACCTCGACGAATTGCCCCGGTATGTAATCGAACGGTTCGCCATCGTCGATTGCCAGCCGCAGGTACATCTCCGTTGGATTCATAAGACGCTTTTTCTCCAGCGTCGCCAGCCGCGGCAGGTAAATGTCTTTTTCAACAGCACACCGCTCACACATTGCCTAACTCCTTATCCGTGAAACAAGATTGCACGATTAAAATCATTTTATCCCCAGGTCTTCAATCAGCCGGTTATATACGTTTATCGGGTTTGCGATATCTGGCAGACACGCGTGCACACAGCGTCCGCAGCCGACACAGGCCGGTATTTGGCTGCCAATCTTCTCGGGCACGTATTTGCCTTTTCGATAGATTCGGTGTCTGAAGCGGTCCTCGCGTTTTTTCCTGAATTCGTGCTCGCCCGCTACCTTGGTAAAGCCGTCGAGCAGGCAGCCGTCCCAGCATCTGGTTCTTTTACCCGAAATGAATCCCCAATTCACGTCGTCCTGCATATTGAAACAGTAGCATGTCGGGCAGACTTGGTTGCATGAGCCGCAGCTAAAGCAGGTTCGGGCCTTTTCCTCCCAGACGGGGTGATTGTATGCCCTTTCGAGCAGCGTGGGCAGATAAGAGTAGTCGCAGTTCAGCTTGTGCTTGTTAAGACGTTTTTCATTCTCTACCCATATTTTTTTCCTTTGTTCGAGGTCCCTTGCGGTCGCATCAACTGCGTCTTTGGCCTTTGCCAGGAGTTTATCGCCTTTTTCGGAGCCGCTTTCCATCAGGTATGAATCGCCGATGTCTGTAAGCAGTGCGTCGAAGCCGGTTTTTACTGTAGCCGTCCCCATCGATGCCGCGAAAACATCCCTTGAAGGCGTAACGACGTCGCAGGCGACTATCGTGGCGTTTTGTCGTCTTCTCATATAGTGGGTGTCAGAATTGTCCTGACTGAAGAGCCGGTCCATCTGATTTAACGCCGCCATATCATAAGGGTGAATGCCCATAAGGATGAATTCGGTGTCATCGAAGACCGACTTGTACTCGCCGCCAACTTCGTATGTTAGAATTGTTTCTACGGGCGGCAGGAAGTACGTTCTGTTAGGCGGCCGAAGGGTCACGTCGTAGTCCAAACGAAGCTGGTCCGCTGAATCAAGCTGCTCAAATTCAAAACGGTCGCCTTTGGCGCAAGGGCCGAATACTTTATGTTCTTTTACAAGGGTATCTACAAACCGCTTGAAAGTGTCTTTATTGATTTTTTTGATCGTCATTTTTGCCCCGGTCAACATTTCCTTTTAAACTTTCTTTTTAGAAATCTTCGATGCCTGCAATCCTCAGGTTGAGGGAATATAATAAGGCAGACGGGCGAGGTCGGTTGCTATATCTATTGTAATCACTTTTATCTTTTTGGGAACATTTATTCTGCGCGGAGCAAAATTCAATATTCCCTTTATACCGACCCTGACCAATGCATCAGCCACATCCTGCGCAGCTTGTTCGGGCACGGCTATAATACCGAGGTCCACCTGTCGTTTTGCCAGGGTACTCAATTTCGAAATGCTCTCAACGACGACATTATTTACTTTGGTGCCTATTTTGGCGGGGTCGTTGTCGAATGCTACTGCAATTTCGAAACCGTACATTTTGAAGCCCGGGTACGCCAGAAGGGCCGAGCCGAGATTTCCAACGCCCACCAGCGCGGCCCTGTGCACTGCGTCAAGGTTCAAAATCTTTTTAATTCGCCTGGTGAGGGTCTCAATGTTGTAGCCCACCCCGCGCTTCCCAAAATCACCGAAGTAAGAAAAATCCTTCCTTATCTGCCAATGATTCACGTTGACAGAGTCGGCCAGCTTGCTGCTGGAGATGTTGATGAGGCCCTGCTGAGATAATAGCGTCAGCCCCCGAAGGTAAATCGGCAGCCTGCGAATGGTCTCATTTGGAATTTTGTGGTATCGCATAATTTCACTACGACGAGTTTGTGATTGAGTTCACATTCACAAAACAAAGAAATTATAATATACGAAAATTTACTGGGGTCTGTCAAACGAATCTGTCGCCGGCTAATCCCGAAGCAGGGCTGGCAATGGCCGTAAGTGTCTTTGTATGATGTGCTTATAAACGCTGCTGCCTAAAGCAGATTCGAGGATGTATGAAACGATTTTTTAGTCTTCAAAGGCCTCTGAATATCCAGCGAAGCCCCGCCCGCCGTCATCGCCTCAGTGCTGCCAGGCAGTCGGAACAAAACAGGTGACCAGAGTCTATCCTGCTCAGTTCGCTTTCTGAAAGGTCGTTTCTCCCGCAGCATTCGCAGACAAAATTCTTTACCGGAGGTATTTCGCGGATTTCGAATGGCGCCGGCTGCC
The DNA here is from genome assembly GCA_964400665.1 of uncultured Pirellulales bacterium. GTDB lineage: Bacteria > Planctomycetota > Phycisphaerae > Sedimentisphaerales > Anaerobacaceae > Fen-1362. Next base: position 6,123 of record CAYNVP010000085.1, on the reverse strand, counting down.
CTTCGGTTTGTGCTTCTCCATTACCGTCTTCGCTGGCTATTACGTCCTCTAACGCCGCTGTTTCCATTTGAGGTTCTAATTGCTCCTCGTCCTGTGCCACTTCGTTATCTTCCTCGCCGACAGTTATGTCCTCCGCTGATGCCGGCTCCATTTGTTGTTCCAGCCGCTCCTCGGCTTCAGCCAGCTTCAGGGCTTCCGTCTGCGCCTTTTCTTCGACTTGTAAGCGTGCATCCGTTTCTGCCTTTAGCTTCTGTTCTAATGTAGCCCTTGTTTTGCTCTCCTCCCGCAGCTTCTGCTCGGCCTCGGATATCCGGGCCGTCAGCAAATCCATCTGTTTTTGTATCTGCTCTTTTGCTTCGGCCTCGGTTATCAGCTTGTTTTGGGCATCAACTGCTTCCGCGGAAGACTGTAACTGCCGGCTTTCCAGTTCCGCTAATCTGTCCGCGTAGTCCCTCGTATTCTCCTGGGCCGATATTCTCGCTTCGATTTCCGCTTCCAATTTGTGTTCGGCTTCTGTTTTTTCCTGCTGAAGCGCCTTGAGCTTTTCCTCCAATTGCGAGAACTTCTGGGATTCGCCTTTGAGCTGTTCTTCCGCAGCGGCAATCACACGCTCATACGCCTCTGTTTTCTGACGCAGCAGCTCCTGTGCCTTTTGCTCTGCCAGGGTCCTCGCTTCGGCCTCGGCCCTGAGCTGCTCCCGCAGATTTTCTTTATCCTGCAGCTCGGTCTGCATTTTTCCCTGTAATTGTTCGATTTGCTCTTTGAAGGATTCAGTTTGCTCGTCCAGTTGAGCTTGCAGCCGCCGTTCGAGGTCGATTGTTTTCTCGCCTCGCATTGTTGCGTCGGTCTCTGCCTGTTGTCTTGCCGACGATTCTGTCTGAAGCTTTTCCTGGGCCTGTTCGAGTTGTTGCTGATATTGTTCGATTTGCTCTTCGAGTTGCAGTCGATGCTCGGCTTCACTGTTCAGCCGGCTGTCGAGCTGTTTCGCCGCCTTTTCCTGTTCGACCAGCTTGTTTCTGACTTCCGTCAGGGCCTCAGCATAATATCTGACCTTTTCCTGGGCTGTTGCTATTGCTTCGCCGTAGGCCTGTGCTTTTTGCTCTAATCGAGCGCGTGCCTGCTGCTCGGCTTTTGTCTTATGCTCGGTCTCGACGCGGGCCTTTTCTTCCGACAGTCGTCTTGCCTTTTCCTCGGCCTCGGCCCTGCCCTGTGCTTTCGCTAATTCTCCTGCTAATCTTTCGGCCTTTTCCTCGGCGCTCGTTCTTGCTTCTATATCAGCTTCCAACTGTTCTTCAAACCGTGTTCTTGCCTCGGTTGCGGCCTCAAGTTCTTTACGCGACTCTGTTAGCACGGCGCTAATCTCTTTGAGATTTTGCTCGGCCCGTTCTTTATCCTGTGTCAGGGTGGCCGTCTGCTGTTTTAATTGCTCCACCGTCTCGGTCAGTGACCTTATCTGCTGTTCGGCTGTAGCCCTGGCCTCAATTTGGTGATTCAACTGTTCCTGGATATTCGACAGTGTCTCGGTAAAGTCTTTTAGTTGTTCCTGAAGCTCGGTTTTTGCCTTCTGTTGTGCCTGCGACGCTGATTCGGTTGCCTCTTTGGCCCTTCGTTCGGCTTCGGCTCTCGCCTGTGCGTCGACCTGTGCTGTCGCCTCGGCTTGTGCCTTTTGCCGGGCATACTGTTGCGATAGTTCCTGCGATTCTTTTCTCAGCCTGTTTTCGTCTTCGATGTTTTCCTCCAGTTGAGCCATCATAGCCGCCTGTGCGTCGAGCTTGGTCTCAAGCTCTGTGAGCTGTTCAGCGTAATTTCGCAGTTGTTGTTTGGCCTGCGTTTTGGCCGCCTGGCTTGATGACAGCTTTTCCTCAACCTGGCGAATCGCCTCGACCAGCGATTCGACTCGCTGCTGAAGGTTGCCTATCGTCTCGCTGTAAGTTTTGGTTTTTTCCTCGAGTTCCGCTTTTGCCCGCTGTTCGGCCTGGCTTCTTGCATGTACCTCCGCCTTTGCTGTTGCCTCTGCTTGCGCACGCGCTTCGGCTTGTGCCTGTGTAAGGGCCTGGGCCTTGGCCCTTTCTTCGGTTTCCTGCTGTGCCTTTTCTTCAGCACGCTGGCGTTGCTCTATTGCCGCTGCAAGCTGCTCCTCTGCTTTGGTCCTGCCAGCGGTTTCGGCATTCAGGTCTTTTTCTATCTGTTCAAGCCGTTCGGCGTGAGCTGCTAATTGTTCCTGCAACTGTGCTGTAGCCTCGTGCTCCTCAGCCAATCGTTGCTCGGCTTCAGCCCTTTCCTTTTCCTGTGTGATAAGTTTATTTTCTATATCAGCGAGCTTTTGCCGGTAAGCTCTGGCGCTATCTTCCGCTTGCCCTCGGCGGTTTGCCTCCTCATTCAGTTTTTCTTCAGCCGCCCGTAGTGAATCGGCAAGCGACCTCGCTTTTTCCTCCGCCTTTGCTATCGCCTCACCGTATTTTGTTGCTTTTTCTTCCAGTTCAACCCGTATCTGTTGTTCGAATCGTTGCCATTGTCGGGCCTGTGTCTCGATTTTTTCCTGTGCCTGCTGCGCGGCCTTTGACTGTGCTTCGGCCAGTGCCTCCGCCCTCGCCCGCTGTTGCATCTCGCCGTCTGCCCTTTCCTCCGCCTTCAGCCGGGCTTCGGTTTCCGCCTTCAATTTCTGTTCTGTCTTTTGCATCGCTTCAGCGTGCAATGTAATCTGCTGGTTTACCCTGGTCAATTCGGCCTGCAGCTCGTCTACCCGACCTTTCACTTTTGCCTTGGCTGCGGCAATCGCTATTTTTTCGGAACGAGCATCGAGTTCCCGTTCGAATCTGGCTTCCAGTGCAGTCAGCTTTTCCGCTTGTGTTCGGGTGATTGATTCCGCCTTCGTTTTTGCCTGAGTTTCCTCGCGTAATTTCTTTTCGGCCTGTGTTTTGGCTGCAATCTGGTTCAAGAGTTCGGCCTGCAGGCGATTAAACTGTTCCGTAAGGTGTTTTGTTTTTTCAGATGCTTCTGCTTTTGCCTTCTGTTCGGCTGAGAGCTGTTCGGCAAGCGACGCCCTCGCCTGTAATTCGGTGTCGATTTTCTGCTGAAGCTGTGTGATTTGCGATCGGAACAGCTTTGTTTTTTCCTGCGCTGCCGTTATTTCACGGGCGTATGTCTTGGCCTTTTCCTCTAATTGCGCGGTTGCCTGTCTTTCAAATTCGGCTCTCGCCTGCGCGTGTTCTTTTGCCGTTTGTTCCGCGCGGGTTCGGGCGTTTTCGGCTGCCGCCGCTTGCACCTCGGCCTGTGCCCGCTTTTCAGCTTCGAGTTGCGACTTTTTCTCAGCCGACAAACGCGCCTCGTTTTGATGCTCGGCCTGCTTTTCGGCCTGTGTCTTGGCCTGAACAGCCGAATTTAGCTGCTCGGCCAATCTGGCTTTTGCCTCGCCTTCGGCCTTGGCCGATTGCTGCGCCTCGACTCGTGCCTTTGCCTCGGTGTGCGCAACGGTTTGCGCCTGCAGTTTCTCTTCGGCTGCTTTTGCAGCGGTCTGTTCGGCTTTTAACCTCGCCAGATTTTCCGCTTTCAATTGCTCCTCAACGACGGCACGCGATTTTGTCTGAGACTTAAGCTGTTCGGAAAGTTCAGCCAGTTTTTCAGCATTTGTTTTTGCCTGTTGTTCAGCGATGGTTTTTGCTTCTGTCTGGTCGCTTAGTTTTTCGTCGGCCTGCTTTAGCGCCTCCGTCAATTGCTTTATCTTTTCTTCCGCCCTCGCTGTCGTCTGGCCGTAGATTCTCGCCTTCTCCTCAATCTCCGACCTTGCCTGCTTTTCGGCTCTTATAGCGGCCTGCAGCGCGGTCTGGGCCTTTTTTTCCGCCTCCTGTCCGGCTCTTTGCTCGGCTTGGGCAGTCGCTGTCGCTTTGACGAGCTCTTCGCTCAGCCGATTTGCCTTTTCATCGGTTGCCGTTCGCCTCTTGCTTTCTGCCTGCAGCTGCTCTTTGGCCTCTGCTCGCTCTTTCTCGACCTGTATAAATGTCTGTTCTAATTTTGCTGCTTTGTCGGCAAGTGTCTTCAACTGTTGTTCCGCCTGCTGTCTTGCCTGGGTCTCGGTTTGCAGATTCTTTCTTTCCCCGGCTTGTATGTCTAATTGTGACCGCAGTCGCTCCAGTTCTGCCGCAAGATTTTGAGATTTTGTTTCCGCTTCGAGTCGTGTTTGCGTTTGAAGTTTCAGTTCTTCTTCGGCGTGCGTTCTTGCTTCGACGGCGCTCTTAAGTCGCTCTTCGAGCCGCGAGATTGCCTGGCCGTAGATTTTCGCCTTTTCCTCGATTTCTGCCCGTGATTTTTCTTCCGCCTGCTGGCGCAATTGTTTCTCAAGCCGGACCTGCTCATTCGCCTCGTGTCTTGCTTTTGTCTCGGCGTCCGCTATTGCCTCGGCTTTTGCCCTTCTCTCGACCTCGGCTTGTGCCTGCTTTTCCGCTGAGGTTAGTGAAGCATTTTGAATATCCAGTTTTTTGTGAAGCTCGGCTATTGTTCGCGTCTGGGTTTCGACGCTGCTTTTTAATTCGGCAATCGCTTCCGCCTGTTTTTTGAGTTTTTGTTCCGCTTCTTTAGCTGCGGCCGTCTGTGCTTCTGCCTGCTGACGTGTAGCGGCCAGCGATTCCGTGAGCAGCCGCGTTTTTTCTTCGAGCTGCGCAACCGCCTGCCCGTATGCTTTCGCCTTTTCTTCCAGTTCTGCCCGTGTCTGCTGCTCGGCCTTGATTCTCGCCTGTTTCTCCGCCTCTATCCCCAGCTCGGTCTGCTCGGCTCGTGTCTCGGCCTTAAGACGCTGCTCTCCCTGATGTTGCGCCTGCTTCTCGGCAATGGTTCTGCTCTGAATCTCGCGTGCAAGTCGTTCTTCAACCTCGCTTCTTGCCTTTTCCTCCGCCCGCAGCCGGGTTTCAGTTTGCGCTAATTTCTCACCGAGCTGTTTTAGCTTCTCGTGCGCCTCGGCAAGCGCCTGACCTTGGGTCTGCAACCGTGCCTTAACCTCGTTCAGCGATTGTCCAAAGGTCTCCGCCTTTTCCTCAATAGTCGATTCGGCCTGTGTCCTGGCCTGTGTTTCCATATCGGCCTGTTGCTCGGCGGCGATGCGTGCCTGAGTTTGTGTTTCAAGCGATTCTCGTAATTCGTCAATCTGCTTGCGGTGCTCATCGAGATGTTTTTGTAGTTGTGTCCCGGCGTCAATCTGTGCCTGCAGCTTCTTGTCTGTTTCGGTCTTGGCCTGCGATTCAACACGTGTCTGCTGCTCGGCGGCGATGCGTGCCTGAGTTTGTGTTTCAAGCGATTCTCGTAATTCGTCAATCTGCTTGCGGTGCTCATCGAGATGTTTTTGTAGTTGTGTCCCGGCGTCAATCTGTGCCTGCAGCTTCTTGTCTGTTTCGGTCTTGGCCTGCGATTCAACACGTGCCTGCTGCTCGGCGGCGGTATGGGCCTTTGTCTGGACTTCGAGCTTTTTCTGTAATTCGCTAATCAGCCGGTTATATTCATCAAGCTGCTTCTGTAACTGGATATGGGCATTTGCTTTGGCCTTTAGTCGCCCTTCGATTTGCCTTTGGGCTTCCTGAAAATCACTGGCCTTTTTTTCGAGTTCGGCCCTGTGTTGTTGTTCGACTCTTGCTCTTGCCTCGGCTTCGGTCCTTGCTTTTTCCTCAGCGGCCGCTCTCGCCTTGGCTTCGGCCTGTGCTATTCTTTCGGCTTCATCTCTTGCCTTTACCTCTCGGTGCGCAATCTCTTCCGCTTTGCTTATTGCCTCCTGATAGGCACGCCTGTCGGCTTTTTCCTCCGCTTTTGCCTGTGCTCTTGCTAACTTCTCCGCTTTTGCTTTTTCCTTTGCCAGTCGTTTGGCCTCAGCCCTTGCTAATTTTTCGGCTAATGCCTTTGCTTTTGCCTCGGCCCTGGCCTTTTCTTTGACCTTTTTTGCATTGAAACAGGGCACATTAGGGTGGTGAGGCCAGTGTTTCTCTCCGCATATCGAACAGGTGGGGACGAACTTTTCGCCCTCTTCGCCTGAAATGTGGTTGTCCATCCTGTTAATATCCATATAAAACCCGCAAAAGCGCCGCCAGTTTCCGTTCTGGCTTCCGGCAGGAAGTGAAAATCAGCTTCCACTCCTCTATGATA